>NZ_OZ034692.1:1020866-1361155 GCF_964026735.1 Wolbachia endosymbiont (group E) of Neria commutata
CTAGTGATAATGTCGGTATAACTCTAGAAGATGTAAATCAACTATTGAGACAAATTCAGAGAAAAAGCAAATCTGTCTATGGGACTGCAATTGAAAAGTCAATTAATGATTTTTCTAAAGATATGCGAGACATAGTTGATAGGAGTATAGATAAAAAACCGACTATTTACGTTCATCAGGGTACTGCCTTGAAAGTGTTTGTTAACCAAGATATAGTATTTCCTCCACAAGCAATATTACATCGATAAAATGAACTATGCTGCACTTGATACATATTTAGAGCCATTACAAGGCATATTTCAAGAAGAAGGCGTAAATGAGATATCAATAAATAAACCGAAGGAAGTATGGATTGAAAATCGAGGAGAAACAAGATGCGAGCACATAGAAGCATTTGATCTTAATCATTTAAAATCCCTAAGCAGATTGATTGCACAAGCAACAGAGCAAAAATTGAGCGAAGAAGCGCCACTACTTTCAGCTACTCTGCCAAATGGTTATCGTATACAAATAGTGTTTCCTCCAGCATGTGAATCTGATAAAGTAGTCATATCAATTCGTAAGCCATCTGGCATGCAATTGGCTCTTGATGATTACGAGAAAATGGGGGCTTTTTCTCAAACTGTTACAGAAGTGACTGATAATCCTGTGGATCATCATCTGAACTCACTACTCAAACAAAAAAAAATAAAAGAGTTCTTAGAATACGCTGTAATAAATAAGAAAAACATTATAATTAGTGGTGGAACTTCAACTGGTAAAACCACTTTTACCAATGCTACTTTACGTGTTATTCCAGCTGATGAAAGGATTATCACTGTTGAAGATGCAAGAGAAATTGTTTTAAATGATCATCCTAATAAAGTTCATTTAATTGCTTCCAAAGGAGGTCAAGGCAGAGCAAAAGTAACGACTCAAGATTTGATAGAAGCGTGCCTTCGTTTAAGGCCAGATAGGATAATAGTTGGAGAGCTCCGTGGAGCGGAAGCTTTTAGTTTTCTTAGGGCGATAAATACAGGTCATCCTGGGTCAATATCAACTCTTCATGCGGATAGTCCAGCAATGGCTCTTGAACAAATAAAATTGATGGTTATGCAGGCGAATCTTGGCATTCCTCCAGATCAAATAATACCATACATTAGAAATGTGATTGATATTGTTATTCAGCTAAAAAGGAGCAGCGGAGGGAAAAGAAATATTTCTGAAATATTATTTACTAGATCTTTAAACGAAAATGCTTAAATTTATAAATGGCAAGAAGAAGTAATTTATGAGTCAAGGTAATCATTTACGCAATATTCTAATAGGAGGCGTGGTAGCTTTTAGCGTGCTAGAATTTTGCTTTTATTTGTCAGGTATATTGTTTTTTCTAGCGGTTGATGGTCCAGATGCTGTGGATTTCAAGGCAATCAACCCTAGCTTGACACCTTTTCCTCAAGCCCTTTGGCCAACAATTTTCGAGTATATACAGCATTGTTGGCACCGTCCGGAGTTATATAGTCTTGAGCTCAAAATCAAATTAATTGGATCTTCTGCTATTCCTATATCTATTTTAATAATCATTCTATGGAATTTAAAAGAGAGGGTGATTGAGTGGCGGCCGTTTCAAAAGAAAGAATCACTTCATGGGGATTCAAAGTGGGCAGCAGAAAAAGATATACGAAAAGCAGGGCTCAGAAGTAAAAGGGGGTTGTTACTTGGTAAGGATAAAAGGGGCTACTTTATTGCAGATGGATTTCAGCATGCCTTGCTATTTGCACCTACAGGTTCTGGTAAAGGTGTTGGTTTTGTAATTCCTAATTTATTATTTTGGAATGATTCAGTAATTGTACATGACATAAAATTAGAAAACTATGAGTTAACAAGTGGCTGGCGAAAGCAGGAAAAGCAGGAAGTATTTGTGTGGAATCCAGCACAGCCAGACGGAGTAAGCCACTGCTATAATCCACTGGATTGGATTAGTGAAAAACCTGGACAGATGGTTGATGATGTGCAAAAAATAGCCAACCTAATCATGCCTGAACAAGATTTTTGGCAAAATGAAGCAAGAAGCTTATTTGTTGGAGTGGTACTATATCTACTTGCTGCGCCAGAGAAAATTAAGTCTTTTGGTGAAGTTGTGCGTACAATGCGTAGTGATGATGTGGTTTATAATCTTGCTGTTGTCTTGGACACAATGGGTAAAACAATACACCCTGTGGGATATATGAATATTGCAGCATTTTTGCAAAAAGCCGACAAAGAAAGGTCTGGTGTTGTATCAACTATGAACTCTTCACTTGAATTGTGGGCAAACCCGTTGATCGATACTGCAACTGCAACAAGTGACTTTAATATATTAAATTTTAAAAAGAAAAAAGCCACAGTTTATGTTGGTTTAACTCCTGATAACTTGACTAGACTCAGGCCTTTAATGCAGGTTTTTTACCAGCAAGCAACTGAATTTTTATGTAGGAAAATACCAGAAAGTGACGAGCCATACGGTGTATTATTTTTGATGGACGAGTTTCCTACACTTGGAAAAATGGAACAATTTCAGACAGGTATTGCGTATTTTCGTGGTTATAGAGTTAGGTTATTCCTAATTGTTCAAGATACTGAGCAGCTTAAAGGTATATATGAAGAGTCAGGAATGAACTCCTTTTTATCAAACTCAACGTATAGAATAACTTTCGCGGCAAATAACATTGAAACTGCTAATTTAATATCGCAACTAATAGGAAACAAAACTGTAACACAAGAATCACTCAATAAACCTAAATTTTTAGATTTAAATCCTGCATCAAGGTCATTACACATTTCTGAGGTACAAAGAGCATTACTATTACCTCAGGAAATTATCATGCTGCCACGCGATGATCAGATAATTTTAATAGAATCGACTTTTCCAATTAAATCAAAGAAAATTTTGTACTATAGTGATAGCACCTTTACAAAAAGACTAATGAAACAAACTTTTGTACCTGTGCAAGAACCATATGATCCAAACAAGGTTATCTCTACTGCTGCTAGGGCAGATCAAGTTGATAATGAGGACAATAAGGCTATAGAAGGGCCTACCTCTGCTGATTATCCTGCTGAAGCTCAAAATCAGGAAGATGCAGCGCATGATGAATCAGAAGAAGAAATTTTTGAAGATGAGGACGATGAAGACATTGACGATGATGAGTCTGAAGAAGAAAGTGAAGACGATGACGATGACGATAATGACGACGGATTCGATGACGAGGAAGATATTGACGATAATGAGCCTGAAGGAGAGAACAACGACGGGTTCGATGATGAGGAAGGTATTAACGATAATGAGTCTGAAGAAGAGCATGACTACGGATTCGATGACGAGGAGGACATTGATGACGAGGAAAACGATGATGGATTTGAAGATGGGGATGATGAAGATAGCAATACCAAATAAGGCACTGACCTAACCCAGAAAAAGTGGAGAGGAAGTTAGAACATTTTTGAAGTCAAGTATTTCTAAGAGGTGTGATGTGAAAAATTGTAACCTGCTAAAAGATGAAATTTTTATTTAGTAATTTGTCTATATTCAGTATCATTTAGAACAGAGTTTGAGTGGATTGAATTGAAGTCTATTTTATTAACAAGGCCTTTATTAGATTCATTGGATACAAGAGACGCACTGAGAAAGTGCGGATATAAAGTATTTATAGAACCGGCATTTACAATAAGGTACCTGCACCCTGATCTATCTTCGTATGAATTTGATGTGGTGATATCTACAAGTAAGAATAGTGTAAAGGCTTTCAGTCACATATGCAAAGTAGATGGACTTTCGATTATTACAGTTGGTAACTCAACTATGCAAATTGCAAAAGATTTAGGTTTTTCTAACATAATATCAGCCGATAGTAATGTAGATGGTTTGATTGCGTTTATAAAAGCTCATTACTCAAACGAAATTAAGTTTCTATATATAAGAGGACAAGAAGTATCATGTGACTTAAAAAAAAGGCTATCTGATGAAAATTTTAATGTAAGAGAGGTTGTACTCTATAAGACAATTATAAAAAGAAGCCTAACTAACAGATGTAAAAATTTGCTGCTTGATGGTAAAATTGATAGCGTGGCTTTTTTTTCCGCACAGACAGCACGAATATTCTGTTCCTTGGTCTTAAAAAGTGGGCTATCTCACGTAACGAACAACATAATTGCATATACTATGAGTAAGCACATCACTGATAGTTTAAAATCGATCAAATGGAAAAAAATTATATCATCCAAGTTACCTACTCAAGAGAGTTTAGTTGATATAATTCATAAGGATTCTTGATGCTAAAGATTGCAACTTGGAACGTAAATTCTATACGCAAAAGAGCCGCCCAGCTTCGTAGCTTTATAGTTGATAATCAGATAGACATAATTTTATTGCAAGAGATAAAATGCACGGAAGAGCAATTTCCTTATGCAGAGATAGAGGAATTAAAATATGAATATGCCATCTATGGACAAGTTGCAAGAAATGGTGTTTGTATATTATCCAGATACCCAATACTAGAAAAATTTAAGATTGACATTGTAGAAGGCTATCACGAAGCACGTTACATAGAATGCATAATAAAGCATAACAGCCAGAATATAAGAGTAGGAAGTGTGTACGTTCCAAATGGTCAAAGCCCAGACTCTCATGCATTTGAGTATAAACTTAAGTTTCTTGATAGTCTCTATACTCGGATGAGTGATTTGTTAAAAAATGAAGAGTTAACTATTATAGCTGGTGATTACAACGTTGCACCGGATGAAATTGACGTCTTTGATCCAAGTTTACTGAATAATCAAGTGTGCTTTCATATTAAAGAACGTGAGAAGTTAAGAGCAATCTTGAATCTCGGCTTTAAAGACGCATTTAGAATGTCCCATCCAAATTTACAACAATTTAGTTGGTGGAATTATCAAGGTAATTCATTGAGAAATAATCAAGGAATGAGAATAGATCATATGCTTCTATCACCACAAGCTGTGGATCAATTAGAAATGTGCTACATAGATGATAGGTTGCGCAAATTAGAAAACCCGTCTGATCATACCCCTATTGTGTATATTATAAAACAACCGTTTTCATAAGTATGATGGTATGATATAACTGGAATAAGTAAGATTTCTCGACATCATACCGCGATTTATTCGCTGTATCTTAGCGTAGATCCTGCTAACAAGCAGCGGGATGACGGTGTTATTAGTCGGTACTGAGTTAGCTATATATGAGAAGTTACCATCAAGGGAGGAGTATGGGTATACCAAAACAACAGAGGCAGGGCATAGCAAATTGGTAATTTCTCCATTTTTTTATTGATTCATGGTTAAACTACCACTTTTTCCTACTTTTTCCTCATCTTATTCATAACTGCATTTTGTTCACAGAGCCTACAATATATCCGAATTCATTGCTGAATATGGTTCTTTATCTGTTTCACAACTTGTCTGATCACAAGTGTGATTAGTAAAGTCATCAGCTGGTGCATAATGCTCCAGTGTACTTGTAAGACATTCACTGAATACTCTTTCACCATATTCTGTAATTGATAACATATGATCTCTTCCTATTATTGAAGGAATAAAGCCATCAGTCCTGCTGCCGCGAGTAATAACAAAATGTCCATCCTCGCCTAATTCTACTGAAAGATTATGAGGATTACGATAGGTGTATGAAGGATTACTGCCACCAGTTAAATCTTCCTTCCATAAGATACCTTTATAAATAGATTCTCGATAATGTATATACTCTGGATGGACAGTACCAATTATAGCTTCGTCTGAAATTATTAATAATGCAAAAGTCTTCTCGACGATTCCTGACTTATTATAAAAAATACCTAATGGATGCTCTCCCTTTTTAAATTTATATGTTCTTTCAGTCATACATATTCCTATATTTATTAATATATTAGCAATATAGTGTATTTTTAACATAAAAAAATAGTAAATTTATTACTTTTATTAAAAATTTTAATCTTCGTGTGAACTAAAAAGCAGCGCGTGAAACCGATCAGATAGTGGGCATTAATCAATAGCGCATAATTTCTGGATATCTTAAGTGTTTACATATAACATTTTGATATTAACTATAGAGTTCAATTAATGTTTTTAAGAATATTTAAAAATGTATTCTTATTTTTAGTAAGTATATTATTCATCTGCCCAATATTATCGTTAATATCGATTTTATTTACAGATTCAGCAAATTCTGATTGGGTAATTAGTACACTTTTTCCTGAGTATATACTGAATACGTTAATTTTGATGATAGGAGTGGGAGGCATATCGTTTATATTTGGAGTAATTCCAGCATGGCTCACCACATTTTTTTCGTTTCCTGGTCGCAGAATTTTTGAGATAGCTTTATTTTTTCCTATCTCGATTCCAGGATATATAATATCGTTCGTTTACGTAAATACTCTTGAGTTTTCAGGTCCAGTACAAAGTTGCTTAAGAGAGTTTTTCCAGTGGAGTAAAGGCGATTATTGGTTTCCAGAAATAAAGTCACTAAGTGGTGGAATATTAGTAATGGGGTTTAGTTTATACCCATACGTTTATATATTAGTTCGCTCAAATCTTAAGAATGTTAGCAACTCGGTTACCATTGCATCAACGCTTGGCTTTTCATCATTACGCAGTTTATTTTGTATCATAATACCATCTATACGCCCGTCAATTATAGCCGGATTGTCCTTAGTTCTCATGGAAGTAATCACGGATTTTGGCACACCACAGTTTCTTGCTATTGATACTTTTACAACAGGAATATATCGTACGTGGTTTTTACTGCATGACAAATATTCAACTACTATTCTTGCAGTTGGGGAATTGATTTTCGTTGCGGTGTTAATAGCTCTTGAGAAAAGACTGCAAAAAAAAGGAATATCCTATTCATCAATCAACACTAATTCAGACTATTATAGCAAATGTAGTATAAGTGGCACTATACCATTAATCCTTACTTATGTTATGTGTATATTACCAATACTAATAGGTTTCATCTTGCCAATTATTCCGCTCATATATTGGAGCATAGAAAAGGGATTTTTCATATACGACGCAAGGTTCTATAATATAATAGCAAATAGTGTAAGTTTATCATTTATCACTGCATTAATTTCAATTAGCATTGCAATAATAATTGGATACACGGCCCGCAAAAATAAGGTAATCAGCAACATAGCACGCCTAATTTCTCTGGGCTATGCAATTCCAAATGCAATTATTGCAATCAGCATAATAATATTTTTAAGCAAAATATCCTCTTTCGTTACTGAGTATATTGTAGAAATCAGCCTAGTTGGAACCATTAGTGCCTTGATTTATTCATATCTATTCCGTTTTTTTGCCATATCATTTAAAGCAGTAGAGTCTGGACTCAAAAAAACTCCAGATGAAATTGAATGGACTGCATATACTATGGGTCATGGTCCTATTTCCACATGCCTGAATATTCATATCCCTCTCATCAAGAAAAGCATACTGTCAGGATTCTTGCTTGTATTTATGGATACCATAAAGGAACTTACAGCAACATTAATCATAAGGCCATTTAATTTTGAAACTATATCAACCAGGATATATGAGCTTGTAAGTGATGAGCGTTACAGAGAAGCAGCACCATTTTCGCTAATAATAGTCGCAATAGGTTTGATTTCCACAATCGTACTCTTTAAACTTGATGATGAAAGAAAAAAATAAACTTTAAAATAGTTACCTAGCAATTTCATTTTTAAATTTTTATTAAAAAATTAATTGAAATATTTAATTATACATCTTATATTAAAATATTAATAATTAGCTTTAAGGTAAAAATATGCAAGATATGAAAAATATGAAAATTTTTTTTTTAATAGGGGATGAGGAAGAAGAATTAAATTTTTTAATGGAGGAAGAGGAAGAATTAATTGAAGAGTTACGTGCCGCAATACGTGAAAATAAAAATCTTAGTTCAATATTAAACAACACACGGTATAAAGAGCATGGGAGAGATTCTTGGTTAGGAACTATGATGTTTTATGCTATTGCATACAATAGAGAAAAACATACTCAATCAATTTTGGAGCATATACGAAAACAAAAATCGCAGAATGATTTTTATAGTGAGTTGACAAGGAAGTTGTTTGAGCTTTGCAATCAATATAGAGAGCATGCTATAACAGTAACAGCTTTTGCCAAAAAACACGATATTCTTAAGGACTTACTTAAAGATCTTCCAGATAAAAGAATCCAAGCAAAATTATTAGAGAAAGATAGCAATGGTGAATATGTGCATAGTGATGGTGTCATAGTAGATACTTTAAGTCAAAAACATGTACAGAGAAAGCTTGAACATGTTTATAGGAGTGAAGGTTTTAAACAACTGATATCTACGGTTTCTTCTGGCTATATTCTAATGGCTGTTGCTTTGGGAGTTTTTCACTACTTTACTGTTGATAAATTGAGTCCAACTTATCAGCAGGAGCAAACGACTTTCGTTTTGGCATCTTTATTAACTATTTTTGCGCTTATAGTCGGATATGTCTTGTTTACTGGAATACCAAGCTACGTTTCTAATAGTTCTCTTCAGAAAGAGTGTGACAAGACTGTTACAAAACTTGAAGAACAATCCAAGAATCAGCAAAGCTCGCAACCACAAGATACCGCTTCTACTAAGAAACAAGAGGTTCGAGAAAATGAGCCTGAAAGTATACAATCATTATCAGATAGTAGTGTGACAGGAATAGCTGGACCTCAGACGGATGCAGGTATTACTACTTGAAGAGGTGGTAAGAGGCCCCAACAAAGTTACTCCTATCTTATGGATAGTCTATTGTAAGAGTTTGGTGGTCATGGATAGGTATGCAGCTTAAAATTATTTTCTTAGCAAAGCAGATTTTTTGGGCATATCCATGTAACCAGAACTCCTCCTTCGATGGTAACTTCTCATATATTATACTCTGGGAGTGTACATCTTATACCAAGTTCCATTAGTGAGCAAACAAGATGTTTTTGGAATTCACCCTTATTTTTTTGGCTTTTCTGTGGAATAATGTAGTAATTTTCGAGTGATCTCATTAATAATGCCAACGTGCACCTGATTATCGTTTTTTGTTTCAATTTTAGTGAGGAAATAGCATCTATCAGATTCCTTTGTAGCTATTTCTTGAAACCCTTTTCTAACTTTATTATAAAAATTCACATCCATTTCTTCATATTTGTTTTTATTTTGTGCTCTACTTAGTGCAATATCAACATCAATATCTAAAATGAATGTAACATCTGGGCGTTTAATTTCCAATAGCTTGTGCAATTTTCTTATTAGCTCCAAGTCAACACCAAGTCCATATCCTTGATATGCAATTGTTGAGTCAATAAAACGGTCGCATATCACTATTTTTCCTTCTGCGAGAGCGGGCAATATTAATTTTTTCATATGCTCATATCTCATGGAAATAAGCAATAGGAGTTCAGAAATAGGATCAATATTATTTGTCAGTAATACTTCTCTTATTTTTTCTGCAAAATCAGTGCCTCCTGGTTCTCGAGTTAGCACTACGTTATCTTCTCCACGCATTTGTTTAAAATGATCTGCAAGTAGCTTGGACTGTGTCGTTTTACCGGAACCATCTATCCCTTCAAAAGTTATGAACATAAGCTTTATAATTATTAAGGCAAAAAAGGAATGTACAAATAGTATACATAGAAACCGTTTGACACCAAAATAATAAAACCATAGATTATATATAATGTAGTAATACTTTATATAGGCTCATGGTTGCTCTTAATACACCCAAAGTAGATTTTAATTTTACTGCAAAGGATTTTAATCTTTTGGGAGTGGATAATAAATACCATACCTTAAGTGACTGTCGTGGAAAAAATGGTCTTATTGTAATGTTTATATGCAATCACTGTCCTTACGTTCAGTCAATTATTGACAATTTAGTAAAAGATGTTGAATTATTGAAAAAAAACTATCAGGTAAATGCTGTTGCAATAATGCCAAATGATGTAAATGAATATCCGGAAGATGCTTTTGAGAATATGATTAATTTTGCTAAGGAAAATAAGTTTGCATTTCCATATCTGATTGATAGTATGCAGGAAATAGCTAAAGAATACGGGGCTGTCTGTACTCCTGACTTTTTTGGTTTTAATTCTAATTTAAATCTTTGTTACCGTGGACGTTTTAATGACGCAAAGAAAGAAAAAGTCCATAGTTATGAGGTAGGAAGTAGTGATTTATTTCAAGCCATGAAATTTGTTGCAGAAACCGGTAGTTGTCCAGCTGAGCAAAAGTCTAGTATTGGCTGTTCAATTAAGTGGTCTAGTTCTGCAGGTTAATCTATGCACAGCACCTCTCAACACTTATTTGATATTATAATTGTACTCTCTGCTGCTGTATTCATAGTCATAGCATTTTGGAAGATGAATATTAGTCCGGTACTTGGTTATTTTGTTGCTGGAACATTGATTAATCTTCCCGGGTCAGAATTAATACACTCAGCTGAAATAATGGAGAATCTTGCAGAATTTGGTGTAGTTTTTTTATTGTTTATTATAGGCCTTGAACTAACATTTGAACGATTAATTGCCATGCGCATCCATGTATTTGGGTTTGGTTCTCTTCAAGTTATAGTTACAACAATAGCAATATGGTGCGTTGCTCGTGCTTTTGAGGCAGATTCAAAGACAGCACTGGTTATCGGTGGTAGCCTTGCATTGTCATCAACAGCTATGGTATTGCAGGTTCTACAAGAAAAAGGTCATCAGGCAACACAAGTAGGTAGGTTATCCATTGCCGTACTTTTATTACAGGATTTTGCAGTAGTCCCTCTGATAGTGTTTATAAACATACTAGGTGGCAATTCTGAAGGTGGAATTATAAGCTCATTAGGACAGTCATTAGGACAAGCAGCTATCGCTTTAGTGTTGATATTCATAGCTGGCAGGCTACTCCTTAGACCTCTATTTTCAGTTATTGCTAAAATGGAAAGTAATGAAATATTTGTAGCAACGACACTTTTGATAGTACTTGGAGCAGCTTATGTTACTGAACACTTTAATTTATCGATGGCACTCGGAGCATTCGTTGCTGGATTATTAGTTGCAGAAACAGAACATAGACTTTCGGTAGAACATGCAGTTTTACCATTCAAGGATTTATTTCTTGGGCTATTTTTTATGACTGTTGGCATGTCTATGGATATTCAACTTCTATTCAATCAATTACCTCTCATTACTCTATTATCTATTATCCTTATTGTTTTAAAAACATCCATAATATATATTTTATGTAGATTTTTTGGATTTAAGGGTGCACCTGCTATACAAGCGGGGTTATTACTTGCTCAAGGTGGTGAGTTTGCATTTATTTTATTTCGTTTAGCCAGTGGACTGGAAGTATTAGACAAGGATGTTGCTCAAATACTTATGATATTAACTACAGTAACAATGGCTTTCACTCCTCTTTTATCAGGACTCGGAGATTGGATAGCAAATTCATCAAGTAGTGAAAAAGTAATCTTAGACGATGAAGCGGTGGTAACAGACACACAAGACCTTCACAATCATGTGATCGTTGCTGGATTTGGTAGAGTTGGATACATGGTAACAAAAATGCTTACTGCGGAACACTTAAGTTACGTTATTGTGGATATTCAATCAAAAATAGTTAAAGAAGGAAAAAGTGACGGTTTTCCTATATATCTTGGTGACGCTACGAGACCTGAAATTTTAAAATCAATAGGAATAGAAAGAGCGCAAGCCCTTGTTATTTCAATAAAAAATGAGGTCACTATAAAAAAAATTGTTTCTTTAGTTGCAGCAAGTTTTCCACATGTGAATATTATAATACGTCTACCAGATCTAAGTGATGTAGAAGTTTATAAAGATCTAGGGGCTAGTAAAATTATTCCTGAAACGTCTGAGATAGGATTACAGTTAGGTGGAGCTGCGCTCAGCTTAAGTGGAATTAGCGAAAGTGGAGTTACATCTTTAAAAAGCAGATTTAGAAAAGGCAATTATAGTATGCTAAAAGACCTTGGCAGTGAAAAAGATGAATAAATTGTCGATAATTCTGAGCTTATTAGCTTTTCCAACTGTTATTTTAATGTTTTATCTAATGGTATTTAAACCTGTTATAAATTTGAGAATAAATTAATAAATTTTTGGGGCTCTCATAGTTACGCTCCAACAGCTGCTCCTCCTCCTGCTCCTGCTCGTGTATTACTATTAACGCCTAAGCCCAATGAAGCGCCTTTTCCACTAACTTTCACATCAGTTAGCTCTTTGCTGTAAGCACGTATAACCAATACCTGTACAATTATAAAAAGCGCAATACCTGCTAACCCTAATGCATGATCAATAGCAGATGACGTTGATAGCATTAACATTATCCTTCTTACTAAGAATATAGAAGAACCAGCAAGTGTTAATCCTGCTACAAACATATTGCTGTTAGTTTTTTTGGTATGCTCTTCATCAGGATTAGGACTTTTCACTTCTTCAGCTGCATGTTTGTTATACTGTTTAATATAAGAAGCCAGAGCTATAAAAAAAGCAACAAAATTGGCAATAAAAAAGATTGCATCTCCCGCTACTTCTGCCCCTCCTGCTTCAAATGATGACACTTCACCTATTACTCCAGCTATGATAGTTAATGTGGTAATTGCAACCTCAATATAGTTTAAGCACTGACCTGCATCATTAAAAAAGTCATACTTTACATTTTTTGCTTCTTCTTCGCTCCCAATATTCTCCAAATTCTCCAATTCTTGTTCTTTTTGTGCTATCTTTCTATTATTGTAAATTAAATATAGTGTACAAAGAAGAGATAAGACTGTAAAAGGAAGTATGGTATGGCTTAGTACACCACTTATAACGCCAAGCAGCATTTGATCGCTACATACCGCCTCTAGCTCAGTAGCCATGAATAGAGCAAACGGTATCATCGTAGCAAGCAATAAGTATTGTCTACGTCGCTCCCGTTCTTTTAGCGACAATAGTTCTTGCTCTAATTTTTCTTTTTTGACTTCTTTATCGACTGTTGGCCAAAAATCTCGAAAAAAATCTTCTACTTCAGGCTTAGAAGAAAACCAATTTTTAAAGCTATTTGTGGTACTAGTCATACAAATCCAATGAATTTATGAACTAGCATATTATACAGGATTGTAACTACTTAGTCAATATTATTAATATATTAATCATTCATATTAACCATTTTTCAGGAAATTCAATCAATTTGTTTTATACCAACCATAACATAGTTATAACCGGACCACATAGTGATAACTGCTGCAATCCATAGACAAATCTCACCTATATATTGAGTTGCTTCATAGTTATCGATTATTAATGCTACCACAGCAACCATCTGCAAAAATGTTTTTATTTTTCCAGCTTTGCTTACAGGTAAGCTAACATTTGTAGCTATAAGAAATTCCCGTAAGCCTGAGACTAATATCTCTCTACAGACAATTATAATTGAAGGTAGTATTGTGAAATCATTTATTTTTTGCTTGTAAACCAACATAATTATTGTTGAAACTACTACTAATTTATCAGCAATTGGGTCAAATAATCTACCGAATTTTGATTGCACTTTCCATGCACGTGCTAAATAGCCATCAAAAAAATCTGTAATGCACGCAAATATAAAGATTGATATTGTTATTAGATTCGCATATTTACTTTCTATATAAAAACTTAATATTATTGCTGGTATCGCAAGTACACGTGAGATTGTAAGCAAATTAGGTAAGTTTTTCTTAAGCATTCAATATAATTTGAACTAAGTATGATAGACTTATACAGGAGCAGAGTAGAGTCCACAAGCTAATAGTTTACAATTGAATATTTATAAAAATTCCATATACTTAAAAAATTATTGGCCGCGAGCTCAAATATAAGGACGTAATAATGAGTGATGATTTAGATAGCACTACAAAACAAGAGGCACTTAAATACCACAATAGAGGCGGTAAACCTGGTAAAGTTTCTGTGCTCCCAACAAAACCTTTGTCTACACAGTATGATCTGTCGCTTGCTTACTCTCCTGGGGTTGCAGCTCCATGCCTTGAAATAGCTAAAAACCCTGAGGCAGTCTATGATTACACCGCAAAAAGCAACTGCGTTGCAGTCATTTCAAATGGCACAGCAGTGCTTGGACTTGGCAATATTGGCTCTCTTGCTTCAAAGCCTGTAATGGAAGGTAAAGCTGTTTTGTTTAAGCGTTTTGCTGATATCGACGCTATTGATATAGAGGTAGATACAGAAAATATAGAAGATTTCATTAATGCAGTAAGATACCTTGGGCCAAGTTGGGGAGGAATAAATCTTGAGGATATAAAGTCCCCGGATTGCTTCATAATAGAGAAACGTCTGAATGAATTGATGAACATTCCAGTCTTCCATGATGATCAGCATGGAACTGCAGTAGTAGTTGCAGCTGGTATGATAAATGCCCTTGATATAATAAATAAAAAAATAGAAGATGTTAAAATTATCATGAACGGTGCTGGAGCAGCTGGCATAGCTTGCCTTGAAATATTAAAATCTATGGGAGCGAAAAACATAGTACTTTGTGACAAACAAGGAGTAATCTACACAGGCAAAAAAGAGGATATGAATGAATGGAAAGAAAAATATGCAGTTCATACTTCTGAACGTTCTCTACTTGATGCGATAAAAAGTGCTGATGTATTTATTGGGTTATCTGCGAAAGATGTGTTAAATGAAGAGATGTTAAAGAGCATGAGTAAGGACCCAATTATTTTTGCCCTTGCTAACCCTGATCCAGAGGTAAGGCCTGAGTTTGCCAAGTCTGCGCGACCTGACGCAATAGTTGCAACTGGTAGATCAGATTACAATAATCAAGTTAATAATGTAATGGGATTTCCATATATATTTAGAGGAGCGCTCGACGTACGTGCAACAACAATAAATGCTGAAATGAAGATAGCAGCAGCAAATGCAATAGCTAAACTTGCACGTGAGCCAGTGCCAGATGAAATATCTGCAGCCTATGGTGGTCGTAAGATGAGTTATGGACGTGAGTATATAATACCCACTCCGTTTGACCCTAGATTAATTTCTACAATATCTCCTGCTGTTGCAAAAGCTGCAATTGACTCTGGTGTTGCAAGAAAAACAATACAAGATTGGAATGAATATGAAAGTCAATTAAAATCCCGCCTTTCTAATGTTCTTGATGTATTAAATTTACTAGCTTCACGTATGTAGATATACAATTTCAGAGATACTGTCTCTCATGTCAAACAAATTATCCATCTAAACAACCATCGCCTATAAGGCGATAGGTTGCCATTAAGTTAAGGAATAAACGGTTAAAAACTAGATCTCTTTCGAAACTCATATAGGTCTACATGAATTTCAACAGAGGCCTAATATCGACAACAGATTTAACACTAACTTAAGAATCGAGAATATACAATTATAATATATTTAATTAATAGTGAGGTTAAAAATGTCACCTAGTGAACAAGCAAATCCTGTTAGAGATACTGGATTTCAACAACAAAAACTACAAAATAATCTTACTGAATTATTACAAAAATCAGTAAAAGATTTTTCTAAATGGTCTACAACGAAACAAATGGCAGCAGTAAGCATAGTGGGTGCAGTATTTTTTACAGCGCTTCCAATTTTACCACTTATTATTACAGGTGCAGTAGTGGGTCTTGCTTTGTTTTTTACTGTAAATGCAGTTTTAAGAACGTTTCAAGGAATTCAATGGTCAGGAAAAAAAACAAAAGATGGCATCAAGTATGTTGCAAAGGGAGCAGTTAAAGGATTTATGTATTCAAAAGACAAAGTAGTAGAGGGTTGCGAACACTTAATGGATTCATTAAGAAGCGGTGCAAGTCGTGCAGCAAATGCTACAGCAGATAAATTGTATCGCCTTGCTGGTGAAACTAACTATTTAGACGAAATAAAAAAGTTTACTCCAGAGGAACTCAAGAAAGCCAATGACGTAAAAAAGGACATGAAAGGAATTTTTGCTGATGAAGAGAATAATTCTGGGTTAGTTAAAAGTATACTTTCTGAAATTAGATCAAAAATTATACCGCAAATAGATTCAAAAATAAATGAATCTAAAGATCTACTAAAATCAATGAAAAAAATCATGCCAACAGATACAAAAGCAGCAGAAGAAGGCATACAAGAGTTGACTAAAAATATAGAGAAACTAGAAGGTCAGAAAAAGTTTGTTAATGACTTAAATACAGGAAAATTACAAAAACTGCTCACAAAAAGGTCATTGCCTAAAGATAGTTATTTTATCTATAGTATTTTCCATGAGAATTATGATGAAATTAAGGATATTATCAGAGAAGAAAAATTTCATGCTTCTGTGAGACATAATAATACAGCAGCAAAAACTCGCGGTAGAAGTAAAAGTGCCCCTGCACAACCCACTAGCAGCTTACCAAAAAGTGGTTCATCAAACTCACTAAATTCTGTAAGTACTAACGGAAGTACAGCAGAATTGTTGAATCCTAAAAAGCACAAGGAGATGAAGCGATCAAGTTGGTTTTCATGGCCTATAAGAGGTAAGTCAGCAAAAAAGAAAACTACAAAAATTGGATATCAAATTTTCTCTGAGCCATCTCCAGTGAAAACTGCAACAACAAGAGCTAATCGTAACCCTTCTCAAGCTCGTGTTCCTATTCCAGTTACGCCACCAAAGCCACCTAGAGCTTTCATGACTCGCAGTAATTCTTCTGGAAACTTAAATAGCTCTATGAATTATCCAGAAAGACTCAATCCATTTGTAGAGACTGTATCAACTGGACCTGACTATGATGAACCACTTAGAATTCGCAGTAATTCCTCTGTAAGCTTAGCTTCAACTGATACCTTTGTAAGTGCTATGGGTGACAGTGTATCCACAGATTCCTTTAGTGCTTTTCAGGGAAGTGAAATGCCGAAAGCTCCACAATTGCCATTAGATGGTCAAATACCTACAATTCGGAGTGAATCACCTAGTACTGACAGTGGAGTGAGTTCGGCTGGTTCTTCTACGCCAAAAAAGTTCAGTTCTATGGGGAACATAAATAATCACTCTGGACCGCAAGTGCCAGTTAACCAAAAAGAGTTTTGTGAGAAATGGAACAGTTTAACAGGCTCTTTGAAAAAATTAGTACCACCTAAGAGTCAAACGGACCTTCCTAAGGTTCAACATCCAGCATCTGAAGTACCAGGTGTTCCCTCAAATAGTTCCAGATCTACCATCCAATAGTTAAAGCTATTCAACTTCCTAAAAAGGATGTTACTTAACAAGTAACATCCTTTGAATCTCCTTTAACCCTTATTTGCATCTTCAGCTATTTTAGCTCTAACATCTCACACTATAGACAGATACAATCTTAATCTATAACCTTTCAAAAACACACTACTTTACATTTCGTAACATAGCTAAAATTGTTGCTTCTGCAACCTTTTCTTCTCCCACATATGCAACGCATTCAAACTTGCATGCACCGAGGCGTGCATTTTTAATGTTAGATTGAAGGATTAATGTATCCCCTGGAGTAACAGGTTTTCTGAATTTTGCATTCTCAATGGACATAAAATAAACAACTGTATTTTCTATTGTATCCTGAATCCCTCCACTCAGAACACATATTGCAGATGCTTGAGCTAGTGCTTCAATGATCAAGACCCCAGGCATTACCGGATGGCCAGGGAAATGACCAATAAAAAATGGCTCGTTGAATGTCACATTTTTAATCGCTTTTATACTTTTACCAGAGTCGCATTCTATAACCCTGTCTACCAAGAGGAATGGGTAAGAGTGTGGTAATATTTTTATGACATCACTGATGTTAAGCTGCATAATATGCTAAGCCTATTTCTCAATTTTTAAAGCAAACCCTGGCATTTCTTTATTTATATTGTTTAATACCACGTCTGATAGATCAACTTTATCCATAGAATATAAAACTTGATTTTTCTTTGAAATAAATAGTACCAAACCTATGTTGTTTTTTTCTGCCGTTTTTTTAGTAATTTCTTTTATTTTATTAAAAATGCTATCTACTGCACCTCTATAACTTTCTTCTAAGTTTGACATTTTTTTAGCATAATCATCTCTAGCTTTTACAGCGAGCTTGTTAAATTCCTCTGTCTTTTCTTCTTTAGCCGCTTCTGACAAAAGATCAAATTCTTCTTTTGATGGTTTGAGTTTTTCTAATTCTTTTTCAAACTCCTGTTGTAATGCAGAATTTTTCTCTTTTATTTGCTGTTGTACATTTTGCAAAGCAAGAGACCTATTAATTACTTCATCACTATCAACAATGGCAGTGTGCATATTAAACGTACCACCATGTTTACCTTCTAAAGCTTTATATCCTAAAAATACAAACGAGGAAATAGCTAAAGCAGTAACTAAGCCAACAACTAATATAAGTAATTTTATACATTTCATTTAAATCCCCACTTCGACAGAAAACCTAACATTTGGCGAAGGTATTATATCATAATCTTCTTTTACTAAAGGAAAGCCAAAATCCAGTCTAAGCCTACCTCCAAAAGGGGAAGGCATTGAGAAACCAAAACCTGGCGATACTCTTATAAGCTTACTATCCTGATACTTATCATCCTTATAGTCTAATCCAAAGAGCGTTGCATAGTCAACAAATATTGAGCCTTTAACACCAGCACTATCGTATAATTTTGGTAGTGGAAAATCTACTTGCTGCGTTAAATTAAAATAAAATTTCCCTCCCAGTGAGCTGCCTGGCTTTTCTGGATCATCATTTTTTTCTCTTGGGCCAATGCCAGAAATTTCAAATCCTCTAATTTCATTACCACCTTTAAAAAAGTGCTGGCCAATATTTAATGGCTTATCGGTGTAAGAAAAAATGTAACCTGCAGCCATTTTAAAGCGCAGTGTTATGTCATCGTCAATTTTAGTGAATATAGGATGTGCATAAAAGGATAAGAATTCGGATTTTATAAAATTTGTATTTCCTCCGAGTCCCGAGGTATCTTGACTGAGGCGCAATAAATATCCTTCTTTTGGAGCATATAAATTATCTAATTTATTATATGCTAATGTATAGCCTACTGATGAAATTATATTTTCACTGTTCTTGTCTTTTATTATAGAAGATGTTTCTTTACCTGCATCCAGGTGTATGTGATTATACTTATAAGAATAACGAATCGAATTAGTTAAATTTTCTATAACTTTATATGATAACTTTGTTGAAAATCCCATGTCACAACTGTCAAAGCTACTATTTGGTTTGGTGTCTGTGTTATAAAATATACTAGCACCAAGTGATGTATCAGAATCATTAAAATTATTTTCAACAATCTCTATATTAGTTGAAAACGAGTAGTCATTTTTTTCAAGAGCAAAAGCAAGCTCTTTACCGCTGCCAAATAAATTATGCTCTTTTACATCAACCTTAAGAATTTTAATAAATTTTTCATTAATATAAGATAACCCACCTGATAATGATACTGAACCAGTAGTTCTTTTTTCTTTTACGTTCAAGTCAAGATTTACTGCACTATCATTGATTGGGTAACTGTTTATTTTCACCGTTTCAAAAAAATCAGTACTGATCAGCTTTTTGCGTGATTTTTGAATCTCTGATATATTATATGCATCACCCTCTGCTATAGTTAATTTACTTCTAATCACTTGATCTAAAGTACGATCATTACCATCAATTGTAATTTGGTTTACATAAATCTTTTTACCTGGCAATACTTTGTAAGTTATATCCACAACATTGTCACGCTGTGCATATTCTGAATTAACTTTTGCAAATATATACCCTTTCTCATTTAAATACTTACTTATTTTTTCTGCTGTATTATTAATTTTAACTCTATTGAATATTTTATTGCTCTCTTCTGTTGTAAATTTCAATATTTCTTCTTTTAAGCTTACATCTTGAATTTCAGCTTCAATATTAACTTCATTATTTCCAAATAAATATTGCTGTCCTTCATCAATCAAAAAAGTTAGCTCTATTTGATTGCTATTATCAACCTCAGCAATTGGCTGAATGCTATTCTGAATATATCCCTTAGATGAATAAAAACGGTCGAGCAACTCTGTGTTAATCAACAAATGTTGTGGTGAATAATGATCTCTACCTTTAAAAATGGCTCTAAATAACTTACTAAATATGTCATTACTATGAACTTTAATAACTTGCTCCAGCTCACCTTCAGAAAAATTTTTATTTCCTATAAATCTTATATTCTTAACTCTAGATGTTTTGCCTTCTTTTATTTTAAAAATTAGATTGATTCTATTACTATCAAGCTTTTCCAGCTCATACTCAACTTTAACGCCGACTTTGCCATTATTCCTATAAGTGGTAACCAAATTCATTAAATCGCTTTGCAACTTTGTTTCAGTGAAAATAGTTAGTGATTTTGACTGAATCACATTATTTAGTAGCTCTTTGCTATTAAATAACTTATTGCCCTTTAATATGATCTTATTAATCAGTGGATTTTCTTGAATTTTTACTACTAGATTTTTTTCCTCATCAATATAAGCGTTAACGCTAGCAAACAACTTTGTTTTATATAGATCTTTTATAATTGAGTCTATGTCATCGTCGTTTGCATAATCACCAGATTTTAGTTTTATATAGAACCCTATTGTCTGGTTGCTTACACGCTCATTACCAATACACTTGACATCTTTCACCTGCACTTTTTCCGCAGTTTCTAAAGCAACAACCAGGGCAGAAAAAGAAATAAAAACCACTACCAGTATATAAAATAGCTTTTTCATATTTTATTTCAAAAAAGATCCCTAATATCATTTGACATTCCAGTTGCCATAAGCAAAAACAATACTAAAGCACCAAAAATAGCTGCATATTTTTGACATTTCAAGCTTAAATCCCTACGTATAACTGCTTCTATGGCATAGCAAAATAAATGCCCACCATCCAATAGTGGGATTGGAAGTAGATTAAACACGGCTAAGCTAGCTGAAATAACTGCCATAAGATACAAAACCATAGTAAACCCCTTCCTAGCTGATTGACCTGAATATTTTGCTATTGTTATTGGTCCACGTAACTCGCTTACACTTCTCTTACCAATAATCATTTGAAAAACAGCTTTGGCTGTTGAGCACATAGTGTGGTAAGTTTCACTTATTGATAAGTTTACAGCTCCGAGAAAAGATGACTGCTTGAGCCCCGCCATATTAACTGAAGTAATCCCTATAGTTTCTCTCTCTATTATATTACCAAAAACGTCTTTATCCTCAATTGTTATTGGGGTAAGGCTAGTTCTACGCTCTTCATTATTTCTGATATAATCAATTTCCATTCTTGTCTTAGGGTTTGACATTATGATGCGTGAAATATCTTCAAAGTACTTTATTTTATTCTCATTAATTTGCGTAATAGTGTCACCAGGAAGCAAACCAGCTTGTTCAGCTGCACTGCCTTCGATTACATTTCCGATAACCGGTGGAGTGCGATAATAGCCTGCCGTGCTAAAAAATATTGTAAAAGCGATAACAGTAAATATTATGTTTGCAAAGGGTCCTGCAAAAACCACTGCTGCCTTTTGATAACGCGGTTTTGTATGAAACGAATGTAATCTTTCTTCTTCAGTCAATTTTTGTTGATCAGCTGGAACGCTTGCTGCATTAGCATCACCTAACATTTTAACATAGCCACCAAGCGGAAAAACACTCAATTTCCATCTGGTACCAGACTTATCATTAAAAGCAAAAATTTCACGACCAAAGCCTATAGAAAAAGATTCAACTTTAACTTTGCACGCCTTAGCAACAATATAATGTCCATATTCATGTACAAACACTACAACAGAAATTATCAAGGCAAATGACAAAAAATAATGTATTCCATCGCCAAGCTGATGAATGAAACTTGAAATTAACTCCACCTGTATATTTAAATCTTAACAAAATATTAAGTATATTAAAGCACACCTCACTTGACAAGCGTTTAATTTGATCTTTAAATCAAAGAAAATTTAATTGTAATGACTGATAACTCACTGCTTAGAAGAAAATTGATGTATAGAAGTTGGCATAGAGGTTGCAAAGAAACCGATATACTTTTGGGATATTTCGCATTAGCACATCTTAATAAATTTTCTCTGAATGAGTTAGTTGAATATGAAAAGATAGTCGATCTTGATGATCACGAATTATATTGTTATATAACACGCAAAAAGAGCCTTCCTTCTGATTTAAATAGTGAGATGATTAATTTAATTGCTTGTTTTACCAAGGCATGAGCACAGAAATTATGGGATTAAACAACCAAGCCTATACTTTTTAACTAAATTATAACCAGCGCAGTATATTATACGATTTATTTAACCGCGTATAAAAATTTTAGTTTGATTAAAACAGATAAAAGCTGTATTAATACTCATTATAGCTGAAAAATGAAATGATCCCGTAGCTCAGCCGGTAGAGCAACTGACTTTTAATCAGTGGGTCACGCGTTCGAATCGCGTCGGGATCACTCACAAATTTTAAAAAACATGCTAAAAGCACAGGATAAAATATTCACTAATTTAAACGGCAAAGAAAGTCCTTTATTAAAAGGCGCAAAAAAGCGTGGCACTTGGCAGAAAACTAAAGATCTACTGAATTTAGGATCAGAAAAAATCATTGATGAAGTGAAAAAATCTGGTTTAAGGGGCAGGGGAGGAGCTGGATTCCCTACTGGCCTTAAATGGAGTTTCATGCCAAAAAATCGCCCAAAAGAACAACCGACATATTTAGTAATAAATGCAGATGAATCAGAACCTGGTACATGTAAAGATAGGGATATATTGCGATATGAACCGCACAAATTACTTGAAGGAATTGTGCTAGCTGGCAGAGCGATCAATGCATCGGCTGCTTATGTTTATATCAGAGGTGAGTTTTATAACGAATATTTAATTTTAAAAGAAGCACTTGAGGAAGCCTATAAAGAAGGTCTAATAGGAAAAAATGCCTGCAAATCAGGCTATGATCTTGATGTGTTTATTCACAGAGGTGCCGGTGCTTATATATGCGGAGAGGAAACAGCCCAACTTGAATCAATCGAAGGCAAAAAAGGATTTCCTCGCATGAAGCCTCCATTTCCTGCAGGTGTTGGACTTTTTGGTTGTCCAACTACGATAAACAACGTTGAAACTATAGCAATGGTGCCGGATATCTTAAGACGTGGCGGTGAATGGTTTGCATCCCTTGGGAAACAAAACAATACTGGTACTAAAATATTTTGCATTTCAGGACATGTAAATAATCCGTGTAACGTTGAAGAAGAGCTTGGAATTCCACTGCGTGAATTAATTGAAAAATATGCAGGTGGAGTCCGTGGTGGCTGGGATAACTTGCTTGCCGTGATACCAGGTGGATCTTCAGTGCCATTAATTCCAAAATCTATATGCGATACCATTGAAATGGATTTTGACTCACTAAGGGCAGTTCAATCAGGGCTTGGTACAGCAGCTGTGATCGTAATGGATAAATCAACTGATATAATCGCTGCAATAGAGAGGTTATCGCATTTTTACATGCATGAATCCTGTGGGCAATGCACACCATGCCGTGAGGGCACCGGGTGGATGTGGAGAATTATGAAAAGAATGGTAGCAGGAAATACTAAGCCCGGTGAAATAGACAAATTACTTGACCTTACAACTCAAATAGAAGGGCATACCATCTGTGCATTTGGTGATGCCGCAGCCTGGCCAGTGCAAGGGCTAATCAGACATTTTCGTCATGTGATCGAAGAGAGAGCAACAGCTTAATTCTGTATAAAAATCCACCTATAGCATAGTCTTATATAAAAATTTACTTAATAATCGTTTATATTGAAGTTGACTTTAATAAAAATTTAACCTTATGATAGTATCAATACATTTAATTTCGTATTGGAGAGTGCTACGTTGGAAGCTGTAAAGAAAACTATAAAAAGAAAATTGAGTAAAAGAACACCAGACATAAGAGATATAGTTGCTAGTAAAATAGATAGTGGAGAAGGAGATAACTCTGTTACACTTCGTAGCTATACTGGAAGTCCGAGTACGCTTCAAAAAGTGATAGCAGCAAAAACAATGACTATAGGAGACATTCAGTCAGAATTGAAAAAAGCTATCAAAAAAAAACTCCCTTATAATGTCATATATTTAGTAAGAAATAACCGCGAAACAATAAACGAAGAAATCAATTCAGGTAAGAATAGTGAGATTATAGACTTAGTAAACGAAGCAGCTGATATTAAAGCTGGCAGTAAAGGAAAGACTGCTTATCAAATAGCTGAGGATAAGGATAATAAAGAATTTCTAGAAGTCGTAGATAATGCACGTGAAAAAAAGAAGATTTTTAGTGTAAGTCAAAAAGCTGATGCGAACTTACCACAAAAACAACAAATTGTACCACAATCGGTAGCACCACGTGTTATAAATTTGAACCGTCGTATGAGTAGAACATTAAACGATCTCACAAAAGTTGAGAGATCAGAGATGAGTAAGTTGTTAAGTAAGTCAAGTCCATCTATTGGTATTAATAAAGGCGGAGAACAAGATGATAAAACAGTTATGCCAAATGCTCTGGAAGCTACAGATGAAGACGGTGAAACACTACAAGATATTGCGGAGACAACCGATCACAAAGGTACTGAATTGCATTGGCCAGGTGGAAACGATTTACAATCATCAATAGATAGAGACGATTTAAAGTTAATTTTAATAGATGGTGTTACACAAGCAGTACCACTAGCCTTATCACAATCACCTGTAAGGCCAAGCCTACCTGACAACGATGCAGATAGTGGCATATATTCTCCTGGATCAAGTCCTAAAAAAGCTCAAGATAGTCTTGAAGAAAGCGTGGAGTTACTAACAAGTAGAAGCAGTAGCTTATCATTAAGCATAGAAAGTTTAAACTCAGGTGATGATGAAGAAATCAGTGATTTATCACGAACAGAAGGTGTAATAAAACCTCACTGCCATTAAGTTAAGGAAGGAATGGCTAAAAATTGAACAAAAAAGTTTGTAGTGATTAAGGAGTTATGGCAAATGCTAAAACAAAATAGAGCAAACTTTAAAGTAGATAAACTCTTAGATGTAAATTAGTTAAGAAATAGCTTATTTAAAAGTCATTTTACAGAAGATTTGACAAAAGTTGCTCCAGGAATACTGTCTTTCAGAAATGAGTAGGGTAGTATTCAAAATACGTGTTTTCTAGCCCTTTTTTGGTAATTGAGTGAACGAACATCAGATATCTTATGAAGATCAACTTTCCTCCCCTTCCTTACAACTAAAGTGTTTGTTAAAAATAACTTAGATAATTGCTCCATAACGCAATCCATGTCCGATTCTGTAGAAAAAATATCGAAAGCTAAGTTTTTAATTGCATTAAATGAAACAGATTTATTAATGCTTTTTTCAAGCTTACTATCAGCTAGGTCTGCATTCAATGCCTCTTCTACATCTTCTGTCATAATACTTTCTAGGTTGCTAATAAAAATGGTTGACCAAAAATCCTGCTTAATAGTTTCAACACTTTTACCTGTAAAATTCTCTAAGCCTAACCTTCCTTTGAGTTTAGAAAAAAATGTTTCTATTCCCCAACGTAAGTAGTATAACTCTTCAAATTCCTCAACCTTAAATTGCTGCTCATCTAATAATGATGTAATTAGCACTTCAATTTCACCAGAGGAAAGTATGATTTTAACTAGCCTAAATTCCATTTCATCAGGTAATCCTAGCTTTCTTAGCTGCCTTGCCACTTTAATAGGTGCAGTAGCTACTGCTATTGTACTAGAGGGACTGCCCGGCTTAAACATATCGTTTACTTCACTAAAAGATGAACTTGGACAACGAATTACATAATTAATTTTCCTTTCCGTAAGCTCGGCAATAAATCGATAAGATACATACCCTCTATCACAGATTAGTAAGTCATCTGAACTGAGGCTTTCAAGCATATCGGTTGCTAAATCAACTTCATAACTGTCACCTCTACTTAACACCGATTTTATTGCAATATTATTTAGCACATCATAACAAGCTTCAAAGGTTGCACTTGTATAATCTTCAAACCTCTGAACTCCATTCCATACTGCTCTTAAGCCAAACTACTCTATTACCTCATCACTTTTTGGTAGAATTAATATAGAAGCATCAAATGCAAGTACCCTGAAACCATGGTGAGTTTTAAACTCCTGATCCTGGTAATATAGGGAAACTACATCATCATTAAGTTCTGAAAATGCAGTATACTTTAGCTTCTGTCTTACTTGGGTAAAAGCACTTGCAGTAACTGTATAATCTCTCATCGTGTACAGAATAAATTCATTGAGCATCACTTGTAATGATTTCACACTTTTTCTGAAAATCAAAATGAATACATCAATAAAAGGCAATTTTCTTTTTCGTAGAAAGTCTTTTGGTGATACTTTGTGATCATTTATAAAGTTTAAACTTATCAATTTATTTTTTATGAATTCGATTATTGTTTTTTTTACTCATATTATTTTTCCTTTAAGTTTAGGAATTTTACTTGATTTATTAATATAGTCCATCCTTTTCTCTTAACTTAATGGCAGTGAAGGCAAAATATCCCTATCTTTAAATCTTTCCGCCTGGCTGTTGATTCTGCCTTCTCATGAATCATTCTGATTGTTGAGAGAAGAGCTATACAAGAATTTCGGGCAAATTTAGTTATGTGCACCGCTTTACATCACAAGGGCCTTGGAACCCAGATTAAATTACTGATAAATCTTTCAGTTTTATTTAGGGCAAAAACTATTAAGAGAGTTTGCTAATAAAGTCCCTTAAGTTAACGCCATTGTGTGAGCGGTTACAAGGTAATCGCCTGTTATAACTCACATTCAGCAAAGAAGAAAGCTATCTCCCTATGAGCGTTTTCTATACTATCAGAACCATGCACTCTATTTTCGCTGATATCATCAGCAAAATCGCCTCTGATTGTACCCTTATCCGCTTGTTTTGGGTCAGTAGCTCCCATGATTTTCCTGTATTTACTTATAGCATCTCCACCCTCTAAAACTTGAATAATTACAGGACCAGAAGTCATAAATTCGACTAACTCTCCAAAAAAAGGCCTATCCTTGTGAATTTCATAAAACCGCTCTGCTTGTTTTTTTGTGAGTAACATCATCTTTTGCGCTATGATTTTCAGCCCAGAATTTTCAATATAAGAGTTTATTTTGCCAGTAATATTATGTCTAACTGCGTCTGGTTTTAATATCGAAAGTGTCTTCTCAATTGCCATTTTATTTCCTTGAATGTGTCTATAAGTTGATACTACTGGAAATTTTTGTTCTACAAAAGTGATTTTTTGACTACAATATATTTGCATATAAAATATTATAGGGGCTAATGTGGCTGGTTGTTGTAAAAAAACTAATAATACTACCAATCAACAAAATTTGACTGCTAAAAAATTAGTAAACATCTTTAAAACATCAATTTTTTGTGGAGCAAAAGGATCTTTGACTTTTAGTTTAGCCTGCTTAAGTTATTTAGAGTATAGCTTGTGTGAATACATGCTTAGGAAAAACAATAATCAAGAAGACAACGGGCCAAAAATCAAAACAGTTCAAGCTTGCCTAAATGAAGATAGTGTTGCTGAAGCAGAAGTGAGAGAAAAAAAATATAACCCATATAGATTTTTAAAGAAAGGTGCTGCTTTTGCAATGAAAAGAAACATTATTCCATTTATTGAGATGATTACCATAGTGCCATTTGTATGCTTCGCACTACCAACTATGATACCAGGTATAGGTCTTCTTCAATGCGCATTGATATGTGCTACTTTGATGGTGGCTACGTGTTTTATTGTGAGAAGTTTTAATCTGCGTGAAAACCTGATACACAAATATGATAAATATACTCAAGAACAAATCGACACAGCATTCAGAGATAACGATATCGCTTATCCTATTTTTAATAAAGATAGAAAGCATATTCAGTATAATTCACCAGAGCAAGGACAATTATTAAGCGAGAAGAATAGTACATCTTTCTTAGTGAAACTTTTAACCTTTCCACTCAAGGTTTTGCAAAGTTGTATATTATTTTCTCTAGCTGCTGTTGAATTACTTGAAGCAGTACTAAATCTCTTTGTTGATATGGTTTGTGATAGAAGCTTTAAGGATACGATAAGTAGTTTACAAAAGTCAGGTCATTTATTGTATGCTAGCGCAAGAAATGTAGTTCCTATAAGTAGATTTGACGAGCCTGTAGCTGAATTTATAGGTAATCCTAAGGCTTGTGGCGGTTGTATTTCACAGTGAAAACGGCAGTAATTTTATTTAATCTTGGCGGGCCAGATTCGCTCAGTGCAGTTCGTCCGTTTTTGTTTAACCTTTTCTATGATAAAAGAATAATCAACCTATCAAATCCTTTTCGCTTTTTATTGGCTAAGTTCATCTCTGCTAGGCGAGAAAGTACTGCACAAAAGATATACGAAGAAATAGGGGGTAAATCACCAATTTTGGAAAATACAGAGATGCAGGCAGAAGCGCTAGAAAAAATGCTTAATGATCTTCTTCTTTCTCATCAAAGTAGCTCAACACTGGGATCTAGAAAAAAAAACTGGATTCCAGTATCAAGTACTGGAATGACACCAGACCTAGCTAAAGTATTTATTTGTATGCGTTACTGGCATCCCTTTGCTGATGAAGTTGTACAAAGTGTAAAACAATTTGGTCCTGATGAAGTAATTTTATTACCGCTATATCCTCAATATTCAACTACTACAACTTTATCATCTACCGAAGATTGGCAAAAAAATGCTAAAAAACACGGGTTAAAGTGTAATACAAAAATAATTGATCATTATCATAATAATGAAGATTTCATTGCAGCTCACACTGAACTGATAGCTAAATATTATCAACTAGCCAGCAAAATTGGTAAGCCAAGAGTCTTATTTTCAGCTCATAGTTTGCCTTTAAGTGTAATTAAAAAAGGCGACCCTTATGCTGCGCAGGTTGAGGAAACCGCAAGGTTGATAGTACAAAAGTTAGCTATAAATAATTTAGACTGGTTAGTATGCTATCAAAGCAAAATCGGCCCTGTAAAATGGCTTGAACCAAGTACCGAAAATGAGCTATCACGTGCAAAAGCTGATAATGTACCAGTAGTTATAACACCTATAGCTTTTGTTTCTGAGCATTCTGAAACACTTGTTGAACTTGATATAGAATATAAAGAAATCATCAAAGATGGATATTACTTCCGTGTTCCCACTCTTAGCATTAGCCCATTGTTTATAAAATGTTTGGCTGATTTGTGCATAGAAAAGTCCTCTTGTATAACAAATTGAAGGAATAGAAGGAACGTCGTATTGTCTTGGCTGGTACATACAAGATTTGAGCCAGCTTTAGCTAGGAGTTTATGAAAAGGATTCAACTTCATTTAGCTTAAAAAGTGCCGTATTATTGAGATTTAACATTTAGTTTAGAAAGACTATACTTCCAGAGACCTGCTGCGAAGCAGTATTGGACTAGCTAAAACATGAGATAACCCAAAAGTACGGTAAGTTAAAACCCGTACCGCAAGTTCACAGTTCCGGCAACAATATTGAATCTCATGTTATATTTTTTCTGATTTCATGCGTAGGTCCCGGCTAGCTATACCAAACACCCCCAAAGAATTCAAAGCTTTTAAGTTCTATAACATCCTCTCTTTTAGGGCTGGTTGAAACTAAATGAATTGGAACGCCTATTAACCCCTCTATCCTTTCTATATATTTTATCAAATTAACAGGTAATCCCTCACTAGATCGCGTACCTTGTGTATTTTCTTTCCAACCTGGCAACTCTTCATATATTGGCTCTAACCTTTCTTGTATCGAATTTGAAGCAGATAAGTAATCATATGATATGCCATCATATTTATACCCAGTACATATTTTTATTGTGTTAAAAGAATCAAGAATGTCCAATTTTGTCAATACAACACTTGAAACTCCAGAGAGCTGTACAGCCTGTCGAACTAAAACTGCGTCAAACCATCCACAGCGTCTTCTTCTGTTACTTACCGTTCCAAGTTCCTTACCTATAGTAAATAAACTATCACCCACTTCATTTTCCTGTTCACTCGGGAATGGTCCATTACCAACTCTTGTTGTATAAGCTTTTGCCACTCCAATCACATGTGTATTAGAAGACAGTCCTGAGCCTGTTATTGCTTGTGACGCTACGGTGTTACTTGAAGTAACAAAAGGATATGTGCCGTGGTCGATATCTAAAAATGTACCTTGAGCACCTTCAAATATTACCCTCTTACCTTCTTTCACAAGGTCATTTAGCACTTTCCATACGGTTTTTTTATATTGAAGAATTTTTTTCGAAATTTCTTGAATTTCTTTTAATATTTCCTCTTTTTCAATTATCTTATAATTAAGGCCTTTCCTGATAGCGTTATGATAATTCAGAAGAGTATCCACTCTTTTATCTAGCTCATCTCTGTTCTCTAAATCGCAAAGACGTATTGCTCTCCTTCCAACTTTATCTTCATAACATGGACCTATGCCTTTATTCGTTGTGCCGATTTTGTGATTTTCATTTAAATCTTCAAATAGCTTTTCCTTGTCTTTATGTACACTCAGTATGAGAGGGCAACTTTCAGATATCATCAAGTTGCTCGGATTTATATCTATATCTTTAGTTTTTAATGATTCTATTTCTGAAATCAAGGCATGTGAATCAAGAACAACGCCATTTCCTATTATAGATATTTTACCCGTCCTTAAAACAGCAGAGGGCAATAAATTTAATTTATATACTTCGTCATTCACCACTATGGTGTGGCCAGCGTTATTTCCGCCTTGAAACCTAACAACTACATCTGCACTTTCAGAAAGGTAATCTACTATTTTACCCTTACCTTCATCACCCCACTGAAGACCGACAATTACAATATTATTCATCACTATTTTTTAGATCAATACTTTAATACTAATGCAATACATTATAAATAACAAGACTGAACTGATTTACCAATCCCAATTCTGGATGGCTTTAGCCCCCCTGCGAAAAGTAAAAAACAGATGAAAAACACTAAAAAGTGTATAAAATGAAAATTTTAGAAGAGTAAAATAGCAATAAGTTACGCAAAAGTTGCAAAAACCCAGTATATTTTCAGGCAATTAACGGGTCTGACAATATTACAAAAGATAGAACGCTGACTCCAGAGAGGATTTAAAAATTTTAGCAGACGTTACGGAGCAACCGATACAGCGGCCGAAAGACAGCAAAAAACGTAAGAAAAGTTATTCCGGAAAAAAGAAAACAACCACGGTAAAAACCGAAATTGTGATTGAGGGAAATGGGCAAATTCTGTCGATTTCAAAGTCACATCGAGGTCGAATGCATGATTTTCGCATAAGAAAACAGGAAAAATTGTTGCCCAAAGATAGCATAAAATATGCCGATTCTGGCTATCAAGGTTGGCAGAAATTGCAGAAAAACGTTGTGATTCCGTACAAAAAATACCGTCAAAAACCGCTAACGGAGGGGTGAAAGGAGCAAAATCGAAATTTGGTGTTGTTCAGAATGCGGATGGAAAATAAAATGCGCGAGATAAAAATATTCAAAATAATGTCAAATGTTTACAGAGATTTTCAGAAGAAATACAACTTGAGATTCAATATTATTGCTGGAATTGTGAATTTGAGACATGGGTTTTAACACCTTTCGGGCTGGGGATTTCTTACCAGATTTTATCAGCAATTTGCTTCACGTTGTTTCGCAAGGGGGCTAATGTCTATTAGTTCTTATAGGCTCATGATAAGATGACAAAATTTCAAAAAGGATCTACTATATAATCTTTTAAAATCTCAGCAAAAGTGACGCAGAGTGTAAAAACCATATTAGTAGACGAAAATGATATCAGGTTGGATAGGTATATAAGGAGAATTTTTCCCGATCTAAAGCAATCTGTAATTGAAAAGTCTTTAAGAAGAGGGTTAATCAAAGTTGATGATTGTAAAGCTAAATCCAGTGATAGAGTAAATTCTGGTCAAACAATAACACTGAAGTATTTAGATCACATCGGTAATGCTAATTCTGATCGGAAATATAATGAAAAATTAGTAGAGCTATTAAAAGAGAATATATTATATGAAGATGAATATATATTAGCTATCAACAAGCCTGCAGGGGTGATTGTTCAAGGTGGTATAAAGGTAAAAATTAGTATCAGCGACTTGCTTGATCAAATAAGGGAGGGCGAGACATTTAAAATTGTCCATAGGCTCGATAGAGATACAAGTGGAGTGATAATATTTGCGCGTAGTGCTGAAGTTGCAAGGTATTTAATGGAAGAATTTAAAGGACGTAAGATCAAGAAAACTTATTTAGCATTAACTGTTGGTATACCAAGTAAAAGCAGGGGAATAATAGACCATCCATTAGTGAAAAAATATATCTCCGGTCAAGAAAAAGTTGTTGTTGATGAAAATTCCCCTCAAAACGCTACTACGCGTTTTTCAATTATAGCAAAACTGGAGCATAATGTTGCTTACTTAAAACTACAACCGATCACTGGCAGAACCCATCAATTACGCGTACATTTAGCTCATATAAATTGCCCTATTCTTGGTGATGGTAAATATGGTGGCAGAAAAGCCTTTGTTGATGGAATAGCAAATAAAATTCACCTTCATTCATATTCTTTATCTTTAACATTGCCAAACAATAAAAAAATTACTATTACTGCTCCAGTTCCTGAGCATGTTGAGAAGTCTGTGAAAACACTTGCATTTGGTTAAGGTAAACTTCTCTTCACAAAATTTCACTCCCTTTTATACAATTAGCCAAGTCAAGAAAGGTAAATCTATCCCTTGTAGCAAAAGCGAGGTTGACCACTTTGCAATACTGTTCTTTGTTCCAACCAAGGTGCTCTGGTAAATGTGGAATTGATAGCTCTTCAAATACTTTCTGCAACCGTTTTGCGGGCAGTAAATTTTGCTTAATTAAATTGGAAATGTTGTTCCATTCTTTGCGAATAATCTCTTCAATTTTTTGCTGTATAATTTGCTTCTGCTCTAAAATTTTCACAAATTCGATATTACTAAAACACTCTATTACGCGCTTTGCATCTACAGCTCTTGGTTTGATAATCGGGTTTTTTATTGATAATATTTTTTCCTGCAAATTAGCCATGGTTAAAGTTGTAACAGCAACTTTTTCACCATGTAGTGAGAAGTGATCTTTAGTTACTATTTCCATTGCATGAGCTATCATATGCTCTCCTTGACTTGCAGAATAACTACCCTTTGCAATCACCATTCCAAGTCCTGAAATCAGTAGAGCCTCCATTAATAACAGAATTGTATCTCTATCTTTTTCAATAAATTTTATATAGTCTCTAAGCAGAATTTGTTCTAAGTCGTGTGTAAGTGAGAATGGTAATTCGTTATATTCTGTACCAAGTAATAAATTAGATAACAACCAGTCAGCTTGTACTGTTGAACGACAAACAAAATCTGCAAAACCACTTAACGTAAGACGTAGTGGTGCATTGGTGAGTATATTTATGTCAATATATATTGCCTTTGGAAGGTGTGCTTCAAATGATTTTTTATGTCCGTTCACTAATATGGAAGCGTTTGCAGAGGTATATCCATTCATAGAAGCGGCTGTTGGAAATGATATGTAATCCTTTCCTTCAAGATAACTTGCGTATTTGCAGATGTCATTAATAGTACCACTGCCGAATGCAACTATTAAATCACTATCCTTTGCTTCGCTCCTCACTAAGTTTACAATCTCAAGAGAAGCAATAACACCACTGTCTGGTGTCATTCCAGCGCTTTTTTTCCTGTCATCCGAGTAGCGGAGACTGGGATCCATCTTATTTTCATCATGGACATTGTTTTTGATATATGTTCCTAGGATCCGCTGCCCATTGTATAATTTGCAAATATGTTTATACCTGGATCCCAGTGTCACGCACTGGGATGACAAAATTTGATGAGAAATTTTATTTAATGCATTTTTACTTAAAAGTTTTGCTGTATTATCATCTGCAACTAAAAAAACTTTATTTCCATGCTGTTTGCATATTTCATGAATATTATCAGCAAGATAATAGTCTACTATTATTTCCTTTGTAAAAGTGTGTTTGGTTTGGTGTAATATTTGTTTTAAATAATTCATAGAGTGTTTACAATATAGCAATATCAGTGTTTCAAAGTTGACATGAAAATTGACCCTGTAGAGTTAACTAAGAAATTAATTTCCTTTGAAAGCATAACACCACAAGATGGCGGAGCAATAGAATATATAGCAAAAATCCTCAAGAAAAGTGGTTTTGATTGCAAGATTTTAGAGTTTGGTGATAGCGTAGTTAAAGTTAAAAATCTCTATGCAAAATATATAAATGGAATACCAAATCTATGTTTTGCTGGGCATGTTGACGTTGTGCCGCCAGGTGAGTTAAAGAACTGGACATCAGATCCATTTAAGCCAGAAGTTAGAAATGGAATGTTATATGGAAGAGGGGCAGCTGATATGAAAAGTGGAGTAGCTGCGTTTATTGCTGCTATGGTAAACTTAATTTCAGAAAAATTTCGATTTAATGGTTCAATAAGCACATTGATTACCAGTGCAGAAGAAAGCACAGAAGAATATGGAACAAAAGCAGTCTTAGAATGGATGGAAAGCAAGCAAAAAAAGATAGATTATTCCATAGTTGCCGAGCCAACCAGTGATGAGAAGCTCGGGGATACCATAAAAATAGGCAGAAGAGGTTCTTCAACATTTGAATTAATGTGCTACGGAAAACAGGGGCATGTTGCTTACCCAGATTTAGCTGATAATCCAATATATAAAATTATATCTATATTAAGTAAAATAAAAAATACTACCTTTGATCTTGGTAACAAATATTTTCAACCTTCAAATTGTGAAATTACCACCGTAGATGTTGGAAATAATACTGGCAATTTAATACCTGGTTTAATCACTGCACGTTTCAATATTCGGTATAACAATGAACAAACGCTAGGTGGCTTATATAAGCTTGTTGATACAATGTGCTCCAGCGTTACTAGTGATTATAAGCTCTCTATGCATAGCAGCAGAGATGTTTTTCTGTCTGTTCCCGATAGAAATACTGATATTATGTTTGATGCGATAAACAAAGTTACCAATGTTGATGCTATGTTCAGCACAAGTGGTGGTACATCGGACGCTGCATTTATCAAAGGTTTTTGCCCAGTGATTGAATTTGGTATGATCAATAAAACTGCACATCAGGCAAATGAATGCGTAGCAGTAAATGACATACACAAATTAACAGCTATATATAAGGAATTTATAGAAAATTATTTTAATCCCACTAATAGGGTGGTTGGTCAAATCAATGTAATAAACAATATATCCGGCGGTCCATTGTTAGCTTAGCTATATATTGGTATCAAGCCAGTTGAAGAAATTTTTACAGTGTTAAAACTAAAGAAGGCTTGCATACAAATCCATCGAGGTGTAAAATCACAGTTATTTTAGAATGAATAGGTTAGTTATGAATCTTGTGACAAAATCTGCTATCGATTTTATTGCTCCTACCGTCCTTTCTGACGGGAAAGTTGTTGATGACTTCTGTCTTAGCAAGCACGTAAAAAATAAATATGCTGTTCTTTTTTTCTATCCACTTGACTTTACCTTTGTCTGTCCAACTGAACTTATATCATTGAATAATAAAATAAGCGAATTTGCAAAACGTAACGTTGAGGTTATAGGAATAAGTGTGGATTCAAAATTCTCTCACAGTCATTGGCGTAAAACTCCAATTAAGGAAGGCGGTATTGGTGAAATTAGTTATCCTTTGGTTTCTGACATAAAGAAGTCTATATCAAGGGATTATGGGATTTTATATGATGATTCAATTGCACTTAGAGCTACTTTTATAATAGATGAAAAATTTATTGTACGTCATCAGTCAACAAATGACTTACCTCTGGGACGTAGCATTGATGAACTTATTAGGACTATTGATGCAATTGAACATAACAAAGAACATGGTGAAGTCTGCCCAGCAGGATGGAAAAAAGGCAAGCCAGCAATGCAAGCAAGCGATGAAGGAGTAGCTGATTATCTTAACTCTCACAGTGAAGAGTTATAAATTGAATACAAAAGTTTTAATCATTGGCTCTGGAGCAGCAGGTTATTCTGCTGCTATATATGCAGCGCGTGCAAACTTGGAGCCAATTGTACTAACGGGAATGCAGCCTGGTGGCCAGCTTACAATCACTACAGAAGTTGAAAACTATCCTGGTTTTGTGTCAATACAAGGCCCAGAACTAATGGAGCAAATGAGGTTGCATGCAGAAAAGGTTGGGGCAAAAATAGTAAATGATGAAATAAAAAGTGTTGAGCAGCTTGAAGGTTCTAATGAATATCAATTTAAGTCTTTTGGCACTTTTAATAATTACCATTCTAATTCAGTTATAATTGCAGCTGGTGCACAAGCAAAATGGCTTGATTTAGAAAGTGAAAAGAAATTTCAAGGTTATGGAGTTTCAGCCTGTGCAACTTGTGATGGTGCATTTTTTAAGAATAAAGTCGTAGTTGTGGTCGGTGGCGGAAATACCGCTGTTGAAGAAGCAATATTCTTAACTCGCTTTGCTAAGCAAGTTATATTGATACATAGACGCAATACACTAAGAGCAGAAAAAATAATGCAAGACCGACTCTTCAAGAATGAAAAAATAAAAATTATGTGGAATCATGCTGTGGAAGAAATACTCGGAGAAGAAAATCCAAAGAAAGTTACCGGCATAAGAATTAAATCAACCGAAACTGAAAGTATTCAAGAAATGAAGGTAGACGGAGTATTTATTGCAATTGGACATGCACCAAATACAGGTATTTTTAAAGGTTTTATTGATATGGATGAACAGAGCTATATAATTACTGAACCTGGAACAACTTTAACTAGTAGGCCAGGAGTATTTGCTGCAGGTGATGTTCAGGATAAAGTGTATCGTCAGGCGGTGGTTGCAGCTGGAACAGGATGCATGGCTGCACTTGATGCGGAAAAATTTTTACAAGCTTAATTTGTGTAAAAAGCCAGCGCTAGCTCTTGACTTTATTTAATCATATTCTACAGTTCAGTTCCTCCGGGTTCCATCCTCTGCTATTTTGCTTTTTGGATGATTTGAAGAATGCTCTTCTTTTCCTTGAATTTGCAATATAGCAATAAGTCCAATTGATGCACAGAAAATCATGTAAAAACTAGCTGAAGTTCCCTGTCCTGTAACCTTAATAATTGTTGTGCATATAAACGGTGCAAGACCACCAAAAAATCCAGCGGCTATATTTCTTGATAAACCAAATCCACTATAGCGTACCTTTGTTGGAAATAATTCACACATCAGCGCGCTGACAGGACCAAGCGATGCAGCTATTGGAATTATAAAAAGAATGTGTGCCATGATGGTTTGTAAATAATCACCACTACGTAACATTGAAAAGACAGGATAGCTCACTATTATAAAAGCTATAAATGCAAATTTCATGACTTTTTCTCTTCCGATTCTGTCAGAAAGTATTGCAAACAATATTGCCAATCCTCCGAGCGCAATTTGGCTGAGTATTTCCACTATGTGGTTAAAATGAGTACTTATTGTTGATACTTTCTCCGTAAGCACACTGAAAAATACTAGATATATATAAAGGGATGAATTTTCAACTATGTCCACTCCCACTGATATCAGAAAAGGCTTTTTATAATTGCTTAATAACTCTTTTAGTGGCAGTTCGGATGGTTTTTTTTGTTTCTTATACTCTGGGCTTTCGTCAAGTATATATCTCATGTATATGCTGACTAATCCCATTCCTAAACTGAAAATAAAAGGTAGCCTCCATCCCCAAGATTCAAAATCAGATACTTTCTTGCATATTAATACCACTATAAGACTTAATATTGACCCCAAAATTGCACTTAAAACTTCGATGCTTCCAAAAAATCCTTTTTTATTTTTTGGAGCATGTTCTATTAAAAACGGTGCATTTCCTGCTTCACCACCAAGAGATATACCCTGCAGTAACCTTAAACAAACTAGCAATATTGATGCAAGTATTCCAATATTTTGATAGCCTGGCACAAAAACGATTAACACGGTTGATAGAGTCATCAATATAATCGAGAGCAATAAAGCAACTCTCCTTCCATGTTTATCGCCAATGTGACCAAATATAGCAGCTCCAATTGGCCTCATTAAAAAACCTACTGCAAATACTCCAAAAGCCTTTAATACACTGGTTAATTGGTCATCTGATGAAAAAAATACACCACCAATTATGTTGACTAAATGACCAAAGAGCATGTGATCGTACCACAATAAAGTGTTACAAATCAAACTTGATAGTATTACTTTGGTCACTTGCTGCATAATTTTCCTATAGCCAGTTTGATATTATATGTAAAAAAAAATGTGAACTTTATATGAATATTATATTAACAATATAAGTCTTAATATTTTATACTATTGACTATATTCAGTATTTTCTTATTATTGCCCACATAACCCCATAAAGATATCGTATTTTGGTGAGAAGATCTATATACGCAAATAAAAAGGCAATTCGGTTATCATTCAGCATCCTCTTTTCTGTCATCCCAGTGTCCTCTACTCAGATGACACCTTTTGGGCTACTTGGATGACCCATACTCCAGTTTTATTAAAAGAGATGTTATCACTACTATCACCACAAAATGGCAAGATATATATTGATGCTACGTTTGGAGCTGGGGGATATAGTAATGGTATATTGGCTTCAGCAGATTGCAAAGTACATGCAATTGATAGAGATGAAGCTGTTACTCAATTTTATGACGATCTGAACACTAAATATCCGGACAAAATAAAGCTTTTCATTGAAAAATTTAGTAATATTAAAAGTATACTAAGCAGTATTGAACCATCTTCCGGCATACCATTACTTGATACTGGAATGACATCAAACAGAGTGGCTGAAGGTATAGATGGGGTGGTCTTTGACATTGGAGTTTCATCTATGCAGCTTGACAACGGAGATAGGGGATTCTCATTTTTGCACGATGGTCCACTTGATATGAGCATGGATAATTCTTCTCATATAAATGCTTCAACGTTTGTCAATGCTTTGCGTGAGGAAGAAATTGCAAGTACTATATATAATTACGGAGGCGAGCGTCATTCTCGCAAAGTTGCAAGAGCGATAGTAAAGGCACGAAAGAAAAAACTTATCAAAACTACATTTGAGCTCGCAGAAATTATACGTTCTGTGGTGTTTCGTGGAAAAAGCAAAATCGATCCTGCAACCAGAACATTTCAGGCAATCAGAATATGGGTAAATGACGAACTGGGTGAACTGGAAAAGGGTATTAAAGCTGCATCTGAAATTTTAAACAAGAATGGTAAATTAATTGTTGTCACCTTTCACTCGTTAGAAGATCGTATAGTCAAAACTTTTTTTAGAGATTTATGTGAGCCAAAGTCTGCTGATAGCAAGAAATTTTCGCTTTTAAATAAAAAAGTAATAAAAGCAAGTGAAGAAGAAGTAAAAGCAAATCCACGTTCGCGTTCAGCAAAACTAAGAGCTATAGAAAGGTTGTCATGAAAACTTTCTGCATCGTTTCAATAGCTCTGTTTTTTCTTAGCATTATAGGACTATTTAAAGTGAAACTACACGTTCAGTCATTAAATAGAGAGCTAATAAAAATAAAAAATGAAATTAATTTAGTACAAAGTGATATAAAAGTTTTGCAAGCCGAGTGGAGTTATTTGAACAATCCAAAAAGACTTGCAAGCCTTGTAGAAAAATACCTAAAAAGTAACTCTTTGATACTTACTAGTCAGGTAAAAAACCTTAACAGTGAGTTGGCACAGCTTAAAATTCCAGATTAAATTAGCTAGAGCTAACTCAAATATAATTTATACTTTGGCTTTCAGCCTAAATGTGTTATAATATAAGGTAGCGGTTTACAGGTAGTTTTATGAGTTATAATGAGAAAATTTTAGATCATTACGAAAATCCAAGGAATGTTGGCTCTCTGGATAAAAACGACCCAAACGTTGGCACTGGATTAGTTGGCGCACCATCATGTGGCGATGTTATGAAGCTACAGATAAAAGTCAATGAAAAAGGTATTATTGAAGATGCAAAATTTAAAACTTTTGGTTGCGGTTCTGCGATTGCTTCAAGTTCCTTGTTAACAGAAATGATAAAAGGAAGAACTATTAGTGATGTTACACAGATAAAGAATACTCAAATAGTACAAGAGTTATCTTTGCCTCCAGTCAAGATACACTGCTCAGTTCTTGCTGAAGATGCTATAAAAGCTGCTATTCATGATTATCAAAGCAAACAAAACAAGAGTGATGATGAAGGATATGAATCGGAAGATGAGGAAAATAATTCTACAGTAATTAACTAGGTTGTAATGAGTGAATGCTTGAAAGAAAGTGGGGTTACAAAAAAGAACAAAGATCCTATCACTATAACAGATAGGGCCCTTGGTAGGGTAAGGTATTTATTGGATCAGAAAGATAATACCAAAAAAAATACTGAAGAAAGTGATGAAGGATATGAATCTGGGGATGATGAGGGATATGAAAAGGCAATTGGTATTAGGGTGTTAATTAAACAAAGAGGATGCTCTGGTCTAAAATACGACATTGAATATGCATATGATATTCGTCCTTTTGAGTCGGTAATCGAAGGAAGCTGCAGTGATGGCCACAAAGTTAAAGTACTAATTGATCCAAAATCTCTAATGTTTATGCTTGGTTCTGAAATGGATTATGTAGAAGAAAAATTTTCATCAGGTTTTATTTTTAAAAATCCCAATGAAAAAGGAAAATGTGGCTGTGGAGAAAGCTTTCATGTCTAGCAACTATTTTGCGTTATTTGAAATTGAGCCAGCTTTCAATATCGGCATTGATCAGCTAGAGAAGAAATACATTGAGCTAAGCAGGACTGATATAAATGAAGGGCAATCTAAAAACATAATGAATATTAACAAAGCTTATCAGGTGCTAAAATCACCACTAAAACGTGCTGAACACTTGCTGGATTTTTTTGATGTAAAAAGTCAAAATGACCACCCAAATTCTGAAACATTGAATGAATCTATTGAGATAAGGGAATATCTATTGGATTGTGACGACCTTCAATTTGCAAGTAGAATGATCGACAAAAGAATAAAAGAATGTATTAAAAATCTAACTAATGCTTTCGCTAAAAAAAAAAATAATGAAGCTGCCAAACAAGTTTTAAGATTAAAATATTTATACAAGTCATTTGAGGAGGTAAAGAAAAATGCAGCCAATTCAAATTTCTGAGCCAAACAGACATAACCCTGATAAAGTAGTTTTTGGGATAGATCTTGGGACTACCAACTCTTTAATTGCCATGGTGAACAAAACCGGTAATCTGGAAATATTTAAAGATGAGCAAGGAAGAGAGCTACTGCCTTCTGTTATTTCATATGAAAATAATACGTTAAAAACCGGCTATGATGTAGATACAAAAGCAATCTACTCAATAAAACGACTAATGGGTAAAAGCATTGAGGAATTGAATAAAGAGACTATCAATTTTGAAATAGACCACGAAAGTGGAAAAGTTATCAGAGTAAAATGTGCAGAGGAGAAATATCTCACTCCTGTTGAAATTTCTGCTGAGATATTAAAAGCTTTATGCGTAAGAGTAAAAAAATCCACAGGTCTCAGGGTACAAAAAGCGGTTATCACTGTGCCAGCCTATTTTGATGATTCAGCGCGTAATGCAACTAAATATGCGGCAAAGCTTGCTGGCATAGAAGTGCTTCGTCTTATTAATGAGCCAACTGCTGCTGCGCTTTCTTACTCCATTGAAAAGAATAACAATAGCGGAATATATGCAGTTTATGATTTGGGTGGAGGAACGTTTGATATTTCGATATTGAAATTACACCACGGGGCATTTCAAGTTCTTGCAGTGGGCGGTGACACTAAACTCGGTGGTGATGATTTTGATCATTTGCTAAGTTCAATAGTGCTTAATAAGTATAGAGAGAAAGTAGGCAATAATTCATCGTTGGATGATTCTGAAACTCATTTGTTTTCTTCCTGGATTCCAGTGTCAGCTACTCGAATGACACCACCTGCTACGCAAACCACCTACAAATTAGAACATGAAGTACATGGCGCTGGAGTCTACAATATACGTACTGTAAAGGAATACCTGAGTGAAAACGCTTCAGGCACTTTTGAGTTTAATATTAATGGTGAGTTATTCAAATGTGAAATAACTAGAGAGGAATTTGAACAGGCAATCCGGTCTTTAGTTAATAGAACTATCGACATAGTAAACCGTACTATAAGCGATATAGATCTTAAGATTGAAGATATAAAAGGAATAATTTTAGTTGGTGGTGCAACCAGAGTACCATTAGTTAAAAATTCATTAACTAAACTTTTTGGAAATAAAATACTGAGTGATGTCAATCCAGATAAAGCAGTTGTGAGTGGTGCAGCTTTGCAGGCTCATTATTTAACTTCCAATCTAAAAGATAAGAATATTCTTCTTGATGTTCTGCCATTATCGCTTGGCATAGAAACTATGGGAGGCATAGTTGAAAAAATCATACCACGAAACACTCCATTGCCGGTTTCAGAAATAAAAGAGTTCACAACTTACGTTGATGGGCAAACAGCAATGAAAGTTCACGTTTGTCAGGGAGAGCGTGAGATGATAGGTGACAATAAGTCGCTTGCACAGTTTGAGCTTAAAGGCATACCGCTACTACCTGCAGGCTATGCAAGAATTGAGATAGAATTTACAGTGAATGTAGATGGAATACTGACTGTCAGTGCCAGAGAAAAAACCACGGAAATTGAGCAAATAGTTGAAGTGAATTCAAGTTTTGGCTTAAGCGAAGCTGATATTGAAAATATGGTTAACCAATCAATAGAGCTCTTTGATGAAGACATAAAAGCTCGTTCCTTTGCAGAATCTAAAGTCAGAGAAAATAAATTAAAAGACTTGATTGAAAGCAACAGCAATCTCCATTCTGATACACAAAAGAAAATTTTAGTTTAATTGAAAGTAACCCGTGATATATTATTTATAAGTTTTCAAATAGGTTGTATGTCTAGAATATCTTTTTTATTGATTTTGATCATAGTAATAGCAAGTTTACCAATAATAAACAATTGGCTTTCAAGCCGCAGTCAAATGATGAGTGATGATTATATAGGTGAAAGATTAGATAATTATATAAGTAAAAATTTTGATAAAGTTGTAAAAACCTTTCAAGAGCAGTCAAATAAAAGCAACCAAACAGCTCGTGATAATGTGGCCAAAAGTAAGATATCACAATATAAAAATGAGATATTTGACTTAACTTATCCTCACTCTGGAAATAAAAATGGCAGCGTTATGGTTGTAGGCTTTTTTGACTATTCTTGTGGATATTGTAAAACTATAAAGAACGATATAAAACAATTAATTAATGACGGTAAAGTTAAATACATCTTTAGAGACGCTCCAATGCTCGGTGATAATTCTTTAAAAGTAGCAAAAAGTGCTTTAGCAGTTCATTTTATTGATAAAGAAAAATATTTCGACTTCCATTATGCTGCCTTAAATCATAAAGGAGCATTTTCAGATAGTGATATATTGGACATAGCGCAAAGTATAGGAATTAATGAGGATGATTTTAATAATTCTATAAAAAATAATGCGGGTAAAATCGGGGAAATGATAAATAGCAGCAAACTTCTAGTGAGAGACTTGGGTGTAGGTAGCGTACCTTTTTTAATAATTGGTGATAGCCTGTTCGTAGGAGCTACTGATTTAAGTGTATTGCGCAGGAAAGTAGATGAATTAAGCAACAAGCAAAACGAATAGACTATTTAATAGATTCGCAATTAATTTACCATAAAGTTTTTATTTTTATGGAGACCCAATAATGATTGACCACGAAATAGAATCTCAGTACACCGATTATTGTAATGGTGTTGTTAATAAGTGTGAAGAACGTTACAAAGAATGCGAAAGACTTCATGAAGAATTACAACAGAAACATGATGAATTACAGCAGCGGTGTAATAGGCTTTATGAGAATTTCTCTAAATACGCAACAGAATTAGAAAAAGCTAATCAAACATTAAAAGAAGGTAATCAAAAATTGCAGCAGAAATATGATAAGCTTCATAGTATCTGTGATAATTATTATCAGTCACATGTTTTTAATGGCTAAACAAGAATTATTATATACCTCTATAGTTTGACAATAATCCAAGCGCTTGACTCTGTGATCCAATAAAAATATATGGATTTCAGCGTTACACGCTGGAACGACAACTATATTTATCAACTCACCATACTAAATTTTATATACACATTTCAATTTTATTTTTATAAGGAGGCTTATATGTCATTTACAGAAATTAGATTTTCAGAAGATATATCTTACGGTTCAACAGGAGGGCCAGAATTTTCTACTGATATTGTAATGACTCATAATGGTCGTGAACAGCGCAACATTAATTGGTCAAATGCACGTGCTAAATATAATATAGCTTATGGAGTCAGATCAAACGAGCAATTACTAGAATTAATAACATTTTTTCACGCAAGAAAAGGGAAAGCTATAGGATTTCGCTTTAAGGATTGGTCAGATTTTATAGTGAGCGATCAAGAAATTGGAATAGGAGATAATCGACAGACAATCTTCCAATTGGTTAAAACTTATATAAGTGGCGAAGACAAACATGTTCGTGTAATCAAAAAGCCAGTGCAAGATAAAGTAAAAATCTACTTAAGTGGCAAAGAAGAGAGTGAATATTCAGTGAATTATTCAACTGGAGAAATAACATTTATAAAGCCGCCAGTGAACGGGGTGGTAATCACTGCAAGTTTTGAATTTGATGTGCCTGTACGCTTCGATACAGATTACTTAAATTCTTCTATTGATAACTATGGAAGTAACAGTTGGAACAATATTCCATTAGTGGAAGTGAAACTTTAATCAGAGACCCCCTGCGAAACAACGCGAAGCAAGTTGCTGATAAAATGTATCCGTTCAGGGAGCGGTAAAAGTAAATAGACAAGATATGCTAAAAAGGTAATCATAGAGTAGCTGTGAGGTGATATGGTTGATCTTTTAGAATTTTGCAAAAGTTTAAAGCAGACGATAGAAAAGTTACTCAGGAAAAAAGAAAACGACCCGACCACCAGTAGATAGTATAAAATATGCTGATTCTGGGTATCAAGGTTGGCAAAAATTGCAGAAAAACGTTGTGATTCCGCCAAAACGAAACCGAAAAGTGCAAAGATACTATGATGAGCATATCTATAAAGAGCGGCATTTGATCGAATGTTTCTTTGGCAAAATAAAAAATTTTAGACGGATTTTCTCCCGCCTCGATAAAACTGCTGAAGTTTTTATGGGATTTTTGAATTTTGTTGGGGCACTTATATAGTTACTTTAAAATTTTGTCCACAGGGCCTAGTATAAAAATTAGGCAGAGAGAGTATTGACTTTTTTACGATATAATGTAAATTGAAATCATAGAACAACTTGGGTAACATCAAAGTGAGTAGAATTTGCGAATTAACAAATAGGAAAAAGTCTTTTGGTAATAAGGTATCACATTCAAACCGTAAAACAAAACGTACCTTTCTTCTGAATTTACATAAGGTCACGTTGATGAGTGAAATATTGAATGAAAAATTCAGTTTTCGCATTGCAACAAGAACTTTGAGAACCATAGATTATAAAGGTGATCTGGATGCTTTTCTGCTTAACACAAGAACAATTAAATTAAGTGAAGAAGCACAAAAAATCAAAAAAAGATTAAAAAAAGTTTTAGCAAAGCAGCAAGCCGTCTCATCATAAGTTATGCACAGTAAACCTCAGTGGCTCAGAGCAAAAGCTCCAACCGGTGAAGTATTTAACGAAACTTTAAACATTGTTAAACTGCATAACTTGCATACAGTGTGTGAGGAAGCTGCGTGTCCAAATATCGGTGAGTGTTGGAATAAACGCCATGCTACCGTGATGATTCTCGGTTCTGTTTGCACTCGTGCTTGCGCATTTTGCAATGTTGCAACTGGAATTCCCGATAAATTAGATCCCCATGAGCCAGAAAATCTTGCGAAAGCTATAAAAAAGTTGAACTTAAAGCATGTGGTCATTACCTCTGTTGACCGCGATGATTTGCCAGATGGCGGTGCAAATCAATTTATAAAATGCATAGAAGAAATTAGAAAGACAAGCCCTGAAACAACTATAGAGATTTTAACTCCAGATTTCTTAAATAAGGAAGGAGCGTTTGAAGCAGTTGCTGTTGCTTCGCCGGATGTTTATAACCATAACATCGAAACAGTGCCAAGACTATATGCAAAAATAAGGCCACGGGCTCGTTATTTTCATTCTTTATATTTACTAAAAATGGTGAAGCAAATTAATCCTAAACTTTTTACGAAGTCCGGGTTTATGGTTGGTCTTGGAGAAACAAAAGAAGAGATATTTCAAGTTATGGATGATTTACGTAGTGCCGAAGTTGACTTCATTACAATTGGCCAATATTTACAACCAACTCCAAAGCACGCAAAACTAGATAGATATGTAACTCCAGAAGAATTTGAACACTATAAATATATTGCTTATTCCAAAGGATTTTTAATGGTTGCATCAAGTCCACTAACTCGCTCCTCATATCATGCCGAAGAAGACTTTAAAAGACTTAAAGTTTATCGTTAATATTTAAGTAATATAGCTGAGATAAGTAAGACTTCTCAACGTCATACCACGAATAAGTTCACAGCTGTACGAACATCCCGTAAAGCGACAAGTCAAGTGCTAAACATCAACTAACGGTAGATCCGCTGCGAAGCAGTGTTGGACTAGCTAAAACATGAGATAACCCAAAAGTAAGGTAAGTTAAAACCCATACTGCAAATTCACAATTCCGGCAATAATATTAAATCTCAAGTTGTATTTTTTCTGAAAATTGCGGTAGGTGTGAGCCAGCATATTTTATACTATCTACTTGCAGCATCCTCTCCTGCTTTCGTATCCTAAAATCATGCATTCGGCTCTATGCGACTTCGAAATCGACAGAATTTGCCCATTTTCCTCAATCACAATTTCGGTTTTTATTGTGGTCGTTTTCACCTACTTTCCACCTTTTCGCAGGGGGTCTATTTTTTAGTCTTTTTCACCTGTTTTTTGCTTGTTTTGCAGGGGATCTAGTTTCTTTCATAACTGGAATCCATCATATGGATTCCAGTGTTAGTGGCTATAAAAATTCTGCCTGCCGGTTTTTACTTTTACCTGAGTGCGGATACCTTTTCTGAATTACCCATGTCCAATTTTTGAATGTATAGCAAATCTCGACTCATCGCAGAATATTCTTTCGATACTTGTTTCATATTCCCTAAAAACCAAAAATCCTTCTATTCTGAAGATTAATTTTTTGATGCCTCCACTAGAAATTTTAGCACATTGTCACAGTCCGCAGAAACAACTAATTCTAATAGACTAAGACGTTTTATCGTGCTGATCTTAAAGTACGGCTTGGAGAACTCAAAATTCACATTTAATTGAAAAGAATTCTGTTCCCATATAGCATATGCATCTGAATCTTCTTTTTGTAATATATCTTTTATTTTGTCAATTACATTAGAACTATTCAGATCTGGAATAGCATTTACTTTTTTTAATATTTGTTTTAACTTGTCCTCATGCATAATTTCTTTAATTTAAGATATATAGTTTAATTATTATATATTTCGGCATAAAAATCAAGTTTATTTTTAAACATTATTTAAAATATTAATTAATTAGCTATACATTAAACCTAAAGTGCATTATGTCTCCATCTTTAACAACGTACTCTCTGCCTTCAAATCTCATTTTGCCTGCATCTTTGCAAGCTGATTCATTTCCATATTTTATATAATCTTCAAAACTTATCGTCTCTGCTTTTATAAAGCCTTTTTCAAAGTCAGTGTGAATTACCCCTGCAGCTTTATCAGCTGTTGACCCTATTTTCACTGGCCACGCTCGTGCTTCCTTGGGACCTACAGTAAAAAAAGTTATCATATTTAGCACTTCATACATGATGCGTGCAATTGAATCCAACCCTGACTCTTGCAAGCCAAATTCTGATAAAAAGCTCTGTTTTTCCTCTTCACTCTCAAGATTTGCAATATCTGCCTCGAGTTTTGCTGAAATACAATAAAATTTACTTTGATTTTCCTCTGCCATTTTTTGCACTTTTTTAGATAGCTCGTTGCCAGTTATAACATTCGTATCTTCAACATTGCAGACGTACATCACAGGCTTTGTTGTTAGCAGTTGAAGCAATTTCATTTCTTCTGCGTCCTGGTTTTTTAAGCTTCTTGCAGGTTTGCCAGATTTTAGCGCAGTAAGCACCTCTTGCATTAAATCAAGTTGCTTCTTCAGTTCTTTATCACCTTGCTTTGCTTTTTTTTCCATCTGCGGCAGCCTTTTTTCTATGCTATCAATATCAGCTAGAATCAACTCCATTTCCACCACTTCAGCATCTGAAATTGGATCTATTTCATTATGTACATGAGTGATATCATCATCGGCAAAACACCGAAGCAAGTGAACAATAGCGTCAACTTCTCTAATGTGGCTTAAGAATTTATTGCCAAGACCTTCTCCTTTACTTGCACCCTTCACAAGACCTGCAATATCAACAACCTCTAATTGATTGTAGATTGACTTCTCTGAGCCAGCAATTGCTGCAATCTGCTTTAAGCGCGAGTCTTTTATTGCCACTTTGCCCACATTTGGCTCTATTGTGCAGAAAGGGTAGTTTGCAGCTTCAGCAGCACTTGACTCTGTAAGCGCGTTAAATAAAGTTGACTTTCCAATGTTTGGCAATCCCACTATACCACAGTTAAAACTCATATTTGCTATGTAAAGCTATAACTATTGCACGATTTAAAAGTTTTTGCTATACTTAATTAATTAACCATTAGTTAACACTTTTATTAAATAATAATAAATAGCCTATATATGTATGAAGGTAAATGTTATGAATCTAGAAAACTTACGAAAAATCGAAAGGAAAACCATTAGGGATGAAGGAAATTTTGAATTAAAAACTGCTTTGATGCAAATCTTCAAGGCTTTAAGTTGGTTGTTTGATGGCAGGCAGAATGTTTTTAGAGAAGATATAGTATATGTAGCAGAAAGAGAAAGTAGAAAATTCGGGTTAGAAGGTAGATATAATTGGAGGAAGGTTTTTGGCAGTGTAAAACAAAATGATCAAGTTAAACCTCAGAATATATCTTCTAGCAATCAAGTAGTTAAGAAACATAACACTGTGGGAGATGGAAATTGCCTTCTTCATTCTATATTTGGTACTAATAATTTTGGTGCATATAAAACTGATAAAGCTCAAGAAATGAGGGAAGAGTGGCATAAGTTTTTAAGTCAGTTTGAGTCATTAGGTGATCCAAGAATGCCAGAAGCTTTAAAAGATCAGCTAAAAACTTTTTTTCAGAGTTTACTGAATAATCCTGATGAATTAAATAATAGACCGGAGTTAAGAAGATCATGCCAGGAAATAATAAAAAAGGTTGGTCAGGTTTTAGAAGATAGCAGAAAGAAAATTGAAGATTTAAAAAATGCAATTGCTGGAAAATTTAGTGTAGATAACGAGTTTCAAAAACAACTTTATGAAGTAATGAAAAATATTATTGAAGAGCGTAATGCTAGGAGCCCAAATAATAAAAAAGAGTTTTATGAAATAGACACTTTTATCAGAAATAAAAATAAGTTGCTAGAATATATTGGAGAAGATGTAGAACGTTGTGCATCTATATTTGATCCAAGCATTACTAAAGAAAGATATAAAAACGAATATATTACCAATACTGATAGCGTAATGGAAACATTTTTTAATGATAAAGGTTTTTATGATGCATATAGAAATAGTATAAGTCAGCAAGGCTATTTTATTTTTCGCGATGAAATTCCTATGTTAGCATCCTTAGCTAATATTGAAATCGAAGTTTTTTCCCAAAATAATACACGTAGTGAAATAATTAAACCAAATCCAGAAATGATAAATAAAGGTTACGAGAGAAATCAGCAATTATGGGGTAATAAAAAGCAAGAAACGATATATCTTGGAGCAAACCATTATTCTAGAGCTGAAGTTGTAGTGCAAGATAAATCTATACCTTTATTGGATCCAAAATTAGCAAAACAACATCAAGAGCAAGAAGATCGCAAATTTACAGAAAAATTGCAACAAGAGGAAAGTGATCGTCAATTAGCAATAAAGCTTCAAAAGCAAGAGATTAGCTCATTCATGAAAAATGCTTTTATGATGGAAAATATAAAAAAGACTTTTAAAAAAGATGCCCAATGCTATGTAAATAAATTGTCAGAAGAGATAGTTCAGAGAGGGGGTGCTAATCGTCTTGCAAGTGAGAGTATGAAAGCTTATTTAAAGCCAAGTTGTAGTATACAAGCAGTAAGATTAACTCCTCATCAACAGCATATACAACAAACAGTAGGGAGTGTTAAATAAACCATGCTTGTCAAGTTAAGGAAAAGTGAGAGGAAAGTTGACGGAGAGAAGGAAAAAATAGGGTATAAGTCCTCTTAAACTTATCAAACAAAACAAGAGAACTTATAATAAGCAAAATAACTAATTTATCGAAAACTCTCAACGAATTTTTTAATGAGAAAGCAGATGAAATATCAATTACAACAGTAGACCCCCTGCGAAACAACGTGAAGCAAGTTGCTGATAAAATCTGGTAAGAAATCCCCAGCCCAAAAATTATTAAAAACTATGCCTCAAATTCACAATTCCTGCTATAATATTAAATCTCATGTTGTATTTCTTCTGAAAATTGCGGTAAACATTTGACATTATTTTGAAGATTTTTATCTCGCGAATCTTATTTTCCACACGCATCCTGAACGATGCCAGCTTTCGATTATGCTCCTTTTGCACCTCCGTTAGTGGTTTTTTACGGTATTTTTTGTACGGAATCACAACGTTTTTCTGCAGTTTTTGCCAACCTTGATACCCAGAATCAGCATATTTTATGCTATCTTTGGGCAACAATTTTTCCTGTTTCCTTATGCGAAAATCATGCATTCGACCTCGATGTGACTTTGAAATCGACAAAATTTGCCCATTTCCCTCAATCACAATTTCGGTTTTTATTGTGGTCATTTTTTTCTTTCTGGAATAAGATTTTTTACGTTTTTTTGTGTCTTTTGGCCGCTGTATCGGCGTCTGCTAAAATTTTTAAAATCCTTTCTGGCGTCAGCGTTCTATCCTTTTTTATAGTAATTTTTTTGGCCAATAATGGCTCCATTTTTTTCAAAAGTCGGCAAATATTTGAGTTGTGCAAATTAAACAAAAACCCTAAAAATGGATGCGTTATGTACGTTCTGTAATAAATTAGAACACATAAAATCCTGTCTTCTAGCTCCTCAACATGCGATTTTCTTCCGTGACATTTCTTTTTCGCCTCCATTTTTTCCCACTCTGGACGCACTTTTTCCACTATTTTTTCAAATTCTTCTGTTGTCAGACCCGTTAATTGCCTGAAAATATACTGGGTCTTTGAAACTTTTGCATAACTTATTGCTATTTTACTCTTCTAAAATTTTCATTTTATACGCTTTTTAATGTTTTTCACCTGTTTTCTACCTTTTCGCAGGGGGCTTATTAACTCTCGCTTGTGCCCTTCATGTCCTGAGCACCCTGGGTTCTTATCGCTCTTCTTTTTTGCCTTTTTGCAATATACATCTTGCGATGGTGGTAGAGATGAGTTTTTTGAATTTAAACCCAGCTTGTCTTGCAATTCTATTATTCCCTTCCTAAGATTTTCTATCTCCATTTTGAGATTGGCACTTTCTGACTCCAACACCACAATCTTCTCTTGTAGCACCTCTATCATTCACCCCTCTTTACTTGGCTTACTCTCTCTACACCCTTATGCTATTTTTGTAAATCTCTTTTTATACGTGTGAACAGCTACTAGAAATCTGCGAACGGTTGCGAAAATGGTTCAAATACACTAAACGGAAGGAGAGGGATTCGAACCCTCGATACGACTTTTCAATCGTATAACGGTTTAGCAAACCGCCGCCTTCAGCCGCTCGGCCACCCTTCCAGCTTTTTATTATTTAAGGCAAACAACTTTTATGATACCAAGAGCTCTGTAACCTGTCTAATGCTTTTTATCAACACTTATGTATAACATTACTTTTATATTCATGTTTTAATAGATTTTGCAACAATTTTCTACTTGGTAAGTTGGCAGTGTAACCGTTCACGTAATGGCGTCAACTTAAGAGCCTACATTAGCAAACTCTCCTAGGCCCTGTGAACAAAATTTTATGAGAGCCATATAAGTGCGCCAACGAAATTCAAAAACCCCATAAAAACTACAGCAGTTTTATCAAATCTGGAGAAAATCCGTCTGAAGTTTTTGATTTTACCGAAAAAACACTCGATCAAATGCCGCTCTTTATAAACGTGCTTGTCATAATCTCTTTGCACTTTTCAATTCCTTAGACCCCCTGCGAAACAATGTGAAGCAAGTTGCTGATAAAATCTGGTAGAAATCCCCAGCCCAAAAATTATTAAAAACTATGCCGCAAGTTCACAATACCTGCAATAATATTAAATCTCATGTTGTATTTCTTCTGAAAATTTCTGTAAATATTTGACATAATCTTAAAAACATTGATCTCGCGAATCTTATTTTCCACACGCATCCTGAACGATGCCAGCTTCCGATTATGCTCCTTTTGCTCCTCCGTTAGTGGCTTTTTACGGTGTTTTTTGTACGGAATCACAACGTTTTTCTGCAGTTTTTGCCAACCTTGATACCCAGAATCGGCATATTTTATGCTATCTTTGGCCAACAATTTTTCCTGTTTCCTTATGCGAAAGTCATGTATTCGACCTCGATGTGATCTTGAAACTGACAAAATTTGCCCATTTCCCTCAATCACAATTTCGGTTTTTATCGTGGTCATTTTTTTCTTTCTGGAATAAGATTTTTACGTTTTTTTGCGTCTTTTGGCCGCTGTATCGGTTGCTCCGTGACATCTGCTAAAATTTTTAAATCCTTTCTGGAGTCAGCGTTCTATCCTTTTTTATCGCAATTTTTTTGGCCAATAATGGCTCCATTTTCTTCAAAAGTCGGCAAATATTTGAGTTGTGCAAATTAAACAAAAACCCTAAAAATGGATGCGTTATGTACGTTCTATAATAAATTAGAACACATAAAATCCTGTCTTCTAGCACCTCAACATGCGATTTTCTGCCATGGCATTTCTTTTTAGCCTCCATTTTTTCCCACTCTGGACGCACTTTTTCCACGATTTTTTCAAATTCAGATGTTGTGAGCCCTGTCAATTGTCTAAAAACATATGGTGTTTTTGCTATTTTTACGTAACTTATTGCCATCTTCCCTCTTCTAAAACTTTCATTTTACATGCTTTTTAGTCGTTTTTACCTACTTTCTACCTTTTCGCAGGGGGGGCTAAGGAAAATCAACGCTTGCAGATACTTCTCAAGTGCTTGAAAGTTTTAAAGAAAATTAAAAATGATAACTCACTCCAATTTCTATGCTGTTCTTACTTCTGCATATTGTTGGTATTAGTGAAACTGTATTAAAGTTGCTATAACCAAAAAAGGCTTTTGTATTTTTAGTTAAGGTATAGCTAATACCTATTTTTCCTTGGTATGCTAAAATTGGAAGGAAACCTTCTTCTCCCTTGTCTTCAAGCATGCCAAACCCTCCACCAATTGCACTATATAACACAAAAGGTTTTGTATCCATATTGTAGTAAAAATTTATCATACCTATGTAATGATATAATTGAAGTTCATGTTGGACTTCAGAAGCCCTTACATTTTCGATCAGGTTTTCGCTAAAGTAAATGAGCTCATATTCAAACCTACTGTTGTAAGTAGCTTAGCCCAAAGCGATACTATTCAAATGGTAACTAATGTTTTCTATTTCATTTTGATATTCAGACGTTTTTACACTTTCAGAGAGAACCTGTTGATGGCTGAGATTAATGTAGAAATTTTTCTCTTGTTTTTTTCCACAATCTTCTAAGTTTAAATGTTCAGCGGCAAAGCACGTTGCATGTATAATTAACATACTAAGTGCGCAATACCTACATAAAAAAAGAAAATTCATATTAAAAATTATAACTTATTCCAATACCTATGTTATGCTGAACAATTTGATGAAAGACTGCAAATTGCTAGAGATAGCGGTAATCAATAGAAACTTTCATTTCAGGAGCGATCTGATAGTCTATACCACATTTACATTGATAAGCTAATATTGGCAGGGAAATATAATAATCATTTAATTTGTCTTCTAATATACCTACTTCAACTTTTGGTATTATGCCAAATCCCATTCCGATTCCCAAATATGGTGTAAAGGGTATATTTTCAATGTTGTATTCATATTGGAAATTCGCTATCCCTGCATATGTATACAAGATATCGCTATTATACTTCACTCTGGAGTTAATGACTTCAAACTCAGATCTTATATTATTTTGATTATAACCTAATGCAAATCCACCAAAAAACGCAAAGTCTTTTTTACTGATTGTTGGCTCCTGCTTTCCATTTAACGTAACTGTTTCTAATTTAGCAAAGAGTACTTCACTATAAAACAATTTTACATAGCTTTTTTTATAATCTTTAGTTGAGCAAGCATAGCAACTTTCTATAGCAGTTAGTGTGAACAACATTAGACATAACTTTAGCATTTGATAAAATGAATGCTTTTAATATACTGACATTAGCATATTAATATTAATTTTTTAACTATGACTCTAAAAACTCAGATTTAAATGAATGCTTATCAATATCTTAGAATGCTTTGGAGATGGGCGGTACGTAAACATCCAAATAAGGGAAGATGCTGGATAAGGAAAATGTACTTTAGAAAGTATAAAAACGACAATTGGAGGTTTATGACAAGCAATGGAATATATCTTATCAAATACGCAGACCATGCTATTAAGCGGCATGTCAAAGTGATTGGATCCAAATCCCCATATGATGGAGATTGGGTATATTGGGGTAAACGTTTAAGTAAGGTATCAGACAAGCCATCACGAGTAATAAAGCTTCTGAAAATGCAAAAAGGTAGATGTGATTATTGTAAATTATATTTTAGATCTGATGACGTTATAGAAGTACATCACCGGGACGAAAATAGAAGCAATAACAACATTAAGAATTTAGCCATGATGCATGGACACTGCCATGATTGCTTACATTAAAAGTATGTATGACAAACACCAAATTACAGAGGAGCCGGATGATGGGCAAACTATCAAGTCCGGTTCTGAAGTCAAGGGGAGAAGGGTGACTTTCTCTCCTTAGATAACACGTTTGCCGCTGTAAACTTGGATATTAGAACATTTAATAGTAGAGGGATTAAATGAATGTAGAAAAAAAGTTGAGTTCTTTATCTAAAAAATTTAATAGATACCAAAAGTTTAAAGTTATCTTATATATTATTTTTAGTAATAAATTTGGTGCTCTATGTCTACATTTTGCTGCTCAGTACAATTTGCATCAGGTAGTATGTTTCCTTATCAAAAATGGTGTAGATATCAATACACATGATGGTGATGGTAACACTGCCTTGCATTTTGCTGCTAAGAATGGTTACTTAGATATTGTGAACACTCTTATCAAGTATGGTACAGATGTTAATGTTTACAATACTAAATTTGATAGACCTCTACACTTTGCTATACAAAATGGATTTGAGGAGATAGTGCAAACTCTGGTAAAAAATAACGCCAAAATAGACTGTAAAGATAAAGGAGGTCACACCCCTATGCATTTGGCAGCTAAGAATTGCTATAATGAAACTTTAAAAATACTTATTAAAAATCAAGGATACATTGATTCTCTAAATTTTGATGACAATACGCCCTTACATATCGCAATATCAGGCAACTGTGAAAGTACTGTAGAGATTCTGTTACAACATAAAGCAAGTGTAAATGCAATAGGCCAACATGGATGCACACCTCTACATATTGCTACAATTAATAATAATAAGGGAATGGTAGAAATGTTACTAAAGAAAAATGCTAACCCTCTTCTTGAGATTAATTTTAAGGGCAGCAAAGGTGTTACTCCACTGGACATAGCAACCTTAAATCACAATGAAGAGATTGCTCAGTTGTTATTAGGTTATGCATTGAAGTTTCAAATAGTGTCAAAATCTTAGTTTTTCTATGTTAAGAAACTTAATTTGTTTAGCATTTAAAAAAAATCAACTATGAGCATTTCTTTTTAAATGCTTTTCCTAGTCCTTACCACTAAGTACTGCATGGCGTAATTCTTGTATTAAAACTAGTCGGTTAACTTCTTTATCATTTTCAAATAGATCCTTTACCAGCGTTTTTTCTTCAGACAGTTCATATGAAGTTTTGCCTTTTTTGTTCTTTATAAAAAGATTTGCGTTGTAATTTAGTAATAGTTTTACAACCGGTACATTCTCCAGCAAGATTGCTTTGTATAATGGGTGTGTTGCCATTGCTACTACATTCGTTTGGATCAGCCCCATTTTCTAATAATGACTTTACTCTACCTAAATCGCATGTACTACTTGAAATAGTTTTGTATAACTCGCACTCAAAAAATAGTGTATCACTAAATTTGCCTATAGAAATTCCTTTCAGTGTTCTTATTATTTTCTTTAGCTTTTTTTTCCACATGCTCACAGGATACCTCCATTTATAGCATTTTTCCAATAATTTATGATGGATTTATGTAGAGTTTCTGCTAATTTCATGTTAATTTTGATATAATAATAAGATGAATGGAAATAATAAATGTTACTAAAGCTCATACAAAAGAAATATTGGTGCAAATGATCAATCAAATAATAGATGATAATCGGTGGAGTAGTAAGGAAGTCGCACATATATTACAGACAGCTCTTGCAGACATTTCCCGTATCAGAAATTCAAAACCTGCAAATTTTTCATTAGCGAGACTTTTAACTTTTTTAGTGAGATTAGATTACAAGGTAACAATTTCAATTAATACTAAAGAAACTATAAAGCAAATTGAATATTTCGAACTTACAGTGACTTCTGCCTTAACATAAAATCATGCAAAAATGAAAAATTGATGTGTTGAGATTTTAGATGCATTTATAGAGGAGATAGTAAAAGATAAGATAATTTGACCAGCAAAGCTTAAAGTTGCGTTCTAAGGGCATATAAAACAGTCCGTTTAAAAATGAATACACTTTATACTTTAATTTAGGTATGATTTTACTGCTATAATAAGAACTATAGCCAAAACAAACTTGCATTATAAAGTATTGAATATTTCTCAATAATAATGTACAATTAACGATGCTTTTTTAGGTACCTTGATCATGGCTATTTCTAAGTTTCTAGACGTTCGAAATGATATAGCCTTTCGCCGTATCTTTGGTACTGAAAAAAATAAGGACATTCTGATCCATTTTCTTAACGACATCTTGCTAAATGATACATTAGCGCCGCTGGAACTGAAGCAAATTCAGGAAGTAAAATTTCTAACTACCATTCAAGATCCCGATATTGCTGCTAAAAAACAAAGTATTGTTGATGTTTTATGTAGGGATATTAATGGAACCCAATACATAATTGAGATGCAGGTCGCTAAGACAAAAGGTTTCGAAAAACGTGCTCAATACTATGCTGCTAAGGCCTATGCAACCCAAGCTGATAAAGGTGATCAGTATTACAATTTAAAAGAAATTATCTTTATTGCTATTGCAGACTACATGGTATTTCCAGGAAAGGCTGGATATTTATCTTATCACTCCATTCTTGATATGAATACTTATGAAAACAACTTAAAAGACTTCTGCTTTGTATTTATTGAACTGCCAAAATTTCCAAAGACTAAAGAAGATCAACTGAGCAATATAGTCGAAAAGTGGGCTTACTTTTTTAGATATGCTGCTGAAACAAGAGAACATGATTTAGAAAGAATAATAGGAAGTGATGAGATTATTAAAAGAGCGTATACAGAGCTAGACAGATTCAATTGGTCAGATGTTGAACTTAGAACTTACGAACAAGAATCAAAACGCCTTCTTGATGAACAAGCTATCTTAGAACAAAAACTTGATGATGCTACTGAAAAGGGCATCCAAATCGGCGAGGAGAGGGGCGAAAAACAGACTAAAATAGTAGTGGCAAAAAACCTACTTAAGGCTGATGTTTCCATTGATGTTATCTCCCACACAACAGGCCTTTCTGTAGATGAAATTGCACAACTTCAGAAAGACAGATTGATATCTTTGTGACTCTTTTGATTGATTATTTATTGTTACATTACTTAAATAATGATTAGGATTATCATCTACTTTGCTATTATTCTCTGACAGTTGGCTTTTCTGCTTACTACTAATTACAGCAGTCAAAAGATATTTTATTAATTGCTTCATAGAAAACTTAAGCTCTGGGCTACGTTTTTGTTCTGCCTCCTTAACTTCTCGACTTGAACCTTTCAAAGGAATTGCTTTAGTTGCTTGCACTACCTCTTTTACATTTTTGCTATTTTTTAAGTTATCAAGGTATTCTCTAGCTGTCATGCTTACTTCTTTTTTATCTAAACAATCCAGAAATTTTTCGCTATTTAACTTCATATTAGCATTAATAAGCAACGGTACGCTACCTTTTACATTAATTTTAGTTCCGAAGTCATATAATTGTACTCTGGATACTTTTTGACTGTTAATTTTAATCACACCAAGCTCTTTATCTTGTTTTGCAAGAAGTTGTCGTTCTGTTTGTATTTCTCTTGTTAAGGTTTGCTTATCTTTATCAGCTAATAGGTCATTAGCTTGATTAACATTAAAGTGTTCAATGAGAAAGCTTTTTTCTCCCATTTCATAGCCAGCAAATTCTATTCCTTTCTCCACAACTTGCATAAGCTGATCAACGCTTTTTAGCTCAGAAATAAATGCCGCATTGCTATCAAAATACGCGTAATTATCACCTATTCTGTAAATGGCTACAACATGCTTACTTGTTACTAAGTGAAGAGCAAAATCATCATCAATTTCAGCTATATAATTTGACAAATCACTAAGCATTTTATAACTCCTACTATGAGTTAAACTTGAAGGCAAAGTGCTTGTAACACAATCTACCTGCTCTTCAAAATTACTAAGCAGCTTACTAAAAGTAAAAGCCTCTTTTTCTTCCTTTCTAGATATCTGCTTACCTTGAGCTATACGCTCATAAATTTCAGTTGAAGTTTTTAGAGTATTCAAAAATGATTTGTCTTTGTATAAAGATAAAGCTTGAGATAAACCACGGGTAATTGCTACACATTTACCATTAACATTAACTCCTCGCTTTTCAAAAGAAGGCAAATAAAGGCCTTGTCTTACTAACTCAATAGATGCATTTGGAAAGCTGCTAGATACAAACTGCAAAAGTGCTGCTTGTTGCTCTTCATCGAAGTGTAATGACTGTACATGAGGAAATGTTAATTTTAAGTACTCTAAATAGTAAGCGACTGATTTCAGAATTATTCTGATTGTTTATAGTAAAAATCATGGATTCATTAACATTAGCATGACCATTAGCATCAGTAGTAACGTAACGAGCTCTACCAGCATTAGTACTCAAGTTTTGAAGTTCTCTTGAAACCTCCACTCTCAGAACTTGAAAGTAATTTTCATCTCTAGGATTGCTTGGATCAACTGGATTATTCAGGCCTGGAACATTTACTGTAAGAGAATTACGCATTTCATCTAACACACCTCTACCTTGGTTTCCAAGATTGTTATTTTGTTGTAAAACTTCATTAATATCTCTAGCATTTTCCAATGCCCAGAAGCCACAATTATAACCATCCGTTTGCTGCTGAACAGAAACATTATGGAGAATAATATTACTCTCTCCTAAAACTCGTTTAATAACATCTTGAGCATCATGACCAAGTGAGTCAGCATAGTACCCAATATAATTTCCATTTCGGTAATCAATCACTAATGTGACCCAATGATTACCACCTAAATTAACAATTAAAATTGACCTTCGAGGTTCTACACCTCCCTCATTTTTAAAACGTCTAATATGAGTTTTTAAAACGTCGACCTGGCCATTTGCAATACCCATAATATGAAACCGCATTTCACTCTCAACTGGGAAATTATATCTTTGTGCCCCTGCAACATAAGGTATATCATGCTGTTGAAGCCAATAACGATAATAGCCATTGTCTGTTGCAAAATCTAGTGTAATCAGATTATCAACATCTTGTATAGTACCACGATTATGACCTCTAAGAATATTGTTTATTCGTTCTAATATTCCTTGTGCTTTAGGAGGAGGAGGAGGAGTGGCATTACGTGCTTCTCTTATCCTTGATCTTAGTATTTCTATTGCCTCTGCTCTAGTACATTGCAAGTAACTAAACGGAACATGTAGATCGTCACCTATATCAAGCAAAAAAATCAAGTTCTGTCCTGGTTCTTTTTCTCTGTAAAAACGCCTAAAATTTTCGCGAGTCTGATCTGATAATAGATTTCCTGGAAAATTTTCATCAATAACACTTTCAGGTCCCACTAGTCCTCCTGACCTTAAGTCGCGACCACGACGATCAAGTCTATGTACATACAATTCTTGTGGAATAGATATAAGGTCTTCTGCTACCCATGCATTTCTATCAAATATAGCATAAGATAAAACTACCTCATTTCCAGAAGTAATAGGTATATATCCTCTTTGCTTGTTCATAAGTTCTGTTATTTGATATTTTGCTTTATTCTCCTCTTGTGCTATTTCTTCTGCATTACTAGCAAATCTTAATATATATCCAATTGGATGAGTATCTGTATCACTTTCTGTAGGTTGTCTTAATAATAAAAGATCTAATCCCTGTTCTGTAACTTGTGTGATTATTACCCTTTCTCCTTCTTCTTCCCTCCCCCTTTTCAAACTATATGTTTGACCAACTTTATACTTAGCAAGCACTTTATAAGAATTATCACTAGCATAAAATGTACCATGTAGTATAGAACGAAACCTGTACTCGCCATTTACATCTATTATCGTATTACCATTCATATTCTCTGGCATTAATACTCTAGAAATAGCTCTGAATAATTCTTGATGCTGACCTCTATCTTGCCAGCCATCATTCATAAATTGATTCAAAGTATTATGTACATTTTCAGCATTAGGCACTTCTATAAGATTACCATCAAAAGAAGCATATCTATTTCTATGTAGGTAATGATTAGGCGAATTAAATCTATCTAATACAACATTTAGTACATATTGATTATTAAGTATGTATGTAACTCTATTCACAGCACCATTATAACCTGGTGGTAGAGCGATGGCTTTTATTGATCGTATATCATGGGGTGTTCTAATGTCAAGTATAACTATAGGAAAATCTTGAGCATGGAAAACCATAGTTAAAGCATTTTTTCTTAAATCCTCATTATCATATCTAAATATATACTTTTTTACACGTACTTGATCTCCTCCCTCTTCTAGCTCTAAATAATTTCTAGTAAAAGCACTACTTCCAAAAGCAAAACCAGTTATACAATCAAATATTGTGTCATAATTCTCTGCATTTCTTGGTATTTCAGTAGGAAGATGTTGAAGCAAGAAATCTCTAATATTTTCTCTAGTTTCTTCCTCTACACACTCAAATAACCTTTGTACTAAAGGAAATCTACCCTGTTGAAGCCTTACTGTATCAATCCTAAAAGGAATTCGATTTAAATTAAAATTTAATCGAACACAAACAGCATTCCTTGATCCAGTATGGATGGATATAAATGAAGAAGCATGTAACCTTTCAGCGTGACCTATGGCAAGGGCTAATGCAGTATTGGACAATGTTTCCTCTGTAGCAAGATTAATAACAATAGGAACGTTTTCTCTTTCTGCTTGACGACGTACAAGAAAAGCAACATGTGAATTTCTAGAAGACAAGTCAAGGTCAATATCTATTGCGTAGAGATGAGTAAAATTCGCTAAAAACCCTAAGAAAAATCCGTGACTCTCAAATTTTTGATTGCGATTTTCAATATTATTTTCCAGCACTTGTTTGTAATTACGATAGATGTAAGTTATGTACCTCAAAATTACTCTGACGTTCTCTTCCACAGTTTGCACGTTTCTACTTGCTAGCTCTTCTATAGAGTTGTAGACTCGTCGATCCAGCCTAACTTGTGTAAAATTGATGATACCATTGAGACTTTGTTCTATTTGGTCTTCGGTGAACCTACCATCGTGAATCACTCTTCTTATTGCTTTTCTTAAACCATCAACTCTCACTGTGTGATCTTCTAAGATTTCTCGTCTAAGACAATCAACCTCAGATGCCGAATATTCGGCAAATCTATTTCCACCTCTAAAATCTTTTTCACGAATCACTTCGAATGCTGTTGCAATTGCCTCCCCTTGACTCTTGCCCTTTCCATGCATGAATACTTTATATTGCTCAAAACTTAGATCTTCTGCCCTTAAACCTTGATTTGCTGTATAACCTCTTGTACTAGAGAATCTCTCTCCCTTACACTAAACCTTAACCCATCACTGTTAGGGCGATCAGAAATGCTGTAACACCTAACAACTCGCTGTCCGTCACGATTACGAGTTAGAACAGCAACTTTTAGATTCCCTGTATTTCGATCTTCACCCGTACGTAGATCAACACCATGATTATCAAAACGAAAATAGACCCTCTCATTTTCATCTAAGATACCATCATTATGTGCAGTAGCAAACATACTAAAAAAGAAGACAGGAAGGAAACGACCTACACTCACATGATACAAGAAAGATGGACACCGATCTAAAAAAGATTCAAATTCTTGTCTAAAACCTTCAAGATCTCCATCAACTAAACTTCTAACTAAAGCCACAAAATACCTCTCTATTTGCTAAGACCAAAAAAACCACTTACACCAAGAGCTCATGAGTGGACTACTTAAAGCCACTAAGCGTAAAGATGCTTTTTTCCTTATGAGAACCAGAAGCATCACTCACATCAGGAGATTCAAACTTGGACTGCGGAACATCACCAGAACCATCGAGTGGCAAAGATGTTTTCCTACTACCATGAGCTTGAGATCGTGTCCGTAGATCATACCCAGGGCCATCACCCACAGGACCAGGAAGTATCCCTAGCTCAGAAAATAATTTTTCCGCCACATCACCGTAATCTATACTTTCTTTCATGCCTTCTCTGCCACATAACGTAAGATCTTCTATTATGCTTTCTTTAAAGAACTCAAACTTTTCAGGAAAGGAATCTCTAGCAAATGACATTATATCTAATATTTCTTTTTTCTCATCAAGGTTACTACCACTTCGTTTCCAATTAACTATTAATCCTGCAAGTACAGTATCTATAGGAACGTGAAAACTAGAAGCATCGACAGCAGACTTCTTGTGTTCATTGAAACGGCTACATTCCCAAATTTGCATAATAATGGACCTAACTTGGATGCTTGATTCAGGATTCTTCAACATCACTTTTGAAAGTGATGAAAGAAGGAGTGTATACTCTTTCTGTGAGAATATTTGATCTGAATGATCTCCTTGTTCTGAAAGTCCTTTATAACACCAGCATTTTACCAAATCATGTATTGTATCAAAAAAGCACGAACCTATCAGCCTATTAAAGAGGGAATATACTCCATCATCTTTCTGTAATAAATTCTGTAACAGAGTATCTTTATCAGCTATATTCCTTATACAAAAATCTAAAATAGGAGCATCTTCCTCGATAGCTTGAACGCGAGACAGAGCAATTATAGCTTCTGTAAGCTTCTTCTCCTTATCTTTTTCTTCCAGCTGATTATAAAAATATTCTACCCCTTCACTCCACTTAAACTTTACAGCACTATCAAAACCTTCTATTGCATTATTAGGTTGCTTTAATTCTCCAGACTCTTTATCTATCCAGAAATTGAACACACGGCCTTTCCTCCCAATGCCACTCAAAAGTGAGTTTCGTATGTATTTGTCAGTTATAAGATTGCCACTACTATCAAGTTCACCAGAAGAAAAACTATTTTTGTAAGATTCAAATCTTTTTTGAAAGAATGGAAGAATTTTATCTACTACACAGTAACTACAAGCTATTTCATATCTGCGAAGTGGATTATCGATTTCCCCTATTTTTTCTTCAGTCAACTTTTGTCCTAGGGTAGTATTATTCAATCTTGTACCTGACCAACAACCCTCATCCTGAAAAACATTACACAAAAACCCCAGCTTATCATCCTTAAAGGATTTTATGTGCTCTATATAAGTTTCCAACCACCTTTTAATAGCTAACTTCCTTCCAGCAGCGACACCTGGATCTGTATGTTTTATAACACCTTGTAGTTTTTTAAGTGCTGCAGCATGACGCTTTGTTTCTATTTGCATTGCACCCCATGTAAAAAAATCTACTGCATTATGCAAGAATTAGAATCAAATAGCAACACTAAAATTAACAAGAACTTTATAAAAAACATTTTCCATATTTTAGTTCATAGTTTTTTAATATTATGGTGACGCTCACTGTTGCAACCAATACTGATAATTGCCTTTTTCTGTCTTATTTTCAAAAATTTGCTTACTATATTACTGGTCATAATTATCCGAACGTTTAAAGTGCTTTAAGATGGATCTCTGTTGCAAGGCTTGTTCCTTTAGTGGATTAACAAATTCTCCTTCTTTTTTTAGATAATCTGTTGGATGTTGTGTTTTTAGCATAGAGATACCATATGACTACCCACTATGCTAAGCTTGGCTATTATAGTAACCAGGGAAGTTAGCAGTGCAAGATATTTTTATGTGCATTTTAGTATTTTGTTTAAACTGCTTGACTTGTGTTTTTAGCTTGGATCCAGTGCTGAGCAAAAGTATAATATTGACCACTTTACATTTAAATTTTAACTTTTTTTATTCTCAATTCTCAGCTAGGTAAGGACTAAATTTAATATTACATTCAATAAAAATATAAGGAACATAGCCACTTTCAGCCATTTTACATAACGCCCGTGAGAACGAGTTTTATTTGAAAGGTCACCCCAGCTTTATTTCATGAACGTATCTATATCAGATTTAGCATAGCCCTAAAACCCGCGCCATTGGCCTACTTTCCCCCCAATATACTTTAGCCACATAGGGTGATTTTCTTTCCGTAATTCTTTAATGCTATTTTCATAATGCATACTTTGCGGAAAATGTTCTCAGCGTATTGTAGCTTTTTTGCCCTTTTTTGAGAAAATAAAAGTAAACAAGTAAATAAAAGAATTTAAGATAGCACTAAAAGGAATGTTTCTTTTACAAAATATTTAGTTCAAAAAAACGTTGCTTTGTAAATAAATTTGAAAATACTAAATTGAGTATATCTAATAAGTATCAACTATGGTTTTATATGATGATGAACTGCTCCGCACTGTAAAAAAGGTTATAGAATTTATTAGCAAAGGTAGTATTGAAAATAATAACCTAACTCTTCTACTCTTAGCCGCTGAATATGGTCATCTAGATATAGCGAAGTATATTATTGATAAGGGTCTAAGGTTATAGAGATGATAACGCTTCTTCTGGTAGCCAATCTCATATTCTCTCTGCTAAGGTGAGAGTGCTACCGTACGATAAGTAACACTCTTAAAAGTTATTTAATTTGCTTTTTGTATGTGTTGCTGTTGCATAACAGTATGTACATCAATAGCCCCCCTGCGAAACAACGTGAAGCAAGTTGCTGATAAAATCTGGTAAAAAATCCCCAGCCCAAAAATTATTAAAAACTATGCCTCAAATTCACAATTCCTGCTATAATATTAAATCTCATGTTGTATTTCTTCTGAAAATTGCGGTAAACATTTGACATTATTTTGAAGATTTTTATCTCGCGAATCTTATTTTCCACACGCATCCTGAACGATGCCAGCTTTCGATTATGCTCCTTTTGCACCTCCGTTAGTGGTTTTTTACGGTATTTTTTGTATGGAATCACAACGTTTTTCTGCAACTTTTGCCAACCTTGATACCCAGAATCGGCATATTTTATGCTATCTTTGGGCAACAATTTTTCCTGTTTCCTTATGCGAAAATCATGCATTCGACCTCGATGTGACTTTGAAATCGACAAAATTTGCCCATTTCCCTCAATCACAATTTCGGTTTTTATTGTGGTCATTTTTTTCTTTCTGGAATAAGATTTTTTACGTTTTTTTGCGTCTTTTGGCCGCTGTATCGGTTGCTCCGTGACATCTGCTAAAATTTTTAAAATCCTTTCTGGCGTCAGTGTTCTATCCTTTTTTATGGTCATTTTTTTGGCCAATAATGGCTCCATTTTCTTCAAAAGTCGGCAAATATTTGAGTTGTGCAAATTAAACAAAAACCCTAAAAATGGATGCGTTATGTACGTTCTGTAATAAATTAGAACACATAAAATCCTGTCTTCTAGCGCCTCAACATGCGATTTTCTTCCATGACATTTCTTTTTCGCCTCCATTTTTTCCCACTCTGGACGCACTTTTGCCACAATTTTTTCAAATTCAGATGTTGTGAGTCCTGTCAATTGTCTAAAAACATATGGTGTTCTTGCTATTTTCACGTAACTTATTGCCATCTTCCCTCTTCTAAAACTTTCATTTTACATGCTTTTTAGTCGTTTTTACCTACTTTCTACCTTTTCGCAGGGGGGCTATTGACATCACTGCCATTAAGTTAAGGAAGGAATGGCTAAAAATTGAACAAAAAAGTTTGTAGTGATTAAGGAGTTATGGCAAATGCTAAAACAAAATAGAGCAAACTTTAAAGTAGATAAACTCTTAGATGTAAATTAGTTAAGAAATAGCTTATTTAAAAGTCATTTTACAGAAGATTTGACAAAAGTTGCTCCAGGAATACTGTCTTTCAGAAATGAGTAGGGTAGTATTCAAAATACGTGTTTTCTAGCCCTTTTTTGGTAATTGAGTGAACGAACATCAGATATCTTATGAAGATCAACTTTCCTCCCCTTCCTTACAACTAAAGTGTTTGTTAAAAATAACTTAGATAATTGCTCCATAACGCAATCCATGTCCGATTCTGTAGAAAAAATATCGAAAGCTAAGTTTTTAATTGCATTAAATGAAACAGATTTATTAATGCTTTTTTCAAGCTTACTATCAGCTAGGTCTGCATTCAATGCCTCTTCTACATCTTCTGTCATAATACTTTCTAGGTTGCTAATAAAAATGGTTGACCAAAAATCCTGCTTAATAGTTTCAACACTTTTACCTGTAAAATTCTCTAAGCCTAACCTTCCTTTGAGTTTAGAAAAAAATGTTTCTATTCCCCAACGTAAGTAGTATAACTCTTCAAATTCCTCAACCTTAAATTGCTGCTCATCTAATAATGATGTAATTAGCACTTCAATTTCACCAGAGGAAAGTATGATTTTAACTAGCCTAAATTCCATTTCATCAGGTAATCCTAGCTTTCTTAGCTGCCTTGCCACTTTAATAGGTGCAGTAGCTACTGCTATTGTACTAGAGGGACTGCCCGGCTTAAACATATCGTTTACTTCACTAAAAGATGAACTTGGACAACGAATTACATAATTAATTTTCCTTTCCGTAAGCTCGGCAATAAATCGATAAGATACATACCCTCTATCACAGATTAGTAAGTCATCTGAACTGAGGCTTTCAAGCATATCGGTTGCTAAATCAACTTCATAACTGTCACCTCTACTTAACACCGATTTTATTGCAATATTATTTAGCACATCATAACAAGCTTCAAAGGTTGCACTTGTATAATCTTCAAACCTCTGAACTCCATTCCATACTGCTCTTAAGCCAAACTACTCTATTACCTCATCACTTTTTGGTAGAATTAATATAGAAGCATCAAATGCAAGTACCCTGAAACCATGGTGAGTTTTAAACTCCTGATCCTGGTAATATAGGGAAACTACATCATCATTAAGTTCTGAAAATGCAGTATACTTTAGCTTCTGTCTTACTTGGGTAAAAGCACTTGCAGTAACTGTATAATCTCTCATCGTGTACAGAATAAATTCATTGAGCATCACTTGTAATGATTTCACACTTTTTCTGAAAATCAAAATGAATACATCAATAAAAGGCAATTTTCTTTTTCGTAGAAAGTCTTTTGGTGATACTTTGTGATCATTTATAAAGTTTAAACTTATCAATTTATTTTTTATGAATTCGATTATTGTTTTTTTTACTCATATTATTTTTCCTTTAAGTTTAGGAATTTTACTTGATTTATTAATATAGTCCATCCTTTTCTCTTAACTTAATGGCAGTGCTATAGCATTGGACCATACCACGTTTATTAATCGGTAAAATCTTATCCGCTTTAGCTATATTTCATTTTCCCCCATCTCAAAATCACTATTATATACTTCTCTTGGCCTCACGCTAGTTTCGAAAGATGTCTATTGAAAATATCATCAACAGCTCTTTGCAAACCTATGATACTAAAATCATCACCACTGAAGTTTTTGTTTGAACGAACTACATTACTCATATTAGCCCTCTTTTTTGTTAGTACAAACCCCATAAACCCCAACTATGAATTAGAAAACAATAGAAAAGCCAAGGAAACAGTGTAAACTCAGGAAATATTTGAAAACTAAATGAGGTTACCCATGAATAAAAATATAACAGAATTATTTTGCCTGATCGATGATTTTTGCAACGTAGCCGAAAAAATTTTGCAGAAAAATTCCTGCCAAGTAGCAAAAAGCCAACCAGGAATCACGTATTCAGAGATTCTAATACCAACTTTTACAAACAACTAGGCTCTGTGAACAAAATTTTATGAGAGCCATATAAGTGCGCCAACGAAATTCAAAAACCCCATAAAAACTACAGCAGTTTTGTCAAAACGAGAGAAGATGCGTCTGAAATGCTTTGTTTTACAAAAAAAACACTAGACCCCCTGCGAAACAACGTGAAGCAAGTTGCTGATAAAATCTGGTAAGAAATCCCCAGTCCAAAAATTATTAAAAACCATGCCTCAAATTCACAATACCCGCAATAATATTAAATCTCATGTTATATTTTTTCTGAAAATTGCGGTAAACATTTGACATAATCTTAAAAACTTTGATCTCGCGAATCTTATTTTCCACACGCATCCTGAACGATGCCAGCTTTCGATTATGCTCCTTTTGCTCCTCCGTTAGTGGCTTTTTACGGTATTTTTTGTACGGAATCACAACGTTTTTCTGCAGTTTTTGCCAACCTTGATACCCAGAATCGGCATATTTTATGCTATCTTTGGCCAACAATTTTTCCTGTTTCCTTATGCGAAAGTCATGCATTCGACCTCGATGTGATCTTGAAACTGACAAAATTTGCCCATTTCCCTCAATCACAATTTCGGTTTTCATCGTGGTCATTTTTTTCTTTCTGGAATAAGATTTTACGTTTTTTTGCATCTTTTGGCCGCTGTATCGGTTGCTCCGTGACATCTGCCAAAATCTTTAAAATCCTTTCTGGAGTCAGCGTTCTATCCTTTTTTATAGTAATTTTTTTGGCCAATAATGGCTCCATTTTCTTCAAAAGTCGGCAAATATTTGAGTTGTGCAAATTAAACAAAAACCCTAAAAATGGATGCGTTATGTACGTTCTGTAATAAATTAGAACACATAAAATCCTGTCTTCTAGCGCCTCAACATGCGATTTTCTTCCATGACATTTCTTTTTCGCCTCCATTTTTTCCCACTCTGGACGCACTTTTGCCACAATTTTTTCAAATTCTTCTGTTGTCAGACCCGTTAATTGCCTGAAAATATACTGGGTCTTTGAAACTTTTGCATAACTTATTGCTATTTTACTCTTCTAAAATTTTCATTTTATACGCTTTTTAATGTTTTTCACCTGTTTTCTACCTTTTCGCAGGGGGTCTAGTGTTTTTTTTGTAAAACAAAGCATTTCAGACGGATTTTCTCCCGCTTTGATAAAACTGCTGAGGTTTTTATGGGATTTTTGAACTTCGTTGGGGCACTTATATGGCTCTCATAAAATTTTGTTCACAGGGCCTAGGAATTACGCTCTTGAATTCTATATTATTTTTTGCAATATCGTACTTGTTGTTACCCATATGAGTTTTGAAAGAGATCTAGTTTTTAACCGTTTATTCCTTAACTTAATGGCAACCCATCGCCTTGTAGGCGATGGTTGTTTAGTTAGCATACAAGCGTTACATAACAGGCCAACAGACTTGGAGCAATATATTTGTAGTATTTTGGATTGTATTATGAAAGTTTAAGATTTAAATACTCTCTTGCCTGATCGGTTAGAACACGCCCTCTTGATGTACGCTTTACAAAACTAATTTTGATCAGATATGGCTCTACTGTTTCTTCAATATTGCCTACATCTTCGGAGAGTGCAATGGATATAGTGTCAATTCCAACAGGACCGGAAGTGTTGAATAAAAATTTTAAGTAACTCATATCAAGTTTATTAAGTCCCATTTTGTCCACACCTAATTTTAGCAATGCAGAATCAGCGACTTCATAAGTAATTTTTTTATCATCTTCTGCTTCAACAAAATCCCTTATTCGCCTTAATAATCTCAAAGCAATTCTTGGAGTGCCACGTGCACGGCAGGCAATTTCCTGTGCAGCACTTTCTTCAATTTCAGCAGAAAGGACTCTCGCACCTCTTTTTATAATATTAACCAGCTCCTCAAAAGAGTAAAACTCAAGATGCAAAGGAATTCCAAACCGATCCCTGAGTGGTGCAGAAAGCAGCCCAAGCCTCGTTGTTGCTCCAATTAGCGTAAATGGTGGTAAATCTATCCTTAAAGTGCGAGTTGATGGGCCTTCACCAACTAATATATCCAAACAAAAGTCTTCCATTGCAGTATATAAAACCTCTTCAATGCTGCGATTTAACCTATGAATCTCATCGATAAATAAAACATCTTTTGCATTTAAAGTGGTAAGCACTGCAGCTAGGTCTCCAGCTTTACTCAGCAGTGGACCAGAAGTAGCTCGAAAGCTGACTCTTAATTCCTTGGAAACGATTTGTGCTAAAGTTGTTTTACCAAGTCCAGGAGGGCCATATAGCAAAACATGGTCTAAGGCTTCAGTTCTCATCTCTGCAGCATGTATAAACACTTTTAAATTTTGTATTAGATCTTTCTGCCCAACAAAATCATCAAGTTGCTCAGGTCTAATGTTGATATTGCGCACATCCTCAGCATATTCTTTACTGGACGATATTGAATTCATAACGTTGAAAGCTCCTTAAGCGCCATGCGAATAATATCCTTGGTTTCCAGGTTGGGTGATTCATCTAGTATTTTTTTGATTGTGTCATAAGCTTTCGTTTTTTCATATCCAAGATTGATCAAAGCTGAAATGGCATCCTCGTTAATTGGATGTGAGTTATTGTTATTTAGTTCCAATTTGCTCACTTTGCCTTGTAATTCAGTGATAATCCGATTTATAAGCTTTGGACCGAGTCCGCTAATCTTGAGTAACATTTTGTCTTCATTTGCTACTGCTGAAAAAAACTGATCTGGAGTTAATTTACTCAAAATTGACATTGCGGTTTTATAACTGACGCCACTCACTTTAACAAGTAACCTCAAGCACTGCTGCTCTTCTTTGCTTATAAAACCATATAGCTGAGGAATGTTTTCTCTACTATTTGCATAAGTCTCGATAAGTAGCTTAATTCTACTTCCAACTGAGCAAAAGCCAGCAGTTTTAGCTGAAAGATACACTATATATCCAACATCATTGACATTCAGGATTATATGATCGCTGCAAATTTCATCAACTATTCCGCTTAGATTTCCTATCATTAATTTTCATATATTTGGAGTAATTCTTGTGCATTGGCCTTTATTAAGATAGGGCATTTTCTATCATTTAATAATGAGCGCAATATTTCCACCGCACCTTTGGTATCTTTATTGCGTATCTTAATTATGGCAATGGCTTCTTTATTTGAATAAGGATATATTGCACTTGATTCCAATTTTTCATCGTCTATTTTTTCACCGCTCAGACGAAGTGAGTTCATTACTTCTAAATATTGTGCCAATTCACGCAAAATATTGGGAGCTTCTTTATTATCTGCCACATTACTATAAGTAGATATTGTGTCTTCTAAAGTTGAATCTGAGATATGATTGAATGCATGTTCAAATTTTGCTAAATATTCCCAATTTGCATCTATTCCTTCTAGCGGCGGATTATTCTCTTTATTGGAAAATAATACTTTGTAAAATTTGTCGCCTGCGGTTATAGATTGCTTTGTGTCATCAATATTGCGCAATAAGTATAATGTAACGCCGACTAATATTGGCACTAATGCAAGTAGAAAAATGTATTTCTTCATGGTAATATTCTGAATAGTTATATATTTATACATTAATGCTTTTTGTTTTGCAAAAACATATTGACATAGTAATTATATCACATGATAATGTTTTCAAAGTTGTTTGAATAGTTGGAAGTTAAAATATTTCTAAAGTAGAAATAAAGACAGCAGTATTAAGCTAAATTATTTTTTTGTCGGATTTATCCGATGTACCCTCAACCTTTTATAGGTTGAAGTCTAAATTTGAGAGTTTGATCCTGGCTCAGAATGAACGCTGGCGGCAGGCCTAACACATGCAAGTCGAACGGAGTTATATTGTAGCTTGCTATGATATAACTTAGTGGCAGACGGGTGAGTAATGTATAGGAATCTACCTAGTAGTACGGAATAATTGTTGGAAACGACAACTAATACCGTATACACCCTACGGGGGAAAAATTTATTGCTATTAGATGAGCCTATATTAGATTAGCTTGTTGGTGGGGTAATGGCCTACCAAGGCAATGATCTATAGCTGATCTGAGAGGATGATCAGCCACACTGGAACTGAGATACGGTCCAGACTCCTACGGGAGGCAGCAGTGGGGAATATTGGACAATGGGCGAAAGCCTGATCCAGCCATGCCGCATGAGTGAAGAAGGCCTTCGGGTTGTAAAGCTCTTTTAGTGAGGAAGATAATGACGGTACTCACAGAAGAAGTCCTGGCTAACTCCGTGCCAGCAGCCGCGGTAATACGGAGAGGGCTAGCGTTATTCGGAATCATTGGGCGTAAAGGGCGCGTAGGCGGGTTAGTAAGTTAAAAGTGAAATCCCAAGGCTCAACCTTGGAATTGCTTTTAAAACTGCTAATCTAGAGATTGAAAGAGGATAGAGGAATTCCTAGTGTAGAGGTGAAATTCGTAAATATTAGGAGGAACACCAGTGGCGAAGGCGTCTATCTGGTTCAAATCTGACGCTGAGGCGCGAAGGCGTGGGGAGCAAACAGGATTAGATACCCTGGTAGTCCACGCTGTAAACGATGAATGTTAAATATGGGAAGTTTACTTTCTGTATTACAGCTAACGCGTTAAACATTCCGCCTGGGGACTACGGTCGCAAGATTAAAACTCAAAGGAATTGACGGGGACCCGCACAAGCGGTGGAGCATGTGGTTTAATTCGATGCAACGCGAAAAACCTTACCACTCCTTGACATGGAAATTATACCTATTCGAAGGGATAGGGTCGGTTCGGCCGGGTTTCACACAGGTGTTGCATGGCTGTCGTCAGCTCGTGTCGTGAGATGTTGGGTTAAGTCCCGCAACGAGCGCAACCCTCATCCTTAGTTACCATCAGGTAATGCTGGGGACTTTAAGGAAACTGCTAGTGATAAACTGGAGGAAGGTGGGGATGATGTCAAGTCATCATGGCCCTTATGGAGTGGGCTACACACGTGCTACAATGGTGGCTACAATGGGCTGCAAAGTCGCGAGGCTAAGCTAATCCCTTAAAAGCCATCTCAGTTCGAATTGCACTCTGCAACTCGAGTGCATGAAGTTGGAATCGCTAGTAATCGTGGATCAGCATGCCACGGTGAATACGTTCTCGGGTCTTGTACACACTGCCCGTCACGCCATGGGAATTGGTTTCACTCGAAGCTAACGACCTAACCGCAAGGAGGGAGTTATTTAAAGTGGGATCGGTGACTGGGGTGAAGTCGTAACAAGGTAGCGGTAGGGGAATCTGCAGCTGGATTACCTCCTTACGCTTTGTGTATAACTCACCACTTTTAAATGGTAGTGTTGTTATGCACTATACTGCTGTCTTTACTTCTACTTTATTTTAATTCCCGGTTTATTTGAATTTTCAAGCAGTAAAATTTTATGAGCGATAGACCTCTTTCTCCACATTTACAGATATATAAAATACAAGTTACTAGTTTTTTTTCTATTATGCATAGGTTAACTGGTGTCTTGCTCTTTTTTTTGTTAATGATATTTTCTTGGCATTTCATATTACATGTTTATTTTCCTAAACTGTTCATAGTAAGATACTTAAATGTATTACTATCTACTCCTGTTGCTAAATTAGCGTATATTTTATGTTTTGTAAGTTTTACATATCATTTTCTTAATGGTATTCGTCATTTATTGTGGGATATGGGGCTTAACCTAGAAATCAACGGCGTTTCAAGGAGCGCTATACTGCTAACAGTGACACTACTTTTTTCTACAATCGCATTTTTATTTATGTTTATATGAGTCAATCTGGAAGTTCAGTACATCATTGGTGGGTTCAGCGTATTTCTGCAGTAATTTTACTGCTTTTGTTTCCTTGGTTTATCTATTCATTTTCTTGTGCATTTTATAACGAGACTCCTTTACTTCTTAATGAAAAATTACTTCAAGCTATTAATCATCCTTTAGAGCTTTTATTTTTTGTTGTATTGCTGTTTTGCATCTTTTGGCATGCAGTTCTTGGAATGCAGGTAGTGTGTGAAGATTATATACACAATGTTTCTTTAAGGATTGTAACAACAACGTTCATAAAATACTTATCCAGTATTACTTATATAACTCTTGCTTTTACAATTTTTTTCTTTTACAGGCATATTTTCTTGTGAAATCACCGGTTCTGTGTTAACATATTATTAACATACTGATTTTATTATTAAAATATAGTGGTTTTTATTTACAATTATGCCCGAAGTATGGAAAAAAACAAAGAACAAAGCAGCAGATTTTACGTTATGGGCCAGGGGATTACTTGCCACATCTGAACTTATTGCAACTTATGTTTACGACTCTAGAGAGGTTTTAACATATGATGATGGAAGAATATGCAAATATCCAGAAAATTATCCTGACATTGTAGAATCTGGTAAAATTACAGAAGAAAAAGATAGCAAGGGGAAATCTGAATACAAACTTTCATATAAAGGAAAAAAGTTTAATTTAGCCTTAGTTAAAGAAGCTCGCAATAGATCTTATTTTACTATTGACTTTCCAGTTTCCATAAGCAATTTAGATGAAGATTTTTTTACATCATTTGGCTCTACGGTGCTAGGATTTCCAAAAAGGGAAGACCTTTTGGAATACGCTCCAATTTTTGAAGTTGATACGTCATTTCGATTAGCTAACCCCTCTGTGCCTTGTAAAATTGAAGAAGCAAAAGATAGTCATGGAAAGTCTATAAAAGATCAAGATGGCAACCTTAAGTATACACTTTCATATAAAGAAGAAAAAAAAGATAAAGAAGAAGAGAAAGAAGAAAAGTTTGATTTAATCTTAGTTAAAAAAGTTGGTGATAAATCTTACTTCACTACTGACTTTTTACTTAACCCAAAGCGAGACAACAATAGTAAGTACTATGATCTATTTAAATCTTCAATAGTTTCTCTTGAAGGACGTTCTGTTTTTGAAGTTGATACGTCGTGTCGATTAACTAACTCCTCTGTACTTGGTAAAAAAGGCAGAAATGGCAAACTATTATATACTGCCTATTATGTCAAGCCTGATCCTTCTAAAAATAAAACTGAAATTGATATTAAAATTAATACTAAATGTAATACTAATTTTTTTGCAGTTAGAGATCAGAATAATAACGTAGAGTGGGATAAAAGCCTTATATCTGTTCCTATCGTTCTTGCTTCAGGCTTAGCTAAAGTTTTTGCTAACTGGTTAACTTTTATTCCTATGAAATTAGGAGAATTTTTAATCGGTAAGAAAAATCCTATTGCAAAGACTGTTGGTTATCTTTTGTTTACTCCTGCAGCAATAGTGAAGAATTCAGTAAATATGTTATCTACAATACTCAAAGCTCCAATTTTGTTATTTGTGGCAAATGAAAGAAAGTATGGTGATAAATACTATACTAAGTTAAAGTATCAACTGAAAGAGTATTGGGAAAAAGCAAAAAGTGACTTTAAGGTATTTAAAGATTGTGCAAGAGAACTAGAACAAGAAGAAAAGCGCCCTAATCTCGAGTTTACAGCTACGTGGGATGAGCTTAATAAAATGAAACCAGGTATTAAAAAAGATTTAGAAGAAAAAAAGAATAGTGGTGGTAAGGTAGCTGATGAAACACTAAAATTAACACCAGAAAAGGGAGCTGCTGAAACATTAAGATTACAAAGTAGTATAGGTGATAGAAAAGCAAAAATACTAGAAGATGCTGGAGAAGAAATACAACTATTAAGAGATGCTGTAAGTAGAAAAGGGATAAATCCTACTGAAACACTTACTAAACATGCCAATGGAGTACAGAGTAGACGAAATTCACAAACAGGCCCCGAGTTGTAGACTAATCTTCTTATTTCACTTTTAATAATTCTACAATAAAAACTTGCGCATATCTCGCATCTAGTATAAACTATTAATTATTTAATTAATTTTATTAACTATATGCGCCCTGTAATACTGTGTGGTGGTAGTGGCAGTAGACTTTGGCCTTTATCCCAGCCAAAACAATTTCAAAAAATGTTTAGCGATAATACTATGTTTCAGAGCACTTTACTGAGATTAAAAAGTAGTTATATGCCTCCAATAATTGCTACAAACGTGCAGTACGAGTCATTGATAATGAGCGAACTGGTTGCTTTGCAGGAATATAAGGTGATTTTTGAACCAGTAAAAATTGGAACAGAGGCAGCAATATTAATTGCTGCACTCCTATGCAACGAAAACGAAATAATGTTAATTATGCCTTCAGATCATTTTATAGGCGATTTAAATAATTTTTATAATTCCATTGAGAAAGCGTCTCAAATAGCCCAAGAAAACAACGCTATAGTTACTTTTGGAGTCAGGCCTCGTGAATTCAATTCTGAATACGGGTATATAAATACAGTTTTTGATCACAAAAAAAAATATCATATAGTAAAAAATTTCATAGAAAAACCCGCGTATAAGCTAGATAATAACCATTATTGGAATTCAGGTATATTTGTATTTAAAGCAAAGCGCTACATAAGTGAGATCAAAAAATTCGCCCCAAATCTTTATCACTTATGCTGTTCCAGTATAAAACATACCACACCGCAGGAAAAACTTCTTTATTTGAAACAGCAAGATTTTCAAAGAGTTGAAGATATATCTATTGATTATTTAGTGATGGAAAAAGCGGAAAATGTTGCAATGATCGAATCTGATTTCGATTGGATGGATGTTGGAACGTGGAACGCAGTTTTAGAGTTGAGTGAGAAATTTGACAGACCAACACAGCATTCTCTGCGGGAAGATCAGAAATGCTTTGTAAATAAACCAAATAATATAAAACCAGCTCACAAGCAACAAAATGTTCCAAGTAAGAGTCTAATTTCGTTTGTTAATAAACTCAAGAAAGTGAAAGTAGTTAAAAAAGAAATCAAACCATGGGGATTTTATAGTATAATTTTAATAGGCGGAAATTTTCTTATAAAATATCTTTTTGTAAATCCACTCAGCTGTACTTCCAAACAATTTCATAACTATAGAGATGAATATCACATAATACTGTCAGGAGTTGGATATGTTAGTGTGGATGATAAAGTGCATGCTATAGCACAAAATCATATGGTAGAAATCCCACGAAACGTTTCTCATAGAATTGAAAATAGAAGTGCAAATTCTCCACTTGAGATTGTTGAATTTCAGATGGGAGAATACTTATCCGACAATGATATAGTTAGATTAGATGATACATATGGAAGAATATAGCAGCTTCACTCATACCTTATTCTAGTTGGCTATATTGATTTTATAATTCAAAACTCGGGGAAAGCTTATCATTTAGAGCCCTTCTCTCAATAATCAGAATGATTCATAAGAAGGCAGAATCAACAGCCAGGCGGAAAGATTTAAAGATAGGGATATTTTTCCTTGCTCTATTTTTGATAGGAAATCACTGGTGCTCAATTTCGTTAAAATCAGGAGAGTATGGAGGAAGATAAAGAATTTCAGCACCAACTCCTTTTGCAAGCTCACTAATTTTCTTAGACTTATGGAAACTCGCATTATCAAGAATGACTGTCTGACCAGGCTGTAAAATTGGAGTTAAAATTGCTCAAACCAGGCATTAAAAAGCTCTGTATTGCAGTACCCTTCAAAGGTTAAAGGGGCAATTATTTTCCTTTGATTTAACGCTGCAATCATGCTGACACGCTGACTTTTTACTCCAAATTTTGGGCGTAAAATCTCTCTCCTTTTTGCAATATTCATAAGGATAATCTTTCGTATTATCTATTCCAGATTCATCAATATATACCAGATTATCAGGAGCTTACGTTGCTATAACTTTCAAGAATTCTGCTCGTTTTTCTTTGCTTCTTTCTTTGTATCCATAGGTCTTTTTTTCGTGTAAATCCAATATTTTTGAGGGCAGGGTGGATCGTTTGGCGGCTGATATTGCCCCAAAGTTCAGCCATCTCTGATTGAGTTTTACCTCCATGTTTTTTCGCAAATTCAGTGAACGCATTCCTGTCGGTAATTTTATGATTATAGCCTACACTTCCCGGCTTTTTCGATGCAAAACTCCCGTTTCTTTGCGCCTTACTTGCCATTCGTACAAAGTTGTTTCTCCTATCTTAAATCTTTTTGCCACAACTGCCCTGCTTGCTCCTTGCGTCCAGAGCCTCCATTGCTTTTTCCTTAAATCGTAACTATATGCTGCCGGCATTCAACACTCCTCATACCCTAAATCCTTAGCTTACACTATTTGGGTTATTAGGAGAAGGGGTATAATATTATTGCCGGAATTGTGAATTTGCGGCATAGTTTTTAATAATTTTGAGCTGGGGATTTTTTACCAGATTTTATCAGCAACTTGCTTCACGTTGTTTAGCAGGGAGGCATTGATAGTTGCCCACTTTCTATTCCTATCGATTCATATTTTTTGCCTTGACTAAGCAAATACTCTGCTATTGCCTTGCTTTCGCTTGCAACAACTTCTTCTTACAATAGACCCCCTGCGAAAAGGTAGAAAGTAGGTAAAAACGACTAAAAAGCATGTAAAATGAAAGTTTTAGGAGAGGGAAGATGGCAATAAGTTACGTAAAAATAGCAAGAACACCATATATTTTTAGACAATTGACAGGGCTCACAACATCTGAATTTGAAAAAATTGTGGCAAAAGTGCGTCCAGAGTGGGAAAAAATGGAGGCGAAAAAGAAATGTCACGGAAGAAAATCGCATGTTGAGGAGCTAGAAGACAGGATTTTATGTGTTCTAATTTATTACAGAACGTACATAACGCATCCATTTTTAGGGTTTTTGTTTAATTTGCACAACTCAAATATTTGCCGACTTTTTAAGAAAATGTAGCCATTATTGGCCAAAAAAATTACTATAAAAAAGGATAGAACGCTGACGCCAGAAAGGATTTTAAAAATTTTAGCAGACGTCACGGAGCAACCGATACAGCGGCCGAAAGACAGCAAAAAACGTAAGAAAAGTTATTCCGGAAAAAAGAAAGCAACCACAATAAAAACCGAAATTGTGATCGAGGGAAATGGGCAAATTCTGTCGATTTCGAAGTCGCATAGAGGTCGAATGCATGATTTTCGCATAAGGAAACAGGAAAAATTGTTGGCCAAAGATAGCATAAAATATGCCGATTCTGGGTATCAAGGTTGGCAAAAACTGCAGAAAAACGTTGTGATTCCGTACAAAAAACACCGTAAAAAGCCACTAACGGAGGAGCAAAAGGAGCATAATCGGAAGCTGGCATCGTTCAGGATGCGTGTGGAAAATAAGATTCGCGAGATAAAAATCTTCAAAATAATGTCAAATGTTTACCGCAATTTTCAGAAGAAATACAACATGAGATTTAATATTATAGCAGGAATTGTGAATTTGAGGCATAGTTTTTAATAATTTTTGGGCTGGGGATTTCTTACCAGATTTTATCAGCAACTTGCTTCACGTTGTTTCGCAGGGGGTCTTATGCTTTTTTTTGTCTTGAGCTTTCTATTAGAGATTTTATTTTTTCGCACTTTTTATCTAATTCTCGGTATTTGCTTGCATAATACAAAATACATCCTGCATTGAGATAAACATTCAGAGTTCCATCTTCAAGACTTCTTAAAAAAACTATTTTTCCTTAGGTTATAGAATTTTAACAAATTAACATATTATATGAGTTATAGCATTGATAATGCTAAATAAATTATAAAATAAATATTGTTCTTCTTTAACAAAGCTGTTAGTACTGCATTTCTTTAAATTGTTAGAGGTAGTGAATGGTAAGTTTTTTTGATCAACCGGTTAAACAACAAATAGAAGCAGCGATTGATAATAATGATCCAAAGCTAGTACAAGTTCTTTTAGGTCCTAAATATTGTCAGCTTTGGCAGTATTGGCTTATTCCTGCGCTTTTTAACTATGACATGCTTTCTATGTCTAAAATGACTAAGTGTGAACTTCCTCTTGCAATTGCTAATGAGCAAGTGAAATATCTTGATGGAAAAGAACATATTGATATTGAGGAATTAAATAATATTCAAAGAAATAAAAAATTTGAATACTGTGCAAAAGTAGAGAATTTTTATGGTAATGAAAGACTGTTGCAAATACAGTCTAGCAAACAAGGAGTACAATTAAAGGCTTCAGAAGAAGAATGCTCGAAATCTATAATAGCACAACTTGCAGCTACTGGTTTGCAGGATTATCAAGATAGAAATAAAGGATTGCATGTTTCTGACAGCGTTGTAGCAGAAGTTAATGCTGATTTTTCTAAAGAATGTGAGGTTATGATAAATGAAACAATCAGTGAATGTGAAGAGGAGATTAAAAATGCCAAGACTGTCAGTGACCTAACCAATGATCTACGTGAAAAAATAAGAAAATTGAATAATGATCAAAAATCTTTTTCATTAAAAATCAATCAAGTTAACGAACAGATTGTAAAAAAAATGCAAGATAATAAATTTTTAGATAAGGACTTTGTGAGGTCTGAGTATAATAAGTTACTTGACTATTATTTTAGCTCTAGTGAATGTGCTCTTAATAAAGAAAATCCATTATACGAATATACAAGGTCAAAGGAAAGTGTGAGTAATGCTAAAGAACATCTAAGAAGTTCATCTGTAAGTTACGGTTTTGGTGAATATATTGATTACGCTGCACAAAAATCTAAGGAAGAAGGAAATGCAAAAAAGAAAGATACTTAGATATAGTAAGGGTATTGGCTATTAATGGAGCTCATTCAGAAGCATTAATTACTGTTTTTGATACTAGAGAGTTGAAAGAAGTGGCTCTACAATCAATTTTTACAATTGCAAGGAGGGCTTCAAAGTATTATTTGACTTCGATAGAAGCGATATAGCTAAATTCATTTCTACTATTGTTGGCGAAGATGGAAAATTTCCCGACCACGTGAGCCAAAATGTACGCATCCTTGAAGATAGCGGCTTATCACTTGTTAAAACTCTATTAACCAATCTAAGATGCATAGAGAAGAACCTACAAGAAGCAAGAGAAAGTGGTAAAGCAAATCGTGAAACTGGTTTATTTAATAGATTATACAATACTTCTAAAGATTTTTGGAATGAAAAAATTAAAGGAGAAAAATATGCTCCTAATACAAAAGAGCAACATGAAAAGGTGTATAAGATATTACATGAAGCATTAGAAATAATTTATTTAGCTATGTCAACTAGTGATGATAGAGTTATAATTGACTATGCAAGAGAAATGGAGAGTAAGATTAAGAAAGAATCTAATAGCGATATAGCAGACATATATAGTGTTCTGTATTCAATATTTAAGGAATATAAAGTATCAAAGAGAAAAGGAGACTCTACAAGTGATATAAACAAATGGGAAAGATTATGGTATAATTTTCAAGGTATATTGCAAACATATCAGGATAATGTACATGAAGATAAACTCGTAGGGCACTTACGTATGGCTTTATATGCTTCGGAGCTTGCCTCAAAAAAGTATGAAGAACATCAAAGACAGCGTTTTACTAAGGAGTTTCGCAACATAGATGTAAAAATTTTGCCCGGAAATTGTCTAATTAACTGGTTAGGAGCAACTTATGGAGGAGTGCAAAGGGCTAATGACATGGAAACTGAACAAGCAAAGCAAAAGACAGAGCATGAGGCTAGAGGAAGACGGGAGGCTGAACAAGGAAAACGGGAGGCAGAGCAAAGGGTAAAGGTAACAAAGTCATTTGGAAGGCTATTGAGGAGAACAGGATTTGATGATGAGTTATATGACATAGTAAAAGACAACGAGGATAATATTGTAGAGGCAGTTGTAGAGCATGTTATGAAGCATAACTCCTCTGCAGAGCAAGTACTGAATGCAATAATTGAAGAGATAAAGTTTAATAGAACTCAAGTTATAGAAGAAGGAACAGTTAATGCTGAACTAATCAAAGTGGGAATAGAAAGCTCCTTAAATCAAGGTAGTTCACTTAGTAATGTAGCTGTAAACCAAGGTGCCAGTGCTGGAATAGGTAGGCATTAATGGAGCCAATTTTTCCAGCATATGCATCTAAGAGTGCAAATTTGCCGATATGGCAGAGTAATGTTGTTAGATTTTTATCGAATCATAGAAAATATCGCATACTCTGGTGGGAGTTTGGTCCAACTTTATTGAATCACTTGCATAAGGTAAAAGAGGATACAAAATCAGATTATACAAAAAATGGTTTGATTTTAACTTACAGCATTGCGTCTGCTGCTCTATTGATTTCATTGGCATCAACGCGTAAAGTGGCATTTACTGCAGCGGTAACTTCTGGAGTAATATTACTTGGGATTACAACTACAGTTGCTATTGATTATCAAAAAACAAAAAGAAAAGGTGCTAGTGAAGCAGTAGATCAAGAATATTGTCTGGAATTACTAAACCTACTTGGTGAAATGCCAAAATATTGGTGGTGGCCGTGGAGCCCAAAGTTAGTCAGGTTATTTTAACTGAAAGTCAAAAGAAAAGAGCAGAAAAGTATGCAAGCTACTCTTTTTTATATCGGGTAGTGCTAGTGATGTTCACATCAGTATTAACCCATCGTTTTATTCTTTTTCAACATAATGGAGGCTATATGAAGAGAAATCAACAAGGCAGTTTTTCTGCTCGTGGCGGAGCTGTAGTACGTGATATTGATGTATCTACAGAGGCAATGCAGCAACCAAGCGATCAACAATCCAGTCCACAGACAGAAACAGAACAAGAACCTTATTCTCAAAATTCAAGTGATTATCAACCACTTGGTTCACAGGCAGAACCTTCCGGTGCAGGGATGCAATCAAGTGCTCCAGGGTGCGCAGAATCTATCAATTTTCTTGAATTTGCAATGGTCTATCAAATGAATTTGGAAAAAGCGTTATCTTCATTTGGCTTTTCTTATAAAACTTTATCTAGTCTAGATGAAAGTTTGAAGCGTGCTAGAAATTTAGGTTACAGTAAAGATGCTATAAGTGAATATGACGAGTCATTTACAAAAATATTTAGCAAACAATATAGAGAGTTAGCACTAAAGTTCCATTCAGATAAAGGAGGTAAAGGAATGGATACTTTAAATAATATCAAGGAGGTTATGGAAGAGTTATATGAAACATCAAAAAAAGAAAAAGATACTTTTAGATATAAAACGTTTGCTGAAGTAGCATTGGACTTTCTGCACAAAAATAGGGATAAATACGCAGGTCTTATAAATGCAAACGTAGTTGCGGAATTAAGAAATATCACAATTTGGAGGCAGGCGGATTTACTGTATTGTCGTAATGAGTTTTTAGAGAAGACGCAAAAGTGTTTTGAAGTTTATCTGGATAATCCGGCGCAATTAAAACAAGAGTTTGATAAATTGGTCAATGATTATGTCACAAGGTATCAGGAATTTTGGCTTGATAATTTGGTTGATTTAAAGTCTAGGTGCGATAAAGACAAGAGCTTGAAAGTTATAAGAGATGAAGTTAAAAGTCTTTTGCAGGATAGTACTGTACAATGTATCCGGCTAGCTGATATTTTACCATCCGGAAAAAAAATTAAAAAAGAACTAAAAAAAATGTTACCAAAATCTTTTGAAATAAGTCAGTATCCTACTGATAAGTGCTTTGTGTTACCAATATTAGTATATAATGAGGTTGTACAGAAATATGTTGAGCTATTAAGCAGTAGCGATGTAAAGTATCTAACAAAAATTTTCGAAGAGCATGCAAAAGAGACGTGCAGTATAGAATCTGGTGTAAAAGGTTATATAAATGGTCTTTCACTTGTTGAGCTCCAAGAATGCATAAGATCCTTTAGGGAGGACAGCTTTCCAGAAATAATGAACTTTATATGTGGTAAAACATATTGCGTACCAATGCTATACGGATTGAGATCAAGAGAAGCAACGGAAGAAGAAATTGAAAAAATAGTATTAGTTCAAGTATTAAAAAAATATGTAAGTCTATTAAAGGAAGAATTTAAAAAAGAGAAGACACGGTTTAAAAGAATGGAAGAGGAGATACGAGAACAGGAGAAAGAAATAAAAGAACAGCACGAAATGCGAAAACAGGCAAATGTACTGGCAGAGCAGAATGCTCAAAGGGCTGACCATATTGGTAAGGTAAGCCAGATCTTTTCAAAGAAAACACGTAAGCTTGATGATGATTTATATGACATAGTAATAGCTCATCAAGTTAGCATTGTATATGAAACATAACTCTTCTGCAGAGCAAGTGCTGAATGCAATAATTGAAGAGATAAAGTTTAATAGAACTCAAGTTATAGAAGAAGGAACAGTTAATGCTGAGCTGATCGAGGCTGGTATAAGAAGTGTTTCAACTTCGCTTGGTGATATTAATATAAGTCATTGTGCTGGAATGAATAGGAATCCATGAAAAATTTAGCTGAGTGGAGAGAGAATGTAGTTCAGTTCTTATCTAGCCGCAAAAAATATCGAGTATTTGGTCCAACAGATCCCCTGCGAAAAGGCAGAAAACAGGTAAAAAACATTAAAAAGCGTATAAAATGAAAATTTTAGAAGAGTAAAATGGCAACAAGTTACGCAAAAGTTGCAAAAACCCAGTATATTTTTAGGCAATTAACGGGTCTGACAACATTACTTCGAAATTTCTGTCTACCTTACTTTCTACCCTTCTAATGGCATCGTAATTTCTATCTACTTTCGCTTCTACTCTTAAAATAGCTTCATAGTTCCTATCCATCTTACTATTAATGACCATAAGCATAAAAGCAACGCCTATAACCCCAACTATGGATTAGCCAACAAAGAAAGTGTAGGAAATAGAAGGCTTTTTGGGTTTTAGCGAATATGAAACAAGTGTCGAAACAATGTGAACCAAAAAATTTACTGGAGATCTATGCCGAGTGTGCTCAATTTCAAATTTATTTTTCAGATTGTCAAAAACTGTTTCAACAATCGATCTTTTTCTCAGCAGAATCTTCTCATTTAGCGACATTAGCATGTTTTTCATACCTTTTTTAATCTTGGTAAACCCGAACTATGGATTAGAAATTCAGTGCAATATCAAAAAAAAGAATGGAAAATCAGCAGGTTATGTAATCAATAATCCATAATATAACAGAAAGTGACAGTTTTGTTAAATTATCAATTGCAGGCTGAAAAATATTGAATATCAGTAGCTTACATCAAGCTGATCCATAGTTCGGGTTTGGTAACAAGTTTTAGGCCCCTGTCAAACAACTCATGGAAAAGGTCTTGCTTTATGTAGCCCTTATCTCCAAATAATAAACCTGTCAATTTTTTCGTTAATATTTGGTATTATTTGTGAAAGTTGGTATTAGAATCTCTGAATACGTGATTCTTGGTTGGCTTTTTGCCGCTTGGCAGGAATTTTTCTGCAAAATTTTTGTCGGCTGCGTTGCAAAAATCATCGATCAGGCAAAATAATTCTGTTATATTTTTATTCATGGGTAACCTCATTTAGTTTTCAAATATTTCCTGAGTTTACCCTGTTTCCTTGGCTTTTCTATTCTTTTCTAATCCATAGTTGGGGTTATATAGTCCACAATTTGTTAGTTTCAATAGCCCTATCAAGAAGAGTATTTGTGATTCATAGATCCGGTCTGAATTACTACGTTTAAACTGGTAATTTCTTTTCCTGGCCAGACATAGATTGTACATCAGGACTATCAAGACATTTACTTATGCAATAACCGATTCCAGCTCCAAGTAATGCACCAACCACAGCTGCAAAAAATACTGCAACTGCAGTACCTACTAATGCAGCAGCCCCTGCAAAGTGTGCTATTACTGCTCCAATAATTGCACCACCGATTGCACAGCCAACGATATAGTATTTGCTGTTACTTTTAGGTTTTTCTTGTGGACTTGACAATGATTGACCGCTATTTTTATCTACTCCCTCATTTGTAACATGAGTATCATCTGAAGAAACAGCAGGAATATGTGTTGATTTTTTAGGCTGCGATTCTGCTTCAAATTGTAAAATCTTCTCAGGTGTCCTAACAGTATGGCTTAGAACTCCTTCTACTATAGGTTTTTGAGATAGTTCACCTTCATTTTGTGTTTTGTTCTCAGTGTATACTGCTTCATTAGTTGCATTAGAATTAGGGATGCTAGAAGCTATTGCAGGTTCTGCCCCAGATTGTAAATCTCCCTCAGATGTGCTCAAAGCTGATTGCTCTAAAGCTTCTTTCCCATTATCAATCTTCATATGATCTTCTTCAGAGCCATAACCGCTTTCCCTACCACGATCATGTAATGCATTCTGATTTATCTTGTTCTCTAATATATTTGAATCCGAGTTAAATATTTCATCAGTGGTTGCAACTTGCTCCCCATATTCATAATTACTATTAGCTGATTGTTCTGAATTTTGCTGTGCTGTATCCTGTCCTATTTTTTGATTGGCAGCACTTTCAGAATGTAATTTTTCTTTCCTCTTTTTTTCTTCATCTTCTATTCTTTTATCTCCTTTAGCATCCGTCCATTTTTGTGCATCTTCGCCTTCTATTAGCATTTTATGTTCTATTGCATAGTCTATTGGATCTTCGCTCACCCCTATTTTATACTTATTAACTTTTGCCCATAATGTTGGATCTATATCTTCTATCTTGATACCCTGTTCTATTGCATAAACTATTGGAAATTTTTCATCCAGTAATACATCACTAAGTAATGCATATACAATTGGATCGTAACCGTCTATCTTTCCTTTTTTTTCGATTGCCTCTTTTATTTGAGCTTCATTGTAAAAATCTTGTTTTTGTTTTAAATCTTTCACATAAAAACTAACGTTCTTTATGCACCCAACTAGTCCTTTTCCTATTACTACATCACTGTCACTATTAACATATACTTCAGTATTATACATTAACCTTTTCTTAATTGTAACTGGCTCAACTTTTTCAGAGAATTTTAAATAATCTAACTCAAAATGCTCTATCACTTCTTCTATAAAGGATTTATTAGTACTATTATCGTCAAGTTTAGTATTATAATCATTTGTAAAATTTAGCAATTCTTCTTTATCAATTACGGCTATTTTAAGTTCAGTATTTATTGTAGTTAAAGACTTCATTAATTCTATGTGATCCTTTTCAACAGCTATAATCCTAATATTAAACCTTTCATAAAGAACTTCACCAGGTTGACCACGAACCATATCCTTAACATTTCCCTCAAATTTTCCAATTCCATCTCCTAGAATTACCACGGGAACACCCAATAACTCATCAAAAATTTTTATTATTTCACTATCTAAAATCTCAGGTGCGATATCACAAATACCTCTATCTTTCCACCTCTTATTAATTCTATTATTAATTTCTGTACTATCAAAAGCTTTTGTTATAGGAAAATCTGCAAACTCAAACGGAATTTTCAATGATATTTTTCCATTTAAATGAACAGTTGAAACAAACATTTGATTCCCTGGAAAGCCTTCTCTTATATCGAATACTCTTATCCCTCTTATGCCGTTTGCAGGCCACAATTGCCCTTTTGAAAACATTATTGATGAAAGTACTGTTGAAGCTTTAGTACCATGTGCACAAGCGGTTAGTGGATTGATTTTACCACTTCTTCCCATATTGATTTGTGGATATTCTTTATTGAATTTGCTTGTTTCTTCGCTTACTATAGCATCTCTTCTTGTAATCCTTTTGTTAGAAGAATATTTCTCATACAGATTTATAAGTTCTTGTAAACATTCTGTTTCTACAGGTGACAGCTCTCTTTGACCATTATACTTGTTAAGCACTTTATTACCCCCTATTCACTAACTCACATTACAATTGTACCTAATATCTTAATAATTGTCAAATTCCATAAAAACCTCATTTGATTTTGAACCAATACCACACTTTCTAGAATCAAACAAAATTCAATTATTGACTTATTTACTTTTAAATTTCTCAAAAATGGGCAAAAAAGGCCACACTAGGTTGAGATAGCTTTCCATAAGATATGCATTATGAAAGTATAGTTAATGAATTATGGAAAATAATTTACCTACGCGGCTAAAATATATTAGGGGAAAAGTAGGCCAATGGCGCGGGTTTTAGGGCTATGCTAAATTTAGCATAGATGAGTTCATAAAAAAGCATGGTGTGCCCAGTAGGATTCGAACCTACGACCCACAGCTTAGAAGGCTGTTGCTCTATCCAGCTGAGCTATGGGCACACAACATATATAAAATGCTTCTTAATACATGTAAAGTCAAGTTATTTCGTGTAAATATAGCGTTATATAGAACTATTACAAGTCCTTTGCAGTGATAACATATTAGTCTTTTAAAGTCATGTTGAATCTCTAATCCATAATGAATTAGGGTTTAAAATAACCTTCTAAAAAACCTCTCTATATAACTTAATTCCTGCACGTCATGCATTGCATAAAGTGGTATGGCTTGTTGTTCAATACCTGGTACTTCTACATAAACCTTACCAACTTCTTGGCCTTTTTTAATTGGCGCAGATATCATGTCTTTATATTCAATGCGCACCTTAATCTTATCAAGCAAGTTGCGGTTGTAAGTTATAGTGACATCATTTGCAACAGTAATTGGTACTTTTTTATCCCTTCCGTATAGAACGCTTATTTCTTCAACTACACTGTTTTTAGTGAATATTTTCTTAGTATTAAAGTGCTTCAAGGAATATTGTACCAGTCTTTTTGCCTCTTCTATTCGCTCTTTTTCAGTATTTAAACCATTTACAACCGCAAAAATCCTTCTGTCATTCCGCTTTGCAGACACAACGATGCCATAACCGCCAGAGTTTGTATAACCGGTTTTTAGGCCATCAACTCCGATATCGTGAGTAAGTAGAAAATTCTTGTTTTTCTGTAGAACTTCATTATAGGTCAGGTATTGCTCAGAAAATAAATCATAGTATTCAGGAAAGTCAGTAAAAATTCTTTTTGCCAATATTACTAAATCTTTTGCACTCATAAAATGATCTTCGTCTGGCCATCCGCTTGAGTTAACAAAATTGCTATTGTTTAGATTTAATTTTTGTGCAGTTTCGTTCATTTCAATTACAAAATTCTCTTCTGATCCTGCAATACCCTCAGCTAGCGTTATGCAGGCATCATTGCCTGAAACTATGATAATTCCTTCAAGCAATTCTCTCACCGTAACAGATTGACCTTCTTTCAAAAACATAGACGAGCCTTTTCTTTCCCATGCTTTCCTACTTACTTGAAATTTGTCTTCCAAATCAATTACTCCAGCTTTTACATAATCAAAAGCTACATATAAAGTCATTAACTTACTCATTGAAGATGGAGCCATTTTTTCATCAGAATTATGCTCAAAAATAAATGAATCTGAAGTTGACTCTAAAACTACTGCTTGCTTTGCTTTAGTTCTAAATTGGTATGCATATAAGTGAAGAGGAAGTGCAAAAATTAATAGCAAAATTATGAATCTGCTTAACATACTTATAATTTAAAACGTATAATTAACAATATAGTCTCATAAGAGTTTTTCAATATCTGCTTTACAAGCGTTTTTTCAAACCACCAGCTTTAGCTGATTGTAATTGATCATCTGCACATTCATCATATTCAATTTCAACGGTGGAGTGTGCAATGTCAAATTTATCTAGTAATATTCTTTTTATGTTACATAGGACGTCAGTGTGCTGTACATTTGGGCTTATTTTAGCGTGCATAGTGATTATAAAATAATTGTCAGACAGCGACCACGTATGTATGTGATGCACATCGATCACTTCAGGTAGCTCGAACGTAACTTTATTTTTTATTTCTTCAATTGATATACCTTCAGGTGTGCCTTCAAGAAGAATATGGCAAGAATGCTTTATTATTTTATAGCCACTATTTAAAATGATTACACTTACAACTACTGATAAAATTGGATCTACCATTTGCCAATTGGTAAACATTATGATTATAGATGCAAGTATGGCAGCTACAGATCCTAAAATGTCTCCTATAACATGTAGTACAGCACTTTTTATGTTTATATTGTTTTCACATTTACTATGTAACACAAAAAAGACTATTATATTAGAAAGAAGCCCGAGTGTTGCAATTGTCAGCATTACTTTCCACTCAACATTGACTGGAAAAATAAATCTTTTTATCGACTCAACTATAATAATTATCGCAATGAAGAATAAAGTTAAACCATTAACAAATGCTGCAATTATCTGTAATCGATGATATCCATATGACCTCCGCAAATCAGATTTCTTAGCTGCAAACTTATGCGCCAACCAACTCAAAACTAAAGCAAATAGATCAGTGAGCATGTGCCCAGCATCAGATAGTAGAGCAAGCGAATGTGAAATTATTCCACCTACTATTTCCATAAACATAGTTATTGCAACTATTATTATGGAATAAATTAAGCGCTTTGACTCAGCTGCTGAATGTTTGCCGTTATGTATTACTGCCATATGAAATCTTTATTATAAATAAAAACGTGGGTAATACCGGACTTGAACCAGTGACCACTTGCGTGTCGAGCAAGTGCTCTACCAACTGAGCTAATTACCCATCGTAGCTGTAGTATAATGTTGCAGTTGAAAGAAATCCACTCAAAGTTTTCACAACAACCTATTTTCCTTAAAGCTAAAGTGGTTATTAAATGCGATTATAATGTGATCTATTAGTTCTATTCCTATACTTTGGCAAGCTTCTGCCAATTGTTTGGTAAGAGATATATCGCTATTTGAAGGCTGGACATCTCCGCTTGGATGGTTATGAGATATTACAATAGACGTTGATCCAATCAAAAGCGCACGCTTGATGATCTCTCTGAGATAAATAGGAGTTTGATCCACCGTGCCAATATTTTGCAAATCTTCCGCTATTAAACGATATTTTTTATTCATGTAAATAACACGAAAATTTTCCTTATTGATGCTGCCTATACTAGCTCTTAAATAATCAAGTAATTTGTGCCAATTGTTAATTATTGGTAAATCCTTCATTTTCTCTCTTGTAGAACGAACAAAGGCTTGTTTTACACAAAAGATAGCAGATATTGCAGCGTCATTTACTTTATTGATATTCTTTAATTCCTCTGATTCAGCATTAAGAACTTTATTTAAGCTACCAAAGTAGTTTATTAGTCTTTTTGCAATTGGTTTAACATCAATTCTACCATAGGCTGAATATAAAATATGCTCTAAGATTTCATAATCAAGTAGCGATTGTCCATTATCTAAGATAATTTTTTCTCTTAAACGTTTTCTATGTCCTTTTTTGTAATCCAATAAATCATTTGTGTCATATTCTACTTGTTCCATACCTTCACTCACTATCAATATTATTAGCTATATACTTTTTATATATAAAATATTAAACTTTTAAGTAAAATATTTAATAAATTTCTTTCGAAACTCATATAGGTAGTTCCCAATTGTAAATTCCAGCTATCAGATTGAACCTCAAACCGAAGCATTTTCGCCTATTTCTATATCTGTCTGCGATAATAGACATACTGTAATTGCTATTGAGTAGAAGCATTATATCGGGTTAGATATCTCACTCAAAGAGACTTTTATTAGTATCGTTGATGAGAAAGGAAAGATTAGCCCCCCTGCGAAACAACGTGAAGCAAGTTGCTGATAAAATCTGGTAAGAAATCCCCAGCCCAAAAATTATTAAAAACTATGCCTCAAATTCACAATTCCTGCTATAATATTAAATCTCATGTTGTATTTCTTCTGAAAATTGCGGTAAACATTTGACATTATTTTGAAGATTTTTATCTCGCGAATCTTATTTTCCACACGCATCCTGAACGATGCCAGCTTCCGATTATGCTCCTTTTGCTCCTCCGTTAGTGGCTTTTTACGGTGTTTTTTGTACGGAATCACAACGTTTTTCTGCAGTTTTTGCCAACCTTGATACCCAGAATCGGCATATTTTATGCTATCTTTGGCCAACAATTTTTCCTGTTTCCTTATGCGAAAATCATGCATTCGACCTCTATGCGACTTCGAAATCGACAGAATTTGCCCATTTCCCTCGATCACAATTTCGGTTTTTATTGTGGTTGCTTTCTTTTTTCCGGAATAACTTTTCTTACGTTTTTTGCTGTCTTTCGGCCGCTGTATCGGTTGCTCCGTGACGTCTGCTAAAATTTTTAAAATCCTTTCTGGCGTCAGCGTTCTATCCTTTTTTATAGTAATTTTTTTGGCCAATAATGGCTACATTTTCTTAAAAAGTCGGCAAATATTTGAGTTGTGCAAATTAAACAAAAACCCTAAAAATGGATGCGTTATGTACGTTCTGTAATAAATTAGAACACATAAAATCCTGTCTTCTAGCTCCTCAACATGCGATTTTCTTCCGTGACATTTCTTTTTCGCCTCCATTTTTTCCCACTCTGGACGCACTTTTGCCACAATTTTTTTCAAATTCAGATGTTGTGAGCCCTGTCAATTGTCTAAAAATATATGGTGTTCTTGCTATTTTTACGTAACTTATTGCCATCTTCCCTCTCCTAAAACTTTCATTTTACATGCTTTTTAGTCGTTTTTACCTACTTTCTACCTTTTCGCAGGGGGTCTAATAGAGTCTACGAGGTATATAGTCTTCACATGAGATTTGCCACGTTTGTTTCGCCAGGGATTTTCCAATATGCCACTCAGCATAGCCGGTTGCCCCAGAAATAAGATTTAAAATTAATTTATCATCTTGATCGTTTTCAATGTGTAAGAATGATTTAGCCTCTTCTAAAGTAACTGGAAGAGATTCAGGCTTAGATTTACGCTCTACATATATTTTTGGCATAATAACCCTCCTTTTTTATATAGCAATATCATTATCATTTCTTGGACTTAATATTAAATGAAAATTAGTATAACGCTACTTACATAGCGCTAAGCATTTGAAATTATTGTATTTTTATTATTGGGTAGCAAGTTGTACTACAAATTCTTTATCGTATGTCCAAGCACGTTGAGAAGAGAACGCATTAAAGCTGTTTCTCCTTTTTTATTGATAAAATTTGAGTCTATAGTATAGTTAATTAAGCTGGATTTGAATGAACTCAGGTTTTGAGAGTGAATATCGTTGAAAATGGAATTTAGCTCTTTAGCAAGTAAACTACGGAATTTCTGCACACTGTCATATGCAATATTTTCGAGTTCATTTGTAAATTTATCTTGAGTAGCATTAGCTATATCTTCAATTTCTCCGCTCAATTCCTCTAGCTTTCTTGCGTTATTTTTGAAATTTTTGGTAAAGGTTTTCATATTCGTTTAACTTAACTACTTTTGTAATTGTAATGATAATGAAAAACTACCGAAGTAAAAAATTTATATATTGATTTATTTATAAAAATATATAATAATTATATTATATATTTTAAAATGGAACAAGGAGATATGAAAAGATTTAGTGATTTATACGATGGGGAAAATGGTCAAGTTAAATGTTTGCTGTTTAATAGGTTAACGAGTGCGATAGAAGGCAAAGAGAACAATATAGCTAAAGGAATTACTTACTTAGTGGAGATAAGGATCTACAAGAAGTTTTAGGTACGTGGATATTTGTCAAAAATACTTATAACAAAGTATCTTCTTTTACATTTCTGACTTATGCTATTATTTTCGGTGAGATAGACATTGCTCAGGCTATTTTAGATATTGAAAATCAAAATATCCTTAAAACACTCCTTGAGGAAATGTCAACGTTACAATTTCCCACTTACGCACACAAATTGACAGCATTGAGTTTGGCTGAGCAGAAGGACTATACAGTCCTTGCTGAGAAAATCAAAGCAAAAATGGAAGAGTTAGGGATTCCAGACAAAGAAGATGAATTGATAAAAAGTGATAATGGAGATGAAAGCTTCTATGAGTATATATTATCAAACAACTTGCGCATGGAAGTTCTTTATAGAGATGGTGAAGCTGCATTGGTAGTTGCTGTTGCGTTTATGTCCTGAACTATTTCAGAATTAAGTAAGTAATCGTAAGAACTGTCCATATTGTCTGATGATGCAGGAAACGTGAATAGAGAAAAGGCTAAAACAATCGCTATTACCGTCCACAAAACGTAGTCAATTACAGCCGCTACAGCACGTCTTGCAATTCCCACATAATTTACTTTAGCATCCATATCCCCTCCATATATGATTACCTAATGTATCATATCAATAATTAAATAATCGTAAAATTGATTGCTTATATCTCTCTGTTGTTTAAATTAACATTAAATCGTTTATGATTAGGAAATTTATGTCTAATGTTTTTTAGGCTTAACACTGAATTGTGCTGCAACTAATTTTGCAATTGGTACTCTATAAGGTGAGCATGAAACATAATTCAAACCTGATTCAATAAAGAATTTTATAGATTCTGGATCCGCACCATGCTCTCCACATATACCAAGTTTAATTTCTTTGCGGGTTTTTCTACCTCTTTCAATAGCTATTTTGATTAATTCTCCTACCCCTTCAATGTCCAGAACTTCAAATGGGTCATTTTCAAATATGTTGTTTTCCTTGTAGGAATCAAGAAAATTAACTGAATCATCCCTTGAGAGCCCCATGGTGGTTTGCGTCAAATCGTTAGTACCAAAACTAAAAAACTCTGCATGTTTTGCTAACTTATCAGCAATTAATGCTGCTCGTGGAAGTTCTATCATCGTTCCAATTGAGTAAGTCTTATCTGCATACCCCCTATCTGGTGTCATTCCAGCGCGTGACGCTGGAATCTGTATTTGGATCCCAGTTTGAATGATAGAAGCCTCTTTTTCCGCCAACTCACATATCAAGACAAATTCTTTTTCGCTCATTATGAAAGGAATCATGATTTCAGGTTTTATTTTCACATTTTTTTCCTTTTTTAGCTCATCTGCAGCACTGAGTATTGCTCTGATCTGCATGCTGTATATTTCAGGATGAGAAATAGCAAGCCTGCAGCCTCGATGACCAAGCATTGGATTTTTTTCTGATAACTGTGCTATTTTACTTTCCACTGACTCAACTGACTTATTCAGCGATTTGGCAATTTTTTCTATAGTAGATTGATTATTAGGCAAAAACTCATGTAATGGGGGATCAAGCAAGCGTATGGTTACTTCCATTCCCTCCATGATAGAAAATATTTCTTTGAAATCGGACTTCTGCATCTCTTCCAATTTACTAAGTGCACTTGTTCTTTCATTTTCATCATCAGCTATTATCAATTTCTGAATGAATTCAATTCTGTCACTCGCAAAAAACATATGTTCTGTGCGGCATAAACCTATACCCTCTGCACCAAATTCTTTGGCAATTTTTGCATCTTTTGGAGTATCAGCATTTGCTCTAACTTTGATTGTTTTGATCTCATCTATCCAACTCATCACTGTTTTAAATTCATTCGACAACTGAGGCAAAACTGTAGGCAAAATGCCGAGCATAACCTCCCCCGTACCGCCGTTGATGGTAATTGGATCACCTTTATTTACTTTTGTTTCTCCAAGTAGAAAAAAAGTTCCATTCTTATCTATAGAAAGTCCACTTACACTGCAAATACATGGCTTACCCATTCCTCTTGTCACAACAGCAGCATGTGATGTCATCCCTCCTCTTGCTGTTACTATACCATTTGCAGCATTCATCCCATTAATGTCCTCAGGGCTAGTTTCTGATCTCACTAAAATTACTTTTTTGCCCTGCTCTGCAGCTTTTTCAGCATCACTTGCACTAAACACTACATATCCAGAAGCAACTCCTGGGGAAGCAGGAAGCCCTTTCCCTATTACTTTTTGATCACTTTTAATATCAAGAATTGGATGCAATAAATTATCAAAAATTTTTGGGTCAATTCTCAGTATTCCTTCCTCTTTTGTGATTGTTCCATCATTTACCATATCAACTACTATGCGAATAGTGGCCTCAGCTGTACGCTTACCAGATCTAGTCTGCAAAATCCATAATTTACCGTCCTGAACAGTAAATTCAATATCCTGCATATCTTGATAGTGCCCTTCAAGTTTTTCACATATCTCGCGTAGCTCTTTATAAACACCAGGCATTAATTTTTCCATAGTATTTTTTTGATCCCCATCAATTTGCATAGGGGTATACACGCCAGAAACCACATCTTCACCTTGAGCATTGACCAAAAACTCACCGAAACACTTTTTTTCTCCAGTTGAAGGGTTACGTGTAAATATCACGCCAGTTGCAGAATTATTGTTTAAATTACCAAAAACCATTGCTTGCACGTTCACTGCAGTTCTAAGGTCTTCAGAAATATTATGTATTCTTCTATAGGAAATGGCTCTATCGTTTTTCCAAGATGCAAACACTGCATTTACCGAGCTTAATAACTGCTCCTCAACATTCTGAGGAAAATGCTTCTCCGTTTTTTCATGTACTATTTTTTTAAAATCTCCAACTATTTTTTTTAAAACGTCAACATCAAGCTCAGCTAAGCTTTTTACTCCATTTTTTCGTTGCTCATTTTCAATAACACTTTGAAATAAATTGTGGCTCAGTTGTAACACAACATTGGAATACATAGTAATAAAGCGGCAGTAGCTATCGTAAGCAAAGCGTTCACCACCTTTTTTTGCAAGCCCAACGACAGTTTCATCATTTAGACCAACATTTAAAATAGTGTCAAGCATACCAGGCATTGAGTTGATACTACCAGAGCGTATGGAAACTAACAAAGGATTAGTTGAGTCCCCAAATTTACAACCGATGTCACTTTCAAGCATTGTCATGTAATTTTTGATTTCATTACATAGGCTACTTGGCAATTCATTACCTTGGTAGTAAACCTTACAAGCAGAAGTAGAAATTGTGAAACCAGGAGGAACAGGAATACCAACGTTACACATTTCTGCTAAATTCGCCCCTTTTCCTCCAAGCAGATTTTTCATTTCTGCATTGCCTTCACATCTGCTCTTGCTAAAGTAATATACTAATTTTTGTTCCATTGTTTTTGGCTCTTTATTAACAAACATACTGTACGGTTTCGGTGTTATCAATAGACCTTTTTAGGATAATTAACTTTATAAAGTGTGACAACAATATCTTAAGACAACAGGGCCTACGTATGAAAAAATATTGATATTTTACGATATTTGTGATAAAATAGTAGCTAAAGGTTTAGAATGAAAAGTTATGGGTCCAGACACAGGAATGTTACAAGCTATGGATCAACATCAAGAATCTGCTGGAGAAAAAAGCGGTTTCGGACTTGGCCATAGTGATTCCATTGCAACAATTACAGAAGGATTAAAGTGGTTTTTTACTTTTTTTGAAGGGGCAATCGCTGCTTATAATAATGTGTTTGAAGGTTTGATAAGTGGTGCTAGTTTGGTAACATTATTTGGAAAGTCAGGTAATATGTTTGGCATAAAAATTTTTGAGGCGCTAGCAGAATTTTTCTCAGGTGGGGAAGGAGGAGCTCCTCAGGATGATGGCGGTGAAGGACATGATTCAGGTAACTTTCCACATTTAAATGATCAGATGGGTCATGATTTTGATAATTTTGGTGGTGGAACGCATCATGATCAAGATTACCATCAAGGCCAATCTTTTGATCCAGGTTCTTCACCATCTGTTAGCGGTGATCATGATGGACCAGCGCTTGGGGGCTGATTCTAGACTCAGTAAACAAAACAACTTCAGTTATGTGTTGAAAATCAATAGTAATTTTAATTTAAAAATTGACGAGAAAATCAGAAGCTTAACAGATTTCAATGGCATGAATACCGCTTTTGCAGGACATGTATAAAGGTAGAAAGTGGTTTTATGCGAAAAATAGCCCTAAAATGCTTGCAGAATATGTAAAAAATATCCAGAGGGATAGTATGGATAAATCGCAGTTAGTTAAAGAGGTATTTGATTCCGTAGCAAATCATTATGACATAATGAATGACATAATGAGTTTAGGTATGCATAGGCTTTGGAAAGATAAAATGGTAAATAGTGTTCATTTTGTCAAAAATTCTAAGGTTTTAGACGTTGCAGGTGGAACTGGAGATATCGCAATAAGAATCGCAAAAAAAGATCCTAGCATTAAGATTACAGTGTGCGATATAAATCAAAATATGCTGAATAAAGGACGTGATAAATGTATAAATTCAAACCAGCTGACCTTCAATTGGGTGTGTGCAAGTGCTGAGAGTTTGCCATTTGAAGATGCTGAATTTGATTATTGCACCATAGCTTTTGGTATTCGAAATGTTTCTGATCGAAAAAAAGCTCTGAGCGCAATACATAGAGTATTAAAACCAAATGGGAAATTTATTTGCTTAGAATTTGCTCCTATGCACTATCAAAATAAGGCATTTACTAAAATTTATGACCTATATTCATTCAAAGTAATCCCCAAAATTGGCAGCGTAATTGCTAAAGATCAAAGTTCATATGAATACCTAGTAAAAAGTATAAGGGAGTTTCCAACACAAGTTGATTTTAAAAAAGAAATTGAAGATGTTGGTTTTAAAAATGTTGAGTTTCGTAATATGAGTTACGGAATAGTAGCATTACATACCGGAACAAAATGAATATTAAACATTGGTATAGGACGTTAGACTATTATCTGATTATACCAGTGTTTTTTTTGCTAACCATAAGCTTTATTCTTGTTTATTCAGCAAGTCCAGCAATAGCGCAGCGTCTTTCTTTACCACAGGATTATTTTATAAAACGCCACATAGTCTATATAGCTCTATCACTGGCTGCTCTAATAACATTTTCTTTTCTCAATATAAAGGCCATACTTAATCTATCATTCATGAGTTTCGTTTTATTTATCGTTCTAATGGTGATTGTAATAACACTTGGTGCAGAAGCAAAAGGCGCGAAAAGATGGCTATATATTTTCAAAATGTCGATTCAACCATCTGAATTTATGAGGCCATTTTTTTCTGTCGTTATAGCCAGTAGCTTAGCCAGCCAAATAAAGTTTAAAGTACATATATCAATTATAATATTTCTGTTAGTTTTTGTATTATTGCTTTTACAGCCTGACTTTAGCATGTCTATGCTCTTGACATATTCTTGGATGTGTCAGATGTTTATTGCATGCATTCCATTTGTATATTTTATATGCATAGGAGGAATAGTAACAACCGGTATCGCAGGTGCTTATTTTTATCTTCCACACGTAAAGCAAAGAATTTACAACTTTCTCTTTTTCACGCAGCGTGATAATTTTCAAGTCATAAAATCACTGGAAGCATTTAAAAGAGGTCAATTAACAGGAGTGGGACCAGGTGAAGGCAACATAAAAATGCTCCTTCCTGATTGTCATACAGATTTTGTATTTTCTGTTTTAGCAGAAGAGTTTGGCTTAATTACGTGTTTAATTGCATTAATACTCTTTGGCATCATTGCAATGCGGCTCCTTTATGTTGCATATAGGGAAAGTGTACTATTTAATCTACTTGTGATTCTTGGTATATCAATTCAATTTATTACACAATTTATAATGAACATAGGGGTGACACTAAGTGTTTTCCCTACAACCGGTATAACCCTACCTTTACTTAGTTATGGCGGATCATCTCTACTCTCTTCAAGTATTGCACTTGGCATAATGCTGTCTTTTAGCAGGAATCAATCTACTCAATTAAGTTTTCGAGAGCGTATCATTTTTAACTCCAACTCTGAATTAGAGAAAACTTAAACTGGTAGGGAGAATAGAGTAACTGTATAGTCCCGGAATATGATATATGAGAAATGACCATCAGAAGGAGAAGTTGTGAGACTATACATTGCTGAAGACCTTAGGGATTATCTGTTTGTCATCGCTCAAAAGCCATAGTATAATAATAAACATTATATAACAAAATTTTCAGTGCTATTACCCTTTCTATTAATTCTATCTCTAATTGCTAAATTTATTGAAATTGACATTTCCGTACCTAGTTTTCCTGATATAGTTCGCTATTTTAACGTACCGGAAGGGACGATTCAATTAACTATTGCTTACAATTTTTTAGGCTTTTGCATTGGCGGACTGTTTTTTGGTCCATTGTCCGAATGCTACGGCAGAAGAAAAATGATGATTATAGGTAGTACCTTGCTGCTAATCGGTGCTATTGGTTGCGTATTTGCACCGTCGGTTTTTTGGCTTGTAATTGCTCGTTTTATTCAAGGTATTGGTGCAAGCGCATCTGTAGTTGCGTTTGCCATAGTTGCAGATAGTTATCAAGGTGACAAAGCAGTAAAGTTTATAGGTATTATGAATGCAACTTTAACTGTAGTAATGGCAATTGCACCTGTTTTAGGAAGCTTTATTAATGAAGCTGTAGGATGGCGTGGTAATTATGCAACTGTTGCAGTAATTTGTTTGATCTCTTGGATTTCACTACTTTTAGCGCTCCCAGAAACAAAAAAAGACCGCACGGCTTTCAGTTTAAAAAAAATGATGCAAGATTACAAAAAATTATTATCTAGCTCAAAATTCGTTGCACTGTCCTTAATATCAAGTCTCTTTACTTCTGCATATATGTCATTCATTACTTGTGGACCATTTTTATATATGGAAACTTTTGGGTTGCCAAGCAAAATTTATGCACTACATCAAGGTTTGATTGTAGGCTCTTTTTCTCTAACTAGCTTATTCTCTGGTAAAATCCTACAAAAACTTGGAGCAAGATGGTGCGTAATTAATGGTACAATTGTTATCGTTATTGGCGCTCTACTACTTACAATACTAAGTGTATTTACACCTTATTCTCCTTACTTGATAACACTATCTATGATAATTTTTTCTACTGGTGCTGCAATCTGCCAGGCAATAGTTTTTAATGTATCAGTGAATGTTTTTCCTGAAATTAAGGGTACGGCCTCATCTGCGATATCATGTATAAGATCTTTTATAATGGCTATTTTTATAGGCTTAACAAGTTATGTCTACAATGGCCAAGTAATCAGTGTATCTCTTCTTGTTTTATCTGCAGTAATATTAGAACTTATTTTCACTGTATATTTATTACGGTCACCTGAAAGTTTTGAGTAAGTAATTTTTAATATATTGATTAAATACAGTTTTAATGTATAATTTAATCAGTGAATTGAGGTTGGGGTATAGGTGTGAGTGGCGATTCCTATGAATTATTAGAAGTAGATAGAAGCTCCACTATAGAAGAGATAAGAAAAAAGTATTATGAATTAAAGTGGTCATATGATTGCCGAAAAGAACTGGGAAAACTAGAAAAAGATAAAGAAGATGAGTTTAATAATATCACAAAAGCATATCATGAGTTATCAACTAATGAACACCATTTGATACTTAGTGGATATCCCATTGCTTTAGCAATTAATAGCACTGATGAATCATTAACAGAAGAAGAGATTGAAGATATATTACAGAAAAATGATACAGCACTACAAGAATTGCAGGATCAAGAGGAAAAAGAAGTAGAAGAGAAATTTAAGAAACTTGACTTGAAATTTCAAGAAATGAAAGATCAGCAAGAATATGAAGCAATGGAGAAACAACTTAAGAAAGCAGATGTATTATTATCAACCGTAAAAAATAAAGAGCGCAACGAATCAAGAAAGGCAGAAATTAGACAAATAAAGGAAAGAATCAAAGAATTGAAAGAAGCAATCAAATTATTTAAATTGCTAGATAAAGGATTTATATTGTGGGAAGAAAGGACTAAGTTGCTAGAAACAAAAACAGAATTATCAGAGCAATTGAGTGATCTAAAAACACGCATTGAATTAAAAGCTTCATACAAAAAAATGTCTGACATTTTTATGGCAGCTACTGGGGTATTTATTATTGTTGATTCAATAATAGCAGTATTGTTTTCAATGAATTTAGTAAGCTTAGAAATAATGCTACTTTCAACTATAGCATCCACTGCTGTATCTCTAATTTGTGTAGGTTTTGCTATTCATTATAATAATCAAGCGTTCACAGAAGTAGATACTGAGTTGTTAAATAGTACTGATCAATTGAATATAGAGAAGTTTAGCCAAAATAAAGAAAATTCACTTTGCAGTTGAAAAATAATTTTTCTGCTGCATTATATTGTTATGAATAACATTACAACAAAGCAAGTAATATCCTTCATCCTGAAAATGCTGCATCCATTCAAGTGGCAAGTTATTCTCATGTGTTTTATCCCGTTATTTTGGGCAATTGACCACTCTTTTAGTCCTTATATGATAAAAATTATTGTGGATCGAATTGCTGTAGCGCCTGCTGAAAATATGCTTGAACATTTGACTACTCCTGCTGCGCTTTATGTTTTGATATTGTTTTGTATGGTGTGCATTCATAGGCTATATGAGTATCTTGTTGATATTTCACTGGTTCCAAATCTCCATAAAAAAATTAATGACTCAAGTTTTGAGGTGCTGCTTGGCAAAAGTCATCATTATTATCAAAATAATTTCGCAGGCAGTCTTGCAAATAAGATAAACAATCTGGTAGATAACATTCCTGAAATAATATAAATTGTTGTGGAAATATTCCTTCATCAAGCCTTTGCTCTTAGTATCGCTATTTATGCACTATGGACAGTAAATTCTAGCTTTGCAATCGCAATGCTTACTTGGGCTGCATTGTTTATAATTTTATCTCTTACTTTTTTGAAAAGGTTAGTACACCTTTCAACTACTTTTTCAGAGTATGGATCAATAATTACAGGTAGAATGGTAGATGTATTTTCTAATATTTTATCAGTAAGATTATTTGCAAGGAATAATACTGAAAGAATATCTCTGAGCACCACTTGTAAAGAAGCCACTTTAATAGAACAGAAGATATGGTGGGTTTACTTTTTGATTTTCTGTGTTTATGGATTTTCATACGTAATTGTGCAAGCGTTTAATTTGTACTTTTTAATCAAAGGTAGACAGCAAGGAACCATAACCGTTGGAGATTTTGGTGTGCCATAGGGACACAAAGAATGTTCTGAAAAGAGCAAACTAAGTGCAAAAGCTACGCAATAGATGAGGGTGGGCCCCTCGAAGCCGGTTTACAAGAGCAGGCTTCAAACAACCATAAGCTGCTTTGGTAAAGAGCCAAGGTAGTGAGCATTATGGAAAAGGCGTAATTATGCGTCATGTATGGAATAGAAAGATGAACGAAAGTGAACCACTGATGAAGTGTCGAAAACAATTAGGTGGCGTCAAAACCAGGGGGTCTTGATTAACCTGGGATAAGTCTATCAGGAACTTGTTTACTGGGTAGATGGCGTCCGGCATAGAGGTGGCATGAATCTATTTCAGGCTATTGTGTGGAACTACGGGAACCTGTCGTTTCGATGATAAGGGAGAAATCCAAGGAGCTAAACTCCAAGGGTGAGAGTACCGATACGGAAAACAGGGGCGGATCAGCTCGTAGTAGTGAAGAAGTTTCTGTAATGGGAATGGAGCGAAGGGGCTGAGTTATTCAGTTTTAGTTATTTGTCAACCGAAAGGGAGGAGTAAATGAATAAAACAAAGTCTTTTGATATACCGAAGCAACTTATTAGGAGAGCTTATAAACAAGTGTCCAAAAACAAGGGTGCTGCTGGTGTAGATGAGGTTTCGATAACAAAGTTTGAGGAAGATCTAAAAGATAATCTCTATAAACTATGGAATCGGATGTCATCTGGAAGTTATTTTCCAGAGCCTGTAAAAGCTGTAGCAATACCAAAAGGTACGGGAGGGGGACAAAGAATTTTATGTGTTCCTTCAGTATCGGACAGGATAGCGCAGACAGCAGCTACAATGTATCTAGAACCGTTAGTAGAACCGAAGTTTCATGAAGATTCATATGGTTATAGACCAAACAAATCTGCACTGGATGCGGTAGGAACTGCGAGGAAAAGATGCTGGTGGTACGATTGGACGATAGATCTTGATATAGCAGGATTTTTCGACAATTTGGACCACGAGTTGGCATTGCAAGCTATCAAAAGGCACACAGACTGCAAATGGGTCATACTGTATGTTGAAAGATGGATAAAAGCTCCAATTCAGCAAGCAGATGGCGGTAAGGTAGTTAGGGAAAAAGGAGTTCCGCAAGGAGGTTCAACAAGCCCGCTGATCTCAAACATATTTATGCATCATGTATTTGATGAGTGGATGAGACGAAAGTGCCCAACAATAGCATTTGAGAGGTATGTAGATGATGCGATAGTGCACTGCAAGAGTAGTAGGCAGGCAGAATTTATGAGGGTAGCAATAGAAGAAAGATTGGCTGAGTATAAGCTAAAATTACATCCTGAAAAGACACAAATTGTGTACTGCAAGGATGACAATAGGAAAAGTGAATTTCCTAAACAAAGTTTTGATTTTCTGGGTTATACATTTAGACCCAGGTTAGCAAGAAATAAAATAGGAAAGCATTTTGTTTCATTTCTTCCTGCGATTAGCAACAAGGCCAAGAAAAATATTACTACAACCATAAGGTCATGGAAAATACTACGAAATACACACAAAACATCAGAGGAAATATCAAAGATAGTAAATCCAATAGTCAGAGGCTGGTATCAGTACTATGGCAGGTTTTACAGGAAAGAGATATACAAACCTCTGAGAAACATAGAGCGGCACCTAGAAAAGTGGGTCAGAAGAAAGTATAAGAAGCTTCGAAATCATGGAAGACTAGCAAGGCAACTTCTAGGAAAAATGAGGAAAGAAGAGCCAAATACTTTTTACCACTGGACACTTGGTTTAGGGCAAAAGACTGAATAATGGGAGCTGTGTGAGTCGCGAGGTTCATGCACAGTTCTGCGAGAGACTGGTGGGGAAGTTCCACCGGTCTACTCTCCCTTTGAAGGCTGGAATTAGAATAAATTATGCTCAAGGTGGTAAGTGTAGTTTTACAAATTGTGTAACGGAAAAAATTGGTAAACTAGAAGGAGTAAAAGAGAGCGTAAAAATTGTTAGCAGTATCATCTGCCAATTAACATCAAAAGGAGCAGTTTTTGACCAAAATTATCACAAAATAAACGATGCGTTAAAGAAATCAGGAATTTTTGAAGATCATGAAATTAATTTACAAAAAGCCACTAAAGAATTTTCTAAGCATATTAATGAATTTCATAGAATCGTTGAAAGCGCAGTAGTACAAGGTGAACTCAAAAATCTAGAAACAGATAACACTACTTTCTTCATTGAGTGTTCGCCGGATAGTATAGTTGATGTTGCTAAACTTATAAATGGAGCAAAAAGCTTAGTAGAATCCGGTGGTGGTATAGTAAAAATCGGTCAAAATACACTAAAGATCGAAAAAAACAATGGAATAACAAATTATTCTAATCTTTTAGGCAATGGGCGTGTTGTGCTAACACTTAAGGGATTAGAGATCACATTGTATTGTGATGCACAGAATAAAGGCAGGATGATTGTAGAAGTAAGTGATAATGATATGGAGATGATCAATCGATTAAGCGACGAAACAAAAAAAGAAATGTTTGGAAATTACCTGCTCGAAGGGATCCCTCTTTGTAATGCTATTAAACAGGGATATTGTGAAAGATCTGTAGAATTACAATTTTCTGAAACAATTAGTTTCCCTGAAAAAGTCATGAAAAAAGCAAGTGAACTAATAACAAGCTTGGAAGACAGTGGTAGTAATATAGATACACCGACAAATTGGAGAAACAAAATACGCACAGAATCAGGCAAAGGAGCAGCTGTTGTGAAGGGATAAGCTATGGTTGCAAAGTGCTGAAACTTACTATAGCGCCCCTCAATACAAATCTTGTATGCCTAAACAGGCATTATATTCTTATCATTTGCTTTGGAAAGAACTATAGTAGGTTGGTTTCTGAACAAGGTGTTAAAAAGGAAAGCCTTGTTCGGTTGCGCAATTTCCCATATTATAGACAGCATGGAAAGGTGGCTGAGTGGTCTAAAGCACATGCTTGGAAGGCATGCACATATGAAAATATGTCGTGGGTTCAAATCCCACCCTTTCCGCCATATTGCTTCTAGACTTAACTAAGTAGTTAATTTCTCTAACCTACATTTTAATCGAGAAACAATAGGGTGGTTATACTTTTCGCAAATAGATATAGCTCTCTCTAGGCTCTGTGAACAAAATTTTATGAGGGCCATATAAGTGCGTCAACGAAATTCAAAAAGCCCATAAAAACTTCAGCAGTTTTGTCAAAACGAGAGAAGATGCGCCTGAAATGCTTTATTTTACAAAAAAAAACACTCAACCAAATGTCTCTCCTTATAAACGTGCTTGTCATAATCTCTTTGCACTTTTCAATTCCTTTTTGGAGACTTCGCATTTTTTGTCCTCAAGACTAGCCACAAAAGCATTACTATCGTAGCCTTTATCCGCTACTACAACGGAGTTATGGAGATTAGACCCCCTGCGAAAAGGTAGAAAGTAGGTAAAAACGACTAAAAAGCATGTAAAATGAAAATTTTAGAAGAGTAAAATGGCAATAAGTTACGTGAAAATAGCAAAAACACCATATGTTTTTAGACAATTGACAGGGCTCACAACATCTGAATTTGAAAAAATTGTGGCAAAAGTGCGTCCAGAGTGGGAAAAAATGGAGGCGAAAAAGAAATGTCATGGAAGAAAATCGCATGTTGAGGCGCTAGAAGACAGGATTTTATGTGTTCTAATTTATTACAGAACGTACATAACGCATCCATTTTTAGGGTTTTTGTTTAATTTGCACAACTCAAATATTTGCCGACTTTTGAAGAAAATGGAGCCATTATTGGCCAAAAAAATTACTATAAAAAAGGATAGAACGCTGACTCCAGAAAGGATTTTAAAGATTTTGGCAGATGTCACGGAGGAACCGATACAGCGGCCGAAAGACAGCAAAAAACGTAAAAATCTTATTCCAGAAAGAAAAAAATGACCACGATGAAAACCGAAATTGTGATTGAGGGAAATGGGCAAATTTTGTCAGTTTCAAGATCACATCGAGGTCGAATGCATGATTTTCGCATAAGGAAACAGGAAAAATTGTTGCCCAAAGATAGCATAAAATATGCTGATTCTGGGTATCAAGGTTGGCAAAAACTGCAGAAAAACGTTGTGATTCCGTACAAAAAATACCGTAAAAAGCCACTAACGGAGGGGCAAAAGGAGCATAATCGAAAATTGGCATCGTTCAGGATGCGGGTGGAAAATAAGATACGCGAGATAAAAATCTTCAAAATAATGTCAAATGTTTACCGCAATTTTCAGAAGAAATACAACTTGAGATTTAATATTATTGCCGGAATTGTGAATTTGCGGCATGGTTTTTAATAATTTTTGGGCTGGGGATTTCTTACCAGATTTTATCAGCAACTTGCTTCACGTTGTTTCGCAGGGGTCTCTTTTCCTTTTTTTGATGCATACTTAAAATTAGCATCAAGTTCTTCTATTGATTCTTGTGTCAAAGAGGATGAGGATAGAGAAGCAGGGTCAATTGTAGGCATTGTTACTACTGTTCTATCAGAAAATGATACACTATTGGTAGTGGCTTGAATATCAGTAAGCATTTTTATTCCTTGAATTAGTTAATAAGAGTGTTGTTTAAATTAAAAATATTTTTATAATAACTTATAAGTTGTTTAATTCAATAACTATTTACTAGAAATTGATAAAGGATATTTTGAAAGTAGAGTTGGCTGATTTAGTGATAATTACAAAATATGTGTTAATTTATTTAATTAAGTTGAGATTTTATGAAGCAGGATTATAGTGTTTTAATAAAGGACGGACAAGAACATCTTGATAATGGTGATTTCAAAAATGCTATAAAAATAGGTAAAGAACTTGAAAATATGGGCTGTCCAGATGGATATGAAATTCAGGCTGAAGCCTATAGAGAACTTGGTCAGGAAGAAGAAGTAATAAAAATCTTAGAAAAAGGTATTCGAGTATTTCAAGACTCTCCTACGTTTTTGGCAATGCTTGGTGATTTCAAATGTGATCTTGGTCATTATGAAGAAGCTATAGATTGCTATGAGGATGCGCTTAAAGTTAAAAGCTCTGATGATGTTTTTTTATTGTATGTATATTATAACTATGCTCTTACTTTAAATAGAGTCTCTAGAACTGATGAAGCAATATATAAACTAAAATTGATAATTTCTGATCCTGATTTTAAACAAACAGATAGAAGTTTTATTGAATTGTGCTATGGGTTATTGATAGACTCATATAACAAACATCAAAGCTATGATGAAGCAGCTCAGATTTTCAATGATTTTATTGTAAAATATGATGACAATCAACACGGTGAACACCTGCCATATTTGTACTCAAAATTTATGACAACGCTTGTGCATATCGGAAAGATTGATAAAGTCTTAGATCTTTTAGAAAGCTTACCATTTGCAGAGCCAAGACTATATGAAGAGCAAGCTGAAATCTGTGAAGGACTTAATAAGACAGAAGAAGCAGTTAAAATCTTAGAAAAAGGTGTTCAAGTATTTCAAGAATCCTGGAGTTTATGGGAATTATTAGGCAATCATAACTCTGATCTTGGTAATTATGAAAAAGCTATAAATTGCTATGAAAGTGGATTAAATACTGAAAATCCAAATAAGCTGGCTCTTTATTATAATTACGCTAGCGTTTTATCTCGCCTTGGAAAAACAAATGAAGCGCTTGAGAAGTTGGAGCTTATTACTAAAAACACTGATTTTATAGAAGAGAATGTAGGGCTTTTAACACTATGTAACAGCTTGTTAATTCATTTACATAATGAGCTTGAGAATTATGATAGGGCGATTGAAATATTTAACGAATTTGCTACTAAACATCAGGTTGATCAAGACGAGTACCATGAGGAATTGTCGAGTTTGTATTCATCTTTCGCATTTGCATTATGGAAATTAGGATATGTAGATGAGGCATTAGAAGTGTCATTAGAAGCAGTATTTTTCAATAAACATAACATGAATGCTTTGAGTAATCTACGAAGAATTAGAGATAATGGAGATTATAAAAAATCAAAGTACATGCGCATTCTCGTTCATAGCAACAAGCTTCCTAGCAAACAAATCGGAGAAGGTTTTTATGTATCTTATGACGTAGTGGCTGATAATGAAGAAGAAGCATTTCAGTTTATTACAGAGTTTGAACCAAAGAATATAAGAAAAAACATAAAAATTGAAGAAGTAGAAATACTTGAAGTGCCAAAGCAACCAAAAGGGGTATATAGCATTCACTGCCATTAAGTTAAGGAAGGAATGGCTAAAAATTGAACAAAAAAGTTTGTAGTGATTAAGGAGTTATGGCAAATGCTAAAACAAAATAGAGCAAACTTTAAAGTAGATAAACTCTTAGATGTAAATTAGTTAAGAAATAGCTTATTTAAAAGTCATTTTACAGAAGATTTGACAAAAGTTGCTCCAGGAATACTGTCTTTCAGAAATGAGTAGGGTAGTATTCAAAATACGTGTTTTCTAGCCCTTTTTTGGTAATTGAGTGAACGAACATCAGATATCTTATGAAGATCAACTTTCCTCCCCTTCCTTACAACTAAAGTGTTTGTTAAAAATAACTTAGATAATTGCTCCATAACGCAATCCATGTCCGATTCTGTAGAAAAAATATCGAAAGCTAAGTTTTTAATTGCATTAAATGAAACAGATTTATTAATGCTTTTTTCAAGCTTACTATCAGCTAGGTCTGCATTCAATGCCTCTTCTACATCTTCTGTCATAATACTTTCTAGGTTGCTAATAAAAATGGTTGACCAAAAATCCTGCTTAATAGTTTCAACACTTTTACCTGTAAAATTCTCTAAGCCTAACCTTCCTTTGAGTTTAGAAAAAAATGTTTCTATTCCCCAACGTAAGTAGTATAACTCTTCAAATTCCTCAACCTTAAATTGCTGCTCATCTAATAATGATGTAATTAGCACTTCAATTTCACCAGAGGAAAGTATGATTTTAACTAGCCTAAATTCCATTTCATCAGGTAATCCTAGCTTTCTTAGCTGCCTTGCCACTTTAATAGGTGCAGTAGCTACTGCTATTGTACTAGAGGGACTGCCCGGCTTAAACATATCGTTTACTTCACTAAAAGATGAACTTGGACAACGAATTACATAATTAATTTTCCTTTCCGTAAGCTCGGCAATAAATCGATAAGATACATACCCTCTATCACAGATTAGTAAGTCATCTGAACTGAGGCTTTCAAGCATATCGGTTGCTAAATCAACTTCATAACTGTCACCTCTACTTAACACCGATTTTATTGCAATATTATTTAGCACATCATAACAAGCTTCAAAGGTTGCACTTGTATAATCTTCAAACCTCTGAACTCCATTCCATACTGCTCTTAAGCCAAACTACTCTATTACCTCATCACTTTTTGGTAGAATTAATATAGAAGCATCAAATGCAAGTACCCTGAAACCATGGTGAGTTTTAAACTCCTGATCCTGGTAATATAGGGAAACTACATCATCATTAAGTTCTGAAAATGCAGTATACTTTAGCTTCTGTCTTACTTGGGTAAAAGCACTTGCAGTAACTGTATAATCTCTCATCGTGTACAGAATAAATTCATTGAGCATCACTTGTAATGATTTCACACTTTTTCTGAAAATCAAAATGAATACATCAATAAAAGGCAATTTTCTTTTTCGTAGAAAGTCTTTTGGTGATACTTTGTGATCATTTATAAAGTTTAAACTTATCAATTTATTTTTTATGAATTCGATTATTGTTTTTTTTACTCATATTATTTTTCCTTTAAGTTTAGGAATTTTACTTGATTTATTAATATAGTCCATCCTTTTCTCTTAACTTAATGGCAGTGGTAACATACTCCCCCCACCAGACTAAATTATTTCCTCAGTATATTGCTTTTTTACATAAAAACAATACTTTTGTTTCCATATTCATTAGACCCCCTGCGAAACAACGTGAAGCAAGTTGCTGATAAAATCTGGTAAGAAATCCCCAGCCCAAAAATTATTAAAAACTATGCCTCAAATTCACAATTCCTGCTATAATATTAAATCTCATGTTGTATTTCTTCTGAAAATTGCGGTAAACATTTGACATTATTTTGAAGATTTTTATCTCGCGAATCTTATTTTCCACACGCATCCTGAACGATGCCAGCTTCCGATTATGCTCCTTTTGCTCCTCCGTTAGTGGCTTTTTACGGTGTTTTTTGTACGGAATCACAACGTTTTTCTGCAGTTTTTGCCAACCTTGATACCCAGAATCGGCATATTTTATGCTATCTTTGGCCAACAATTTTTCCTGTTTCCTTATGCGAAAATCATGCATTCGACCTCTATACGACTTCGAAATCGACAGAATTTGCCCATTTCCCTCGATCACAATTTCGGTTTTTATTGTGGTTGCTTTCTTTTTTCCGGAATAACTTTTCTTACGTTTTTTGCTGTCTTTCGGCCGCTGTATCGGTTGCTCCGTGACGTCTGCTAAAATTTTTAAAATCCTTTCTGGCGTCAGCGTTCTATCCTTTTTTATAGTAATTTTTTTGGCCAATAATGGCTACATTTTCTTAAAAAGTCGGCAAATATTTGAGTTGTGCAAATTAAACAAAAACCCTAAAAATGGATGCGTTATGTACGTTCTGTAATAAATTAGAACACATAAAATCCTGTCTTCTAGCTCCTCAACATGCGATTTTCTTCCGTGACATTTCTTTTTCGCCTCCATTTTTTCCTACTCTGGACGCACTTTTGCCACAATTTTTTCAAATTCAGATGTTGTGAGCCCTGTCAATTGTCTAAAAATATATGGTGTTCTTGCTATTTTTACGTAACTTATTGCCATCTTCCCTCTCCTAAAACTTTCATTTTACATGCTTTTTAGTCGTTTTTACCTACTTTCTACCTTTTCGCAGGGGGTCTAGTGGACCTTACTCCCCTACAACTACCCTGACAAAGGAGTTGGCCTGCGAAAAAGCTTGGTGGACTTGCCTAAAAAATGTGATGAATGCTTGAATTGCAAGTTTAAAAAGACTAAGGTCACATCTATATGTAAAGGACAGTTTTTTTTAATCCCAGTATTTTTAGAAAGTAAAAAATTTCCTAAAAATACTGCAAACATCTTTGAAAGCCCTACTAAATAGAGCAATCTTTTAAATCTTTCATATTTCCTAATTTTTGTCTTCTCTATATCGAAACCAGAACTTTTTTGATCTTGAAAATACTTTTCAATTTTAAACCTTTTTTTGTATATTTCTCCTGGATTGCCATTTTTTACATTTGTTAATAAAGACCATGTACTTTTTTCTTCTGTTTTTACAAAAAAAATATGCATCCTTTTCCCACCTCTACTTCTTCTTCATTGACTTCAAACCTCGCTTGCCCATCCACCTACACTTTTTTTATATAGTGATAGCCATAAAGTGTACTAGCCATTACACTTATACTACCTTTTCTTGCCACGTGGAGCTTTCCTCTGCGAATTCTGTTCCATAATTTTTGCTCGTTCGTACTCCGCTATTAATCCTTGCATTCCTAGATACATATTAGACTCTGGGCCTGTAGATCAGCTCCAAGTTATACGGTGACAGAGATAGGTTTTTTCATATCTTATTTACACTACCGAATCTATTATAGAAGCGTAGGAACAAACTCGTTACAACTTATCTTAAAAACAATATAATACTTAATATATCAATAAATAAAAACATAGGAGTGTGGACTTATGGAATTCCAACTTACTACAGACTTTCGGCCAGCTGGTGATCAACCACAAGCAATCGATAGTTTAGTTGCAGAGCTGAGTAGTAATAAAAGAGACCAAGTTTTACTTGGAGTCACTGGCTCTGGGAAAACTTTTACTATGGCAAATGTCATAGCAAAAACAAACAGACCTGCTTTAATTATGGCACACAATAAAACGTTAGCAGCACAACTTTATGAAGAAATGAAGGGATTTTTTCCGAGCAATGCTGTGGAATACTTCATTTCCTATTATGATTATTATCAACCAGAAGCTTATTTACCACAAACTGATACCTATATTGAGAAAGATTCTGCGATCAATGAAAGAATTGATATGCTTCGTTATTCTACAGTCTGCTCTCTTCTGGAGCGCAGGGATACAATAGTAGTTGCAAGTGTCTCTTGCATATATGGTCTTGGCTCGCCTGAAAGCTATCTAAGCATGACCATACCTTTAAGTGCAGGGGATAAGATTCGTGTTAATGATTTCTTGAGCAACTTAACTGACTTACAATATAAACGCTCTGATACCATTTTTGAAAGAGGGTATTTTAGAGTGCGTGGCGATATTATTGATATATTTCCCTCCCACTCTGAAACCAAGGCTTGGCGTCTATCATTATTTGGTGATGAAATAGAAGAAATTTTTGAAGTTGATGCTATGACGAGCAACACTATCAAAAGTATAAATAAAATTACTATTTTTCCAAACAGCCATTACGTAACGCCGCGTAATACATTACTGCAAGCGGTTGATTTAATCAAAAAAGAGCTGAATGAACGTTTGGATTATTACTACTCGCAGAATAAGATTGTTGAAGCAAAGCGCCTGGAACAACGCACTAACTTTGATATCGAAATGATGCAAGCAACAGGAACGTGTAAAAGTATTGAAAATTATTCACGTTATCTCTATGGAATGGGAGCTGGAGATCCACCTCCTACTTTATTTCAATATTTACCAAAAGACGTAATTTTATTTGTTGATGAAAGTCACGTTACCGTTCCTCAGATTGGTGCGATGCACAGTGGTAATCAAGCACGTAAAGAAAAATTAATTAATTACGGCTTTAGGCTCCCTTCCGCTTTTGATAATCGTCCGTTAAAATTTGAAGAATGGGAAGAAATGCGTCCACAAACCATTTACATTTCAGCTACCCCTGGAAAGTATGAACTGGCAAAGGTTGATAATATATGTATAGAGAAAGTTATCCGTCCTACAGGTCTTCTGGATCCAGTCTGCATCATAAAACCAATAGAGAGCCAAGTCGACGATGTCATTCATGAAGCACAAGTTACTATAAAGAAAGGATTTTGTGTTTTAATTACAACATTGACAAAAAAAATGGCAGAAAATCTATCTGAATATATGAATGAATTAAATATTAAAGTCAGTTATTTACACTCGGATATCGGTGCACTGGAAAGAATAGATATCATCTGCAAATTAAGGTCTAAAGAGATCGATGTTTTGGTAGGTGTGAACTTACTCAGGGAAGGTTTGGACATTCCTGAATGTGGTTTGGTTGCAATTTTGGATGCTGATAAAGAAGGATTTTTGAGATCAGAAACCTCGCTCATTCAAACGATCGGGCGTGCTGCACGTAATGCCGAGGGCAGAGTAATTCTATATGCGGATAAAATGACTGGCTCTCTGGATCGTGCGCTAAAAGAGACTGAAAGAAGAAGAAAGAAACAGGAGGAATATAACATAATGCATGGTATTATACCAAAAACTATAGTAAAATCTATATCAAATAGGTTGCAAGAGAAAGCAACGAAAGAGCCGGAGGTGAATATTGATAGAAGTAAAAAGGAGTTAGAAAAGCAAATGCAAGAGCATGCTAAAAATTTAGAATTTGAGCAAGCAGCAAAGATAAAAAGTATTATTGAAAAATTAAATAACATATGATATAAGTTATAGAAAGCTTATAAATAAAAATATAACATGATTGTGTTGACATATTCATATTAATGGTTATTAAATATTTTATGCTGTAGAATTAAGTTAATAGATTTTAATAAAGGAAGGGGTAATGACTGAGCAATTTTATAATAATGGTGGTGGCGATAGCTCAATCTTTCAAGCAAAGATTAGAGAGGAAGATTTAGCTGCAGAAGAAAAAATAAATGAGATTATAAAAGCTGCTGACAAACTAGTTAGAGATGCTGTATTACAAAAACAATCTCATGGACAAATAAATCAACAAGTTCAAAGTGAGCTTGATGGCTTATTGGATAGGGTAGAATCATGTATTGAAGAAAGTGATACAGAAAACGACGAGGGAATATTACAGAAAATTTACGAGTGCCTCAAGAATTTCTTTAGTACACTTGGAATATCTGTAAACGAGCCAGGTTTAGAGAATTATTTATTAAAGATAAAAAAAGAAAGAGACAAAAATTGGCTTTTCTCAATAATCAAAGAATTGTGTGATAAACTCCGTAAATTACTTAGCAAAGTTTTTAAGGAAGATTTAAGTTGGGATGAAGCATTAGAGAAAAAAATAAAAGAATTAGAAGAAAAGCTCAAAGCAGGTGGCATGTCTGAAGAAGAGACAAGAGAAGTATTAGGAGAGTTAGGAATGCTGCAAGAGCTGAAGCTCAAATTTCAAATGGCACTTGTATCACTTGTGCTTACAAGTTTTTTTACATTTCTAGAAATTGATTTGAGAGCTGCACAAGCTCAAGAAACCTCTACACAGGAGAACAAAAAAATAGAATCAAAAGAACCAGAAGTAAAACAAGCAAAGGAAAATGCTGAAGGAGGCATAAAAGTATCCGAAGAAAATAAAAAAGAGCTTCAGCCTATAACTCTTTTTAACAATCCAACACGTGACACTAGAGCCCAAAAGTTCAAAGAAAATAAAGAAAAGAAGCCGACCATTCCATTCAAACCAGATCTTGATCTTTTCAACCTTCTGAAAAACCTAAAGCCTGAACTAGAAAAGTTTATTGAACCAAAGCAAGCGGAAGAAAAACTAAAACAAGCTGCAGTTACAGCGCCTACACCTCCGCCTGCCGCACTTCAGCCACCAGCTCCAGCGAAGGCGCCGGAGGTGAGGCCTGTTCAACTCACTCCAGCAAATGCAAGACATTCTCGTAAAGAAAAGACACAAATAGCTAAGCTGACCAGTGCCAATGAAGGGAAAGTAGATAATCTTTGTAACGATTTTTTAACGCAATTTACTTGTGCTGAAGAAAAAATTCCTAATATGAACGAGCAAAATGTTTCCAAAGCTGAATCAATGAACGAAAAAGTTCGATCAGAATTGGGTGAAGTAAACAGAGTTGAACAAGCTATGGATATAAATTGTGGGCGTGTTATGTGAAACGCTTATGTTAAAAAAATATAAATAAGTGCTTGCACTGGTAATTTATTATCAATATACAGAGGGGATAATTTTTTATTAATGGAGGGTAAAATGCCAAACGATCAAGACAAAAAAAATAACAATTCTCAAAATGAGCAAGGCTCATCATCAGGCCGTAAATCGAATATTAGTAGCACATATCATAAATGTAGTGATCCGAGGAGCAAATTTTCAGTGCACTCTGTAGAAGCTAATCGGGAGATTGCAGATGCATGCAGTGGCTATACCAGCAGACCTTGGAATCAGGATAGTGGTAATAGTAAATAATATTGTTTTACATTAATTTTAATTAGGAGTAGTTATGACAGGTGATTTTATAAAAGCATTGGTTAATGCAATTAATTTGAGTAATTATTATTCTGATCGTGTTAGCACTAACTTCACTGTGAAAAATGGGCAGATTGTTTGTTCATTTGATGAAAATCCTGATATAGAGAGTTACATTCAGGAAGTAAAAAGTGAGATGATAGGGCTGTTTCTTGGTAACGAGAAGCTAGCAAGCAGACTTTTTGATCTGGGATCTTTTCCATTTAGTTCTGGTGGTGCAAGTTATATACATGACAAGGATGGAAGAGTAAAGGCACTTAAATTCGACGTCACTCCAAGGGTAGAGCAGAATTGTAAGCTTCTATTCGCTATGGCGTTTATCAAGTCTGTAAATAATGAGATGAGAGGGAAGTTCGAAAAAAATCCGAAAGCGACCGAGAATCAGAAAGACGCAGTATATGCGTTCGTACAATCTATTACGGTAGGCCGGGTGGGTGGACCTATTAATGATCTATACTCTATAGGCTTGGTTGGTGATGAGTCTGCTGATCCTTTGATGAGTAGAGCGCTCAAAACCATTTATCTTGAAATTCTTGAGACAGAGTTGGGAAATTGCGACCTTGATAGCTCAGAATTTTTCGAACTTAATGATAATGTGTTGTCTATCAAAGATGTTACTGAAGTTAGAGTAGTTAATAAGATAGCAAAACATACTGCAGAGCGTGTAACACTTAACTTTACGCAACAAGGTGATGGAAATTCTAAAGTGAAAAATATTACAGATGTCTTTAGACGTGAAGTTTTTCAACTAACAACAGTAAATGGAAAAAACGGGATTTTGATTGATGGCTACGATTCTGATGTTTTTATAGATAAAGATACAAGAGATGCTGGTAATGATTTTGCACTTATACTTAAAATAGAAGTGAGTGATATAGAGGTAAGGGATATTGCAAGAGAAGAAGCAGATAGGATTAATGCTGCATTTAGAAAAAAGGGATTTGATGATATTTTATTTGATGTTAGAGGCAAAACTGAAAAAACGCAATTCACTAAGTCTCAAGAGCCGGTGTATGGTATTTCCAATAAACAGTTTGCTCTTTTAATTCCTGAGCTGATGCAACTTCCGATTGCATACAATGAAGCAAGTAAATGTTTTGAATACGCAATCAGTCTTGGCAATCTTTGCAAATCAAGAAAGCATTATGACCTAAAAAACGACTTGCATCGCATATTGTTACCTAAGTTTTATAAGGACGGGTATCTTGATAAGGAAACTCTTTTAGAGGCGAATAATTATATGTTGCAGTGTTTATTGAAATCTGGCTTTGGTCTTGATGGTTATGATAAGCCAGAGCTTGTTGAGTTCGTTAATAAAAAAATAAAAGAGCTGCTCAGTGCAAACAGAGCTATTCCTCAAGCTACCAATTCTTCTTCATCCCTAGGTGTTAGTCGTGCTATGGGAGGTTCTAGGGGCAGCTTATCCTCTAGTAACAGTGATAGTAGTAGTAGATCAGTATCACCTATGCCTAGAAATCACTCTGATAGCAGCTTGTCTTCTGGTCTGCCTTCTATGCCTTTTTTTGGAGCAAACTGTGTTGATGATCTTGCTACCCCAGCTACATCTGCTTCTGTGGCACATAAGCGTAGCGGCGTTATACCACCATTGGATGAGATGTCTGGAGAGTATGGTAAGTGTAGCAGTGTAGAAGTCGTGTCTAAAGATCCTAGCTCTCAGCGAAAGTCCCACGGTTCGCTTAATGAAAAGTCTGTGAAGCCTAACTCAAAGACAACTGAACCTAAGGTCACCAAGCAAAAAGAAAAGGGTTGTACTATTTCATAACCCTTCTAGCTATGTCACCAACTTTCTTCGGTTGGTATAGCGCTTTTTAACTCAGATGTTTCTAAGCCATATAGGCCCTTTGTTGGGATTATGGCCAAGATCTCTGACACCAAAAGGGCTATCGCTAGTTTTTCTCACCCACTGCAAATATTGCACCATGCTATCTACTTGATCATCATGGCGAGCTTCTGGGAAAATCATAATCTCATACTCAAAGTCATTTAACTATACCGCTTGATGCGGCAGAAAAACTCTACCGGACTCTATTATCGGAGCAATTTGATAAAATCGAGTGAGCTTATCATTGTGTGGCACTATTTCGATAATAGGTAAATCGCTATTTGCTTTAAGCTCTTGCACCAATTGCTGCCCACTGGTTTTCGCTTCGATTAAAATCGCGTGTGGAGCCCATCTTGCTTTCAAAGATAAAACCTGCTCTTTAAGTTTTGGATATTCAAGTTTTGCACGATATACATCAAGTAAATAAAATTTATTCTCTATTTTTGCCCAGGTAGTGCAGACGCTAAAATCGCTAGCATCACTTGTTGAAACCGCAGTATCGCAGCTTTGTGTCACATATGAAAGATTATCAGGAAAATTTTTATAGCGCTTAAGCCATTCTTGCTTGATTATACCACTTGAAAGCGGTAAAGGGTTTTGTTGATACTGAGCAGCAAAAGCATAACTCCCGAGTTCAATTTTTATCATCTCAATTTCTTCTTTGCCTCCATCCAAGGGATATAATAACTGTCCTTCTTTTCTTGAATATATACTCTCTTTCTGTGTAATCATTGAATCAACTATCTCTGCTTTTTCAGACATCATTGGTAAGCAGATGTGATGCCATATGTTCTTTGGCTTGGAGAGAAGATGACCTGTTAAATCCTCCATGTGCAACCTATGCATAACAAGAACAATCACTCCTTTTTTTCTATCATTTAGTCTTGTTACCAAAGTTTGATCGAACCAGTTTGTGGCACGCTTTCTAAATGTTTCACTCAAAGCTTGTGCAGGGTTTAATGGATCATCCACAATGATGAAATCACCACCTTCGCCAGTTAATGTTCCCCCGACAGATGTTGCAATTCTAAATCCTCTTTGCACTGTTTGAAATTTATATTTAGTGTTCTGGTCCTTAGATAATTTCACCTCTGGAAATAACTCTTTGTACCAATCGGATTGCATTACGCATCTCGTATCAAGCGAATGCTTTTCGCTCAAATTTTGAGCATAACTTGCAACTATTATTCTCGCAGTTGGCTGATTTCCTAGTATCCATGCAGGCCACGCAACACTTACGCAAATAGATTTCATTGAACGTGGAGGCATATTGAATATTATTCGTCTCACTTTACAAACACTTGCAGCTTCCAGCCTATCTGCTATGACTTTTATATATTGATAATTATTATATTCACATCCAGGCACCACAGTCTGAAAGCATAATTCAATGAATTTTAGAAAGTTTATTTTATTCATAAAAATTTTATGTATTTTAATAAATTGATTGATTTTTAATTGAAATTGAGTTACACTTAGTTTTTAGTAGATATTTAATAATCTCATGACTGTCATAAATCTTGGAAAAAAATCTGAGCAGGTCATCATTAGTTCTCTTCACATTTTAATAGAGGATTTGAATTCGAAGTTAAATCCAAAGAAGCAACCAACAGAATGGGATCTAGAGATAAAAAATTTATTTGAAGGGATGAAAAAATCTATCAAATTTGAGAAAAGAAATGAGCAGGCTGAAATAAATGAATCACAATTATTATGTGTTAAATTAATAAGGAAAGTAGATTATCTTATCAAGACGAATCAATCAAAGTTATTACATGATAATTTAAAAAGCTTAGCTTTACAAGTAAAAGAAGATGAAGAGCGTGAAGGATTTGTGAGTAGGGTAGACAATCTTTTCAGCAAGCAACAGAACATTAATAAAGTTCAAGAGAACTTGATTCCAGAAGAAAAAGAGAAAGAAGAATGCAAAGAACTTTTTCAACAAATAGCTAATTTAATCCAAACAGTAGAAGATATTAATATTAAGAATGAAGATGGAAAATCAGCGCTACATCTTGCTGCTGAATATGGTATTGTGCAACTAGTAAAACAGCTACTACAAAGAGAAGGCCAAGAAATTACAAAGGATGTTATACTAGAAGAATTACGTAATTCGGCTCAAAACATCACAGGAAATGATAAAACTAAAGCTACAAGACAAAAAAAGAAATTTTTAGAAAAGACAGACATTAATTGTCAAGATCATAATGGTAAAACTCCATTACATTATGCTGTGGAAAATGGACATAAGGAAGTTATTGAGCTCTTACATAATGCAGGAGCAAGAACTCTTTCAGACAAAAATGGACGAACACCGCTTTATCCTGCTGCAGAGAAAGGTTATATTGAAGTATTAAAATTGCTTTTAGGGGAAATTGATACAAGAACATTAGAGGAAAGAGTAAAACAATTTTCAGAAGATTTTTATAAAGCACCTGATGAACGCAAAAAAGATACACTATCAAGAAAAGATCAAAAAAAGATCGTTGATCACGTTAATCAATATGGACAAGCTTTGTTACACTTAGCAGCTCAAAATGGTCATTTTGAGGTAGTAAATTTTCTTGTACAAAAAGGTGCAAGTTTGGAAATTAAGGATAACAGTTGCAAAACTCCACTTGAATATGCTATTGAAAGCCTTAAAGCATTAGATAAATTAGATAAGGATAATAAAGAGAAGATAATACAATTCATAAATATAATCAAATTACTTACAAATCAGCCATTACAAAACATTAAGGGCTATTTAAAAGAAACAGACTTGCACGCTCTTGCAAAAAATGGTGCCTCAAAAGATGAGCTAGCTTTGTTGTTAAAAAATAAAGGTATAGATATTAATTCTAAAAACATTCTAGGGCAAACAGCACTGCACATTGCTGTCCTCTCTGGTAACACAAAAATGGTAGGGTATCTACTAGAAGAAGGTGCAGATCCTAGTCAACAAGACGTTTTTGGTAATACAGCATTACATTATGCTGTTCCGTGTGGTGATGTAACATCAATAAAATTACTACGCAAACATGGAGCAGATAGTACCATTATAAATCTTCTAGGTAAAAAACCTATAGATTTAATTGTTGACTATACAGAACAAAACAAGGATAAAAAGAATAAAAAACCACATTTACTCCTTGGTCTTACTGGCATCGTTCTTATTGGCATCGGTTTTTCCTTATATTATAGCATACAAATTGCTCAACATGATTGGTATATTACTGCAGCTTTGGGTGTTGCCGGCCTCATCGCTGGTCTTCTAGTAAGTATAGTGATTAATGAAGTAGTTCAAAGAGCACGTCCATGGTATATAGAATCGAGTATGAGAAAAGAACTTGAATTATGCCAAGAAAAATCAAATGAACTGGGTAAAGAAGGATTTATTCCTACGCAAGTCGAACAACCTTCAAAAGGCAATGGGGCACTTGATGTAAATTCAGGCAACAATCTTTATTAGAAAGCACCCAATAAGTAACGTTATTAGTGGAATGCACCACAGAATATACGTGCTAGATCTTACAGGTGGGGTAATTATGATTGAATCACCGTAAGAGCTTTTTAACTCTGAAATTATTTCTTTGTTATTAGCTCCATCACTGATTTTTTTTCGGATTATTTTTCGCATATCATATGCGAGCTGAGACTGAGATTCAGATAATGACTCACCAGAACATATTGGACATTTTATTATCTCAAATAAGTTGGTTGCTTGCTTTTCCATATTCTTATCTGAAAGTTTATCATCCAAAGTAAAAGCATTTATATTTAAATATAATATCAATATTACAAATAAGCTAACTGCTACTCTCATCTTTACTTAATCTATTAATTTTATTCATCTGGTCCATAAAGTCAGTAGCAGATAATTTTCCAATAAAGCTTGACCCTATAACATCATCGTATCTTATTGTAAACTGAATATCTTTATCAGCTGTTTTTTCTGATAAAGAAGATATTAACTCCTGAATTGTGTTTGAAGTTTTTGGATAATTTTTTGAAAACTCTTCATCAATGATAAATGATACTAATTCCTTATAATTTGATATATCCACATTAATCTTGCCTTTAAATGAAGATGTGACCAAATTGTAATTATGTATTGCTCCATTTGCAGCGAGAGTAAAGTTATTACTCTGAATTAAAAACTTTTCTATATCAAAGTTAATGCTGGAAGCAGAGACGTCATTTACAAATTCATAATCAAATTTGGTGTCAATGCTTAAGTATTCTTCAGGATTTGCAGTATTTTTATATCGATAAATGTAAGAATCAAATCCTAGCTTAGCATTTTCACTCAGCTTTTTATTGAAATTAAATTCTATATAATTACTTCTATCATTAACTTCAGTTACGATACTTTTCTGATTTCCTGAATCGGATGAAATATCACATTTTAAACCGTAATCTTCATAACGAAGCGTATTTATATAGTCTATTATGCTACTATTTCTATCAAAACGTAGCGAAGATGGTAAATCGTTTAGCTTAACAATAAAGCGGCTATTACCGTTTGTAGTACATTTTATGTTCTTTTTCTCATCACTGTGATCAGCAATATTGATTTCATTACTTGGTATATAAATATATACTGACTTGTCGAATAATCTGTTTTTTACAAGTAAAGCTTCAGATGAAACAGTTAACTGCTTATTAGAGACTTTTGGGCCGGTAACACGAAAAATAAAGTTAAAAGGAAATCCACTAAAATCATGTAAGACATCAAATTTTTCGTCATTAATATATGATATTGTTTCAACTAGGAGGTTTTTTGCTTTCCATGCAGAAAAATACCAGAAACCACTATATGCTATGGAAATAAACAAAAATAAAGAGACGATAATATAGATAAAAACCTTACGCATAGCTAATCATTTCCTTGTTTATCCAGTGATATATTTCTTGTACCTCTTGGTATAATAACGCACAAACCATCAATATCTTTTGTTATTATTATTTGGCATCCTAGCCTTGAAGTCTCTGTTAGGCCAAAAGCTAGGTCCAACATATCATTTTCCTCATCAGATATAGGATTATGCGTTTCCACAGCATTATAAAATTCTGGATCGACAATTACATGACATGTAGAACAAGCAAGAGAACCTTCACACGCACCTTCAAGTAAGTCTGGTTCACTTCTATGAGCTAAATTAAGTAGAGTTTCCCCCTCTGCAGCTTCATAGCTTTTCTTACTCCCATCAGGCAAAATAAAAGTAACAGATGGCATATTATTTCCTTATTAAAATCCTTACTAGTTTTCCTATATTCTACAGGTAATAATTAATATTTGCAAATTCTTTACATTAGCACTATTCACAATTTGTACAATATTTCAAAATAAATCATGCAACTGAATAAATATAAAAATCGAAGCGTTGCAGTTTTTGGCCTTGGTAAGACAGGTTTGTCCGCTATTAATACCTTAATAAACAGCAGAGCAAAAGTGTATGCGTGGGATGACAATGAAGAGCAAATAGTAAACACAAAAGGGATATATAAAGAGTGCAATTTTATTTATCCGAAAGAGTATAACTGGCAAGAGATAAATGCATTGATTTTAAGCCCTGGAATACCACTTACATACCCAAAGCCGCATTGGATAGTGAAACTTGCAAGAAGCTTTGGTTGCACAATAAAATCAGACATTGAGCTATTTTTGGAGGCTAAAGCAACAAACCAGAAAGTTGTAGGTGTTACCGGCACAAATGGTAAATCAACCACTACGTCTCTAATAGGGCATATATTAAAATCTGCAGGGAAAAAGGTAGACGTTGGAGGAAATTTAGGCATTCCAGTTTTAAATCTAAATGCAGATGCTGAGATTTATGTAATTGAGCTTTCCTCTTTTCAATTGGAGCTAATGAATGGAGTGAATGTAGACATTTCTGTATTACTCAATATCACACCAGATCACATAGATAGGCATGGAAGTATGGAGAATTATATAGCAGCTAAATTAAAACTGATAAACGGTAGCAAAGCAGCAGTGATAGGATGTGATAATGAAATCACTGCTGGCATATTTGAGGAACACCTCTCGGTGTCATCCCAGCGCGTGACGCTGGAATCCAGAAAAAAAGAAGAATGGATCCCAGTGTCAGCTACTTGGATGACAGGGGGGTATGGAAGAGTCCTAAAGAATGGAGTGTCATTAATAAATAATGATTTATTTGATCATGGAGAGTGTATACATATAGATAATGCAAAAATAAATCTAATTTCCAATGCAGAAAACGTAGCTGCTGCATATGCAGTATGTAAGTTACTTAAAATAGATAGAAGTGTGATTATTAATGGAATTAAATCTTTTTCAGGACTGAAACATAGAAATGAGATGCTTGGTAAAATAAAAAATGTATTGTTTGTGAATGACAGTAAAGCAACTAATGCTGAGTCGAGTGAAAAAGCAATCTTATCTTACGATAACATATATTGGATTGTTGGTGGAAGAAGTAAAGACGGTGGTATAGAATCACTGAGAAAGTATTTTCCAAGAATTAAGAAAGCATTTTTAATCGGAGAGTCAACTGAAGCTTTTGCAGCTACTCTGAAAAATAAAGTGAGTTTTGTAGAGTGTGGAAGTCTGAAAAGTGCATTTGAACTAGCTTACAAGGAGGCTTTTAATAGCAAAGAAGAAATAACAATATTACTTTCTCCTGCATGTGCCTCTTTTGATCAATGGAAAAGTTTTGAAGAGCGTGGTGAAGCTTTTTGCAAGATGTTTGAAAATTTAAAGGATTCATTTACAATTACAGATGCTATTTAGTCAAATGTTGCTATGGAACAAGATGAAATAAAGTTAATAGTAGATAATCTAATCAGGGTTATTCCATTTGAAGGAATAAGTGATGAGACACTATTAAAAGTGTGCACAGATCTTAATTTAGCTAATAGCTTTTGTAAATTTCAAAATGGGATATATAGCGCTTTGGAGTACATAGCAGAGGATTTGAATAACTCAATGGAAATCGAGTTACAAAACTCCAACTTAGAAGACATGAAAGTACGTGATCGGATAAAATTGGCAATTCACATGCGTCTTTCAAACTACGCGAAACTGCCAAATTACAGAGAATTTTTAAAAAATATTTTGTCATTCTCTGTGCTGCCGAAAAATACATACTTTTCCAGTAAACTCTTATATAAGACTGTTAACGCAGTTTGGTACGGCATTCATGATCAATCAGCAGACTTTAATTATTACACAAAACGAGGAATATTAGCTGGAGTATACTTAAGCACAATATTGTTCTTTATTAACGATTACTCAGAGGATTTCACAGGCACTATATCATTTCTTGATAGACGTATCAATAATGTTATGACATTTGAAAAGTTCAAAATTCGCTTAAAAGGAATTATAGGAAATTTTTTATAGGCTTTTCATCAATTTCCGTTCAGCCAATAGTGTCAACCTCTATCAAGCAAAAAGTAAAGTGGAGGAAAAATGCAACCTACGTTTAATTAAAATAAAGAACAAAATTGGAGATGAAATATGGTTTTAACTAACCTATTTGAGATGCCAGCTATGCAAGTAACAGAAATATACAGGGGTAGATGGGACATAGAGGTATTCTTTAAATTTATAAAGCAAAATCTTGGATATAAGCACTTTTTAAGCCATATCATAAATGGCATGAAAGTATACATTTACATGATCATTATTATGGCTTTGCTATTTCTTGTTTATAAAACCAGAAACGATCTACAAGGGTTCAAAATAGCATTATTACAATTTACACTAGATCTTGATGGGTCTTTTCTGTGTTCAATCGTTCTACTTTCAGGAGGATGATGTCAGTCATCTCATATGATTATGTTTCTGAAACTCCTCCTTATGATGGTAACTTCTCATATATTATGCATTATATTCTGGGACTGTAGATCTTATTTGAAAAAACTCTTTTAAGCACCTACAATATAACTTATACTTATGGGTAGAGATTTTTGGTACTTTATGCTCAAAAAATTAGCTAGCTATTGGTTTTTTGTAGATCTGATTAGAGGCTTTTCTATTACGCTCAAATATATGTTTAAGCGCAAAGTCACTTTAAGGTATACTATGGAAAAAGGTCCTTTGAGCCCAAGATTTCGTGGTGAACATGCGCTGCGCAGATATCCAAACGGTGAAGAGCGATGCATAGCATGTAAGCTATGTGAAGTTATTTGTCCTGCTCAAGCAATTGTCATAGAAGCAGAAGAAAGAGCAGATGCTAGTCGTCGCACCACACGTTACGATATTGACATGACTAAGTGTATATACTGTGGACTTTGCCAGGAGGCGTGTCCAGTTGATGCAATTGTAGAGGGTCCTAATTTTGAGTTTGCTACTGAAACAAGAGAAGAATTAATGTATAATAAAGAAAAGCTTTTGCATAATGGTGATATTTGGGAAGATGCAATTGCACTCAGATTAAAATTGAATGCTGAAGAGTAGGCCTTATTTATTGGATGTCAATAACCCATAGCGAGTATATAATTAATGATTAAAATTACTTTTCCAGCCGAAAAAAGAATAGAAGAATATGACGATAAAGTCGCTGGCTTTGATATATTGCACAATGATATTCTAAAGGAAGCAATTGCCTTAAAAGTAAACGGTGAGTTATACGATCTCTCTCGCGCAATTGAATTCGATGCTGAAGTAGAAGTTATAAAAATAAACGATGAAATAGGGCTAGACATAATAAGGCATGATGCTGCCCATATTATGGCGCAAGCAGTCAAAGAACTTTTTTCTGGCGTTCAAGTTACCATTGGACCAACAATTCAGGATGGATTTTACTATGATTTTGCTACAGATCGTGCCTTTACTCCGGATGATCTAACGGCAATAGAAAAAAAAATGAAAGAGATCATAAAAAGCAATCACAAGTTCATTCGAGAAGTTTGGACTCGCAAGCAGGCAATTGATTTTTTCAGCAGTATAAGTGAAAAATATAAAGTTGAAATTATTTCCTCTATACCAGAAGATCAAGACTTAACTGTCTATAAACAAGGTGATTTTATTGACTTGTGTCGTGGTCCGCATTCGCCATCAACCGGTAGAGTTAAAGCATTTAAGTTGATGAAAATAGCAGGAGCATACTGGCGTGGTGATTCGAAAGGACCCATGTTGCAGCGCATATATGGAACGGCATGGAGAAATAAGGATGAGTTGAACGCTTATGTCACACGCTTAGAGGAAGCAGAAAAACGTGATCACCGCAAGATTGCTAAGGAAATGGACTTATTTCATATTCAAGAAGAAGCTGTTGGGCAAATTTTTTGGCATGAACAAGGATATACTCTATATAATGTTCTTGAGTCTTATATAAGAAAAAAATTAATAAATAATGGCTATTTTGAAGTAAAAACTCCTATTTTGGTGAGTAAAGAGCTGTGGGAGAAGTCAGGGCACTGGGACAAGTTTCGTGAAAATATGTTTGTTGTTGATGAGTCTGAGAATAAAAAGTTAGCAATAAAGCCTATGAATTGCCCTTGTCATGTGCAGATTTTTAATTCACACACCAGAAGCTATCGTGATCTGCCAATACGTATGGCGGAGTTTGGCACATGCCATAGAAACGAAAGTTCAGGTTCATTGCATGGACTCATGCGTGTTCGTGGTTTTACACAGGATGATGCACATATTTTTTGTACTGAAGAACAAGTAACTTCTGAAACTCTAAAATTTTGTGACCTTTTGAAAGAAGTATATTCGAAAATTGGATTTAATGAAGTCTCTGTAAAATTTTCAGATCGTCCAGATGTGAGAGCTGGGACAGATGAAGTGTGGAATAGAGCTGAAAAGGCGCTATTTGAGGCAGTTAAAGAGGCAGGGCTCAGTTATGAACTAAGTCCCGGTGAAGGTGCGTTTTATGGTCCCAAATTAGAATTTGTTCTAAAGGATGCAATAGGTAGAAGTTGGCAGTGTGGTACGTTACAGGTTGATTTTATTTTACCAAAGCGGCTCGGAGCTTTTTATATAGGAGCAGATGGGCAAAAGCACCACCCTGTTATGTTGCATAGAGCAATTCTTGGTGCTTTTGAGCGTTTTATCGGAATTTTGATAGAGCATTATGCAGGAAAATTTCCACTTTGGCTTGCTCCTACACAACTTGCTGTTTTGACCATTACCAATGAAGCTGATGAATATGCTATGGAAGTTAGTAATACCCTGAAAGAATATGGTGTTAGAGTTAAGACTGATTTAACAAATGAAAAAATTAATTATAAGATACGCTTGCATAGTTCAAATAAGGTGCCTATATTATGGGTGATAGGTAAAAATGAGATCACAAATAGAACTGTGTCAATAAGAAATTTAGGGTCAGAAAAACAAGAGTCTTTTCCTCTTGAACAAGCTACCCAACTACTATTAAAAAATATTAATTTAAGTTAAAGGAGTAGGAATTTGTCAGTTAAAAAAAGTAACAAAAGTAGAATAAATGAATTCATAACAGCTAGGGAAGTACGCTTAGTTGACCATACTGGTGAAATGATTGGAGTTGTGTTGATAGAGCGAGCTTTGGAATCTGCACAAAGTGTTGGTTTGGACTTGGTCGAAATTGCACCTGATTCAACTCCTCCAGTGTGTAAAATTTTAGATTACAGTAAACAAAAATATGATGCAAAGAAGAAAGCAAGCGAAGCAAAGAAGAAACAAAAAACATTAACTACGAAAGAAATAAAAATAGGTCCTAATATTGGTGATCATGACTATGGAACAAAATTACGTCACGCGAGGGAGTTTCTTGAACATGGACATAAAGTTAAAGTGACAATGAGATTTAGAGGAAGGGAACTTATCAACACCGATGTTGGGCTGGAGAAATTAGAACGGCTAATTACGGATACTGAGGATATTGCAAAAGTAGAATTAGCACCTAAAAGAGAAGGGAATCAATATTTCCTGGCGCTGGCAGCTAAATAGATGTACCATCCAGCCAATGGTGTCAATTTAAGGGACTTCATTAGCAAATTCTCCTAAAAACATGATGGCGTTTAGGTTTGTCGGTTTTATTGCGGCTATACAATCGTCCTGGCCGGATTTTAACTTTAGCGCGCGTATACTTCCTCTCTACTTACGTTGATGGAGCAACATGTATGTTTTTAAGGAAGGTGTTATGAATCAAATATATTTAGATCAAAATAAACCTATATCAAATCTTTTTTTAACCCTTAATATCACCACGTTTTGTGAAGCATTGAACTATGTACATAAACTTCCTTACGGACGTAATCACAATCGTGCAGATTATTTGTCAGTACTTGGTGAGAAATGTGGTACATGCAGCACAAAACATCGCTTATTTATAAGTTGGGTTGCGAATGTAGAGCTGGTGTAACATTACATATAGCTGTCTTTATGATGAATAATGCGAATACTCCTGGAGTTTTTTCTGTATTGAGTAAGTTTGATTTATCACAAATTCCTGAAATGCATTGCTGCCTTCGCTATAGAAATCAAATTATTGATATAACTTTTTCAAATGATAGTTCACCATTAGAGCTAATAGATGAAGAGAGAATCGAACCTGAATGTCTTGGTAATTACAAAGTGAAAAAACATAAACAGTTTATTGAGAATTGGTTGACCAATAATCCACATATACCATATAACTCGGAGCAAGTTTTCAAAATTAGAGAACTATGCATTGAACGATTAGGGAAATTATGAAATTAAATTATATGAACACAGAAAAGCCACTATTTATATTCATTACAGGTGCATCTGGTGCTGGAAAAACAACTGTTTTAAAAGCTATAGAAGCTAAATTTGGTTCTGATGATATTTCTATTAATTATTTTGATAGCGTAGGAGTTCCAAGTACTGAAGAAATGATTAAAGATTATGGAAGTGGAGAAAGATGGCAAGAAATTACCACAAATAATTGGGTTGAAAAATTATCCAAAATAACCGACAAAAAATTAATCTTCCTTGAAGGACAATTTAACCCTGATTTTGCAATGAAACCTCTTAAAAGATTGAACATGGAAAATAACCGGATTATTTGCCTTCATGCTGATAAAGATGTGCGCGAACATAGACTAATTAATTTACGTAATCAACCTGAACTTGCAAACGCTGACATGAACAATTGGGCTGAATTTTTAAAGAAAAAAACAACTGAAGACCCCCTGCGAAAAGGTAGAAAGTAGGTAAAAACGACTAAAAAGCATGTAAAATGAAAGTTTTAGGAGAGGGAAGATGGCAATAAGTTACGTAAAAATAGCAAGAACACCATATATTTTTAGACAATTGACAGGGCTCACAACATCTGAATTTGAAAAAATTGTGGCAAAAGTGCGTCCAGAGTAGGAAAAAATGGAGGCGAAAAAGAAATGTCACGGAAGAAAATCGCATGTTGAGGAGCTAGAAGACAGGATTTTATGTGTTCTAATTTATTACAGAACGTACATAACGCATCCATTTTTAGGGTTTTTGTTTAATTTGCACAACTCAAATATTTGCCGACTTTTTAAGAAAATGTAGCCATTATTGGCCAAAAAAATTACTATAAAAAAGGATAGAACGCTGACGCCAGAAAGGATTTTAAAAATTTTAGCAGACGTCACGGAGCAACCGATACAGCGGCCGAAAGACAGCAAAAAACGTAAGAAAAGTTATTCCGGAAAAAAGAAAGCAACCACAATAAAAACCGAAATTGTGATCGAGGGAAATGGGCAAATTCTGTCGATTTCGAAGTCGTATAGAGGTCGAATGCATGATTTTCGCATAAGGAAACAGGAAAAATTGTTGGCCAAAGATAGCATAAAATATGCCGATTCTGGGTATCAAGGTTGGCAAAAACTGCAGAAAAACGTTGTGATTCCGTACAAAAAACACCGTAAAAAGCCACTAACGGAGGAGCAAAAGGAGCATAATCGGAAGCTGGCATCGTTCAGGATGCGTGTGGAAAATAAGATTCGCGAGATAAAAATCTTCAAAATAATGTCAAATGTTTACCGCAATTTTCAGAAGAAATACAACATGAGATTTAATATTATAGCAGGAATTGTGAATTTGAGGCATAGTTTTTAATAATTTTTGGGCTGGGGATTTCTTACCAGATTTTATCAGCAACTTGCTTCACGTTGTTTCGCAGGGGGTCTAATGAATATGGAAACAAAAGTATTGTTTTTATGTAAAAAAGCAATATACTGAGGAAATAATTTAGTCTGGTGGGGGGAGTATGTTACCACTGCCATTAAGTTAAGAGAAAAGGATGGACTATATTAATAAATCAAGTAAAATTCCTAAACTTAAAGGAAAAATAATATGAGTAAAAAAAACAATAATCGAATTCATAAAAAATAAATTGATAAGTTTAAACTTTATAAATGATCACAAAGTATCACCAAAAGACTTTCTACGAAAAAGAAAATTGCCTTTTATTGATGTATTCATTTTGATTTTCAGAAAAAGTGTGAAATCATTACAAGTGATGCTCAATGAATTTATTCTGTACACGATGAGAGATTATACAGTTACTGCAAGTGCTTTTACCCAAGTAAGACAGAAGCTAAAGTATACTGCATTTTCAGAACTTAATGATGATGTAGTTTCCCTATATTACCAGGATCAGGAGTTTAAAACTCACCATGGTTTCAGGGTACTTGCATTTGATGCTTCTATATTAATTCTACCAAAAAGTGATGAGGTAATAGAGTAGTTTGGCTTAAGAGCAGTATGGAATGGAGTTCAGAGGTTTGAAGATTATACAAGTGCAACCTTTGAAGCTTGTTATGATGTGCTAAATAATATTGCAATAAAATCGGTGTTAAGTAGAGGTGACAGTTATGAAGTTGATTTAGCAACCGATATGCTTGAAAGCCTCAGTTCAGATGACTTACTAATCTGTGATAGAGGGTATGTATCTTATCGATTTATTGCCGAGCTTACGGAAAGGAAAATTAATTATGTAATTCGTTGTCCAAGTTCATCTTTTAGTGAAGTAAACGATATGTTTAAGCCGGGCAGTCCCTCTAGTACAATAGCAGTAGCTACTGCACCTATTAAAGTGGCAAGGCAGCTAAGAAAGCTAGGATTACCTGATGAAATGGAATTTAGGCTAGTTAAAATCATACTTTCCTCTGGTGAAATTGAAGTGCTAATTACATCATTATTAGATGAGCAGCAATTTAAGGTTGAGGAATTTGAAGAGTTATACTACTTACGTTGGGGAATAGAAACATTTTTTTCTAAACTCAAAGGAAGGTTAGGCTTAGAGAATTTTACAGGTAAAAGTGTTGAAACTATTAAGCAGGATTTTTGGTCAACCATTTTTATTAGCAACCTAGAAAGTATTATGACAGAAGATGTAGAAGAGGCATTGAATGCAGACCTAGCTGATAGTAAGCTTGAAAAAAGCATTAATAAATCTGTTTCATTTAATGCAATTAAAAACTTAGCTTTCGATATTTTTTCTACAGAATCGGACATGGATTGCGTTATGGAGCAATTATCTAAGTTATTTTTAACAAACACTTTAGTTGTAAGGAAGGGGAGGAAAGTTGATCTTCATAAGATATCTGATGTTCGTTCACTCAATTACCAAAAAAGGGCTAGAAAACACGTATTTTGAATACTACCCTACTCATTTCTGAAAGACAGTATTCCTGGAGCAACTTTTGTCAAATCTTCTGTAAAATGACTTTTAAATAAGCTATTTCTTAACTAATTTACATCTAAGAGTTTATCTACTTTAAAGTTTGCTCTATTTTGTTTTAGCATTTGCCATAACTCCTTAATCACTACAAACTTTTTTGTTCAATTTTTAGCCATTCCTTCCTTAACTTAATGGCAGTGAGTATGTTACAACCTAATGAGTCAAAAGGTAATGATAATTTTCTTGAAAAATTTTTCCAAGAGTACGGTGCTCTTAAGAAATCTGAGGAATGGGGAAAAATAATTAATCTTGGTTTACAAGCTTTAAAAGATAGTGAAATTACAAATGTATATTCAGCGCTTATTCAGTGCAGACTTACAAGTTGTTATTATTACTTAGGTCAACATCAAGAAGCACTAGAGATCGCAAAGGATGCTTTGGAAAAAGCTACTAAAGCTGAAAATAAAGAATTGCAGGCTAGAAGTTTTTACTTAATTTCAGCAATATACAGAGTATTAGCCTTAAAAACATCAGGAGAACAACAGAAAGAATATAAAGAGTTTGCAAATAGCAACACAGAAAAGGCGTTAGAGTTGTTATCTGAACCTAATATTAGCAATTTTACTAAAGCTAAAGTGCATTTTAACGCAGGGGCTTTAGAGCATGATTTAAACAGCTCTTTCGATTCAGAAGCTTTCGATTCTGCACTAAAACATTATTCAGAAGCTCAGAAATTATTCAAAGCTATAGGCTCTAATGATGATTATGATCGTACTGCAATTCGTTACCTCAGAGCTGCTATGGAAGAAGGGAAAAAATCGTTGGATGAAATTGAAGCTGAAGCAGGGGATCTAAGTATAAAGAAAGAAACTAAAACAGGTGTTCAATTTTCGATATTAATGAGTAGAGTGTTGCTAAAAAATGGAAAAGTAGGAGAGGCATTCCAATTTGCAACCAATGCTCTAGAGGTTGCTAAGGGCAAGTCAATGAAGACCGAAGTTACGATGTTAGAAGAAATCATTTCCAAGGAGCAGGAAAGAGGAGTATCCTCCTCTCTAAGCAAAGTAGGTATTAGCAAGGAAAGCGAGAAGCAACATGTAGTCGGTTGAGAAGGGTTTATCCTTGAACAGAAAAGTTTGTCTGATCACAGGAGCATCATCTGGCATTGGAGAAAGTCTAGCAAGGTTACTTATCAAATATGGCTGGTTCGTAGTTGGTACTACTAGGCGCTCTGAAAGGTTGGAAAAATTAAAAGAGGAGTTGGGCACAAGTTTTCCACCAGAGCTATCAATTAACTTAGCTCTATACATATTACCACTACCGATTGATGTGCCTTTCATCAATTTTATGTTATTATCTTCTTGATTATATCTATTCATATGCTTGTCTCAAAATTGTTCATATTTCTGTATTTCTACATACAAATAATTAAAATACTTGTAATACTAGATCTAGCTAGAAAGAGATTAGACTTCTTGCATAACCAGGTGTCATCCCAGTACTTTATACATAGCTGTACGAACGTTGCGTTTTAGGTCAGTTGTCCCAAAAATGGTGTCATCCCAGTGCTCCGACACTGGGATCAAGATATAAAAATATTTACAATAGGAACATATATTAATATACAATCCAGTAAGAAAAACCTAGATTCCAGCGTCACGCGCTGGAATGACATCAACTGATTTTTCTTTGAGTTCCAGCTATACAAGAAATCTATTGAGTTTTAAAATCGTTCTACCTACTGGAATTTTGAAAAATGTAACCTACTTCTATATTCAAATATCTCGAGAAGTAACTCAAAAGACTTATTCTCAGCAATGATGTCTTTTGCATTATTATATGCAAGATTCAGCAGCTCCCCGTCTTTATATAAATCGGCGAACTTGAATTCCATACATCCTGATTGTCTCGTTCCTAAAATATCCCCACTGCCTCTCAGCATCATATCTTTTTCAGCAATGTAAAATCCATCTTGTGACTCGCACATAATTTTTAGCTTTGAATGTGAATTTTTACTTAAAGCATCGTGTAATAGCACACAAAAAGATGGCTTACTTCCTCGTCCTACTCTGCCTCTTAGCTGATGTAATTGTGATAACCCAAATTGCTCTGCATTTTCTATAATCATAATAGTTGCATCTGGTATGTCTATACCAACTTCTATAACAGTGGTTGCAACCAGCAGAGAAAATTCATTTCTTTTAAAAGAAAACATAACCTGATCTTTCTGATCTTGAGTTAATTTTCCGTGTATTATGCCAACCTTATCAGAAAATATTTTTTGTAATTCCTTAAAGCGCATCTCTACCGCAGCAATAGACTTCTTTTGAAACTCTACTTCCGTGGATAAATCCTCATTTTCCTCTATGTAAGGACAAATCCAATATGCTTTTTCACCTCTATTTATGGCACCTTTCAGTTTTTCAATAACTTCTGCGACCTTTTTGATATTGATAATTACGGTTTTTATTGGCAGTCTGGATTTTGGTTTTTCTCTTAAAATTGAACATTCAACATCGCCATAGATAGCTTGCTGCAGAGTTCTTGGAATTGGTGTTGCAGTAACAAAAAGTATATCAGCATTTTCTCCTTTTTCTACCAAACGATTTCTCTGCATCACACCAAATCGTTGCTGTTCGTCTATTACTGCAAGACCTAAATCCTTAAATATGACTTTATCTTGAAAAAGTGCGTGAGTGCCGATTACTATATCTATAATACCACTTGCAAGCTCGTTCATAATCGTCTTTTTTTCCTTGCGCGCAGTTTTACCAGTAAGCAAGGCAACTTTTATGTTAGTAGCAGACAAAATTTCTTCAATCCAATTGTAATGCTGTTCTGCAAGAATAGTAGTTGGCGCCATAAGAGCCGCCTGCAGATTATTTTCCACTACATTTATCATTGCAAAAAGTGCAACCACTGTTTTGCCACTGCCGACGTCGCCTTGCAGCAAATTTATCATACGATACTTGGATTTTTGTTTTTCTGAAATTTCATCTATTGCGCGAATTTGATCATTAGTTAATTGAAATGATAACTCATTTAAAATTTGTTCTTTAGACTTGTTTAATATTACAAATTCCCTTCCTCTCTCCTTTAGTTTGTCTTTTCGTGCAAATTTCAGTGCCAGTTGATATGCAAGCAACTCGTCATAAGCAAGCCTTTTCCTACAAATTTCCGCTTCAGCCAACGATTCAGGTTTGTGCAACTTTATGATACTTTCTTTCCAACTGAACCATTTTTTCTGTCCAATCAATGCATCATCTATCCACTCTGGCAAATCAGGCAATTCTTTCAGATTAGAATTTATTATTTTTCTAATGCTCTTGTTAGTAATACCACAATTTAATTGATACACAGGCTCTATACATGCAATTTCTTTAAATTGGTTGATGTTAAGTGATACATAATCTGGATGAGTAATTTGCAAGTATTCGGCAAAACTTTCAAGTTTGCCGCTGATAATCACAGAAGCTCCAACTGGAAATAATTTGTGTAAATATTTAACTGAATAACTAAAAAATACTATGAAGACATACTGACCTTCACTTTCAACAATTATCTTATATGGCCTGCCCTTTAGAGTGGGTGGCTGATGCTCATGAATTTTTGCAATAAAGCTCGCAAGTTCTCCAATTTGTGCACCGGATAACGACTTTCTTCTATCCACATAGTTGAGTGGCTTATAAAATAATAGGTCTTTTGCTCTAATATTGCCACAAAGTTTAGTTAATATTGTAGAATGGAATTTAGGTATATTCTCCACATCTCTACTTAAGAAAGCCAGCACGTCTAATTGTTTGTTAGTGCTCATATATGTATCAAACTGCTTACCAATAATAGAGTCTTCTTCAAAACGTGTCACCTGCGTAGTAACACTTAAGGTTGTAAAAATCCAATATAAGTGGTAAAATGGACTGGCTGAATAAAAAGTATATGCTAATCAATGTAACATCAGAGTTGGAAGATATATGTAAAGAATTAATAGCAAGAAAACCAAAATTTATAGCAGTTGACACAGAATTTATTAGAAATAACATAAATTACTATCCAAAATTATCATTAATTCAAATTTTTGACGGAGATAGAGGTTTTATTGTAGATGCATTAGCTCAAGAAATTGATTTATCACCTATTAAGAAGATAGTGCTGAATGAAGGAATAATTAAGGTATTTCATAGTTGCAGACAGGACATAGAGTCCTTATTTACTGTATTTAAATGTATTCCAACTCCCATTTTTGACACCCAAATTGCTGCAATGTTGTGTCAGTATTATTACGACTTTATCGGTTATTCAAAATTAATAGAACAATACAGGGGGGTGGTTTTAGATAAAATTAAAGCTAAAAATTCAGATTGGTTAAAACGACCATTGTCCGAAGATCAACTGGACTATGCATTAAACGATGTGATATATCTATATGAACTACACCAAATATTGCATGATAAGCTTGAAAAAAATGACAGAATTTACTGGTTTAAAGAAGAAATGGAGTCGATAGCTGACATAGATAAATATCTACACAGCCCAAAGGATGCATGGAAGAGAATAAAATGTAATTGTGAAGCAAATCCAGGATTAATGTTAACCATTAAAGCGGTTTGTGAGTGGCAAGAAACCTTAGCACAACGTTACAATATGAATCGTAACAAGGTGATTAACAATTCTGTGATAACTAATTTGATTGAAAAAAACGTAGAAAATCTTAGTGAAATTCTGGACGATATAAAAGAAAATACAAGAAATATAAAAGACGAAGATTTGCTAGAGCTTATCAATATTTTTGATGCAAATGAGAAAAAGTGGATACAGCCGATGCCAAGTAGTTATGATAAATCAGTATTTGATATACTATCAATTATTTTAGAGAATAAATGCAAAGAAAGTAATATATCAAGAAAATTAGTTTCTTCAAAAGATGAATTGATCAAATCAATATCTGGACAGACAGATAAATTATTTAAGGGGTGGAGATATGATTTTTTTGGTAAGTCAGTTGAATCCTTCTTGAAAACTCACTCGAAATTTGAGATTTCAGCAGTAAAATCTACAAACAATATAACCAAAATTCAGAGTAACTTAGTGGAAAATGAATCATGAATGGGAAATGTTAGTATATAGTACTTCTCAAAGTAAGTGACTTTACCCAGAAAAAGGTATCCGTTCAGCGGAGCGGTAAAATAAGTAGTAGAAAAGAAATGCTAAAAATATAGGTGGTATGTGTGGTAAGTATGTCTGATCTACTAGCAAGTCTTCTCAAAAAACTTAAAAACAGAAATAGAGCAGCTAAAAGCAGAAATAAAGGGATTGGAGATAGAAAACGAAAATTTGAGGGCTGAGAATAAGGCAGTAAGGATCGAAAATGCTGAATTAAGAGAAAAGCTCGGCTTAAATTCAAAAAATTCATCGATACCAAGCTCCAAAGAATTATACAAAACCAAAGAAGATAAGCCAAAGAGCAATAGGGGCACAGGTTGGGCATGAAGGTCATTGTCGCCCAAAAATGAATGCGAATGAAGTAGTGAAAATAGGGTTGCCAAATGCGTGAGAGTGTGATGGAGAAATTGCAATATCAAAAGAGCCATACATTCATCAAAAAGTAGATCTTCCAGAAATAAAACCGTATGTAATTGAGTATCAATTGGAACGTGGACGTTGCAGGAAATGTGGAAAAAGAAAAAGTAGCAAGCTGACAGAAGTCGTTACCACAGATACATTTGGCCCAAAAGTTAAGTCAACAATTGCAGCACTCAGCGGGTTTTACAAGAACTCAAAAAGAGAAGTAGCAAACATTAGACCTCTTTCAAAATTGACAAAAAGGGAAAAATTAGTATAAAAACATACAATTAAAGGTATGAGATACAGAGAAATAGAAAAGTTGAAAGGGGAGAAATTCCTGCGTTTGACAGGGGTAAAAGAGGTAACAATTGAGCGAATGGTAGAAAACATGATTTTGGCTTTTCAAGGAGTCAAAATTCACATGTTAGAGGACATAAAAGTCCTAGCAGATAGCGGTTACAGAGGGATGCAGAAAATTCACGCAAACGTGGAACTGCCGCATAGAAGGACGAAAAAGAAGCCATTAGATAAGAAAAAAAGAAAGAAAATCAAGAGCTTGTAAGCAAAAGAGTGGTGGTGGAAAATGTGATTGGTTTGCTGAAAAGATTTAAAATTATCGCAGACAGATATAGAAATAGGCAAAAACGCTTCGGTTTGAAGTTTAATTTTATTGCTGGAATTCATAATTTTGAGCTGATGATATGAATTTTGAAAGAGGTCTAATGAATAACATGAAGAAACAATATACTAATATTAGGAAAATGTGGGCTAATATGGGGTATCAAGGAAAAGGCTTAAAGGATCATATAAAGAAAGAATATGGAATAGACATTGAAATTGTTAAGAGCTCTCCGTGCAGATTTTGGGTACATCAAGACACACCTATAGTACAGCCGCGAAGATGGGTTGTGGAAAGAACTTTTGCTTGGGAATTAATAGAAATAGGAGATTATCAAAAGAATATGATCTGCTAACAACTTCAACAGAAAATTTTATATATTTAGCTATGAGTAAAGTTATGTTAAGTAGGGAATATGCTTGATTTACTAGTTTGTGGACAAGCTCTTAGCTGCCAAACCCTTTTGCAAAGAAGCAGCAGTAAAAGTATTCATCATCAGAAATGCAATTGTCATTGGCCCAACACCACCTGGCACTGGAGTAATAGCTTTGGCTTTTTCCTTTGCTCTCTCAAAATCAACGTCACCTACAAGCTTGCTTTTACCATCTATTTGCATGCCATTTATGCCAACATCAATTACTATTGCATCGTTTTTTATCCAGTCTGCTTGCACGAAATTGGGCTTGCCAACCGCTGCAACTACTATGTCTGCTTTGGAGCAATATTCAGCTAAGTTTTTGCTTCTTGAATGTAAAATAGTAACAGTACAGTCCTCTTGCAATAGTAGATGAAACATCGGTTTGCCAACGATGTTTGATCGGCCAATCACCACTGCATTTTTACCAGAAAGGTTTTCTCCAATTGATTTAATTAAATACAAAGCACCTCTGGGAGTACACGGTATAAGACAATTTTTTTCACCTTTAACTAGTTTGCCAACATTCTCATTATGAAAACCATCCACATCTTTTTCTACGCTTATTGAGTTAATTACTCTGCTTGCATTAATGTGATCTGGTAAAGGCAGTTGCACTAAAATGCCATGTACAGATGGATCATTATTCAGTTCGTTGATTTTTCCAATTAACTCATCTTCTGATATTGTGCCAGATAAAAAAATAGTTTCAGATTCTATTCCTATTGACTCTGCTTTCTTTTGTTTATTACGAACATATACCTGACTTGCTGGGTTCTCACCAACAAGAATTACTTTAAGGCATGGGAAAATATTGTGCTCTTTTTTTAAAATATCAATTTTTTGTGATAACTTTTCACAAAGGTCATTTGCTATTTTTTTACCATCAATAATAATTGTCACTTGGCTACACTCCCTGCCACTCTTTGAAATTAGGGCACTTGATATCAAATAAATCCAACACTTTACCAACGGAATGATCAATTATATCATTCAATGATTTTGGTTTAGTATAGAATGATGGCACTGGCGGAGCGATTATTGCTCCCATCTCTGTCAACTTTAACATATTACGCAAATGTCCAAGGTGTAGTGGGGTTTCCCGCACCATGAGGACTAGCTTTCTTCTTTCCTTAAGTGTTACATCTGCAGCTCTTGTCAATAAATTGGAAGTAACACCCGATGCAATTTCAGACATTGTTTTCATAGAGCATGGAGCTACTATCATCCCTAAAGTTTTAAACGAGCCACTTGCTATCTTTTCTCCTATTTTTTCCTCAGAATAATAAAAGTCTGCAAGTGATGTAATCTCTTCGAGTTTTTCTGGAATTTCATGAGCTATAGTTATTTTGCCAGCACTACTAATTACCAGATGAGTTTCATAACACAGTTTGGTGTCATTCCAGCGCGTGACCCTGGAATCTATATTTCTTTTTCCCTGGATCCCAGTGTCAAGCACTGGGATGACAGAAGAAGGTGCTGAAGTAATAGGAGAGAGCATAGGGGCAACAGAGGATTGCACAAGAGATTTGTTAATATTTCTTAACGCCTCTAAAATACGTACACCATAAACAGAACCAGATGCACCACTTATTCCAATTACAATTCTGTTATTCACTTAACTCTTCTTCGCAGCTCATTCCAAGTGCGCGTTTGTATGTATCAAGCAATATTTCTTGCTCTTCCCTGTCATCATCGTCCATCTTTCTTAGCTTGATAATTTGTTTCATAACCTTTGTATCCCAACCTTCATCGGCTGCTTTCAGGTATACATCGCGGATATGATCCTGTACCTCTTTTTTCTCTTCTTCAAGCTTTTCAATTCTTTCTATATATCCCTTCAGCTCTTCAGCTGTTACTTTAACTGTGTCTTCCATAAAACTCCACTAATTAACTGCTCTTATCAGTATTATCAATTTTTACTTGCACTTCAACAATAGTAATAACATTTTTATCTTTTTTTAAAATCTTAAAATGAAAACCATACATAGAAAATTCCTCACTTTCGTCAGGAATACGCTCTATTTCATTCACAATCATACCAGCTAAAGTTGAGGCTTCTTCATTAGGCAGGTCCCAATGTAACTGCCTATTGATGTCTCTAATGGGTGTCTCTCCTTCTATATGATAAAGGTTGTCAGATACTTTCTTGATGGAATTTTCTGTAATCAAATCATGCTCATCGGAAATATCTCCAACAATTTCTTCTAATATATCCTCAAGAGTTACGATCCCTTGCAATGCTCCATATTCGTCAATAACAAGTGCAAAGTGTTTCCTATTTTTACGAAAGTTGTGAAGTTGCACGCTGAGCAGCGTACTTTCTGGTATAAACCAAGGTTTCGACATCACTTGAGCGATATCAACTTCCTCTGTTTTGTTATTCTTTTCACGCAAGGCATTTATTAGATCCCTCACATGAATTACACCAATAATATCCTCTGGTTCTTTTTGCCACAAAGGAATTCTACTATGACTACTGGTTAAAATTTCCCTTATCAAATCTTCTTTATTTAGATTTATATCAAGAGAAAACAAATTTTTTCTATGGGTCATGATCTGCGATATTTCTGTTTCAGCTAAATCAAGTATGCTGTTCAACATATCCAAATCCTGCTGCAACATAGTTCCTTCACTGCGATGCAAGGTAATCATATTACGCATTGCATCTGCTGCAGATATCACTTCTTTGTCTTTATGTAACCCACATAATTTCAGGATGAGATTGACGATAAATTGAATACCTAACGTAAGTGGAGAAAAAATTTTCACAAAAAACAACAAAAAATACGCAGAAAACGACGCAAATTTTTCAGGATTTTGAATAGCGTAAGTTTTTGGCAGCACTTCACAAAACAGCAGAATACAAAATGTCATTATAATTGTTGACAGAAAAATGCTCTCATTTCCGAAAAGATTTATAAACATTGCTGTAAACAATGCAGAGCAAGTAATGTTAATAACTGTATTGCCAAGCAATATTGTACCTATTGTTAATTCTTTTCGATTTAACAAGCGGTCTATTATCTTGGCCCTTGTGTTACCGTCTAGTTTTAGCTTATTAATTCGAGAACGGCTAATTGAGGTTAAACCTATTTCTGCTCCTGAAAACAAAAACGACAAAACCAATAAAATAAAAACTATTAATAATACTGAAACCAATACCAGACTCATTGAAATACGACGTTATTTTGACAAAAAAACAAAGCTAATCTTATATGTTATGAGAAGCACTTGCAAGGTTGAAGTTTTTGTATGGCTAGGTTATAAAATATGTCACGGGAGTGTTAAATATTTATACATTTTTAATCTCAAAAAACGAATCATAAAGTCTGATGACGAATCACTCAACTTTCCTTGCTTTTTTAATATACCTTTTTTATATTAATCTCTACTTTTTACCCAGCATGTCCATCAAATCAGACTCTTTGAGTTTGCTGTGATCAACTTTACTGAATTTATTTACCATGGAGCTCATTTGGTCATATTGCTTAATTAAGAGGTTAATATCTGGTACGCTTGTTCCAGAGCCTTTTGCAATCCTGAGCCTTCTTTTTCCGTTTAAAATATCTGGATTTTGCCTTTCTTTTTCAGTCATTGAGTTGATGATAGCGATATATTTTTTTACTTTGCTATCATCTGGCACACCACTGCTTAGCTTTTGCGTGAATGAACTGGGAATGAACTTCATTATACCAGCCATGCCATCCATTTTATTAAGAGTTCTTAGCATTCCTACTAAATCGTTTAGGTCAAATTTACCTTTTTTTACTTTCTTTTGTAGTTTATCAATTTCTTCCTGACCGACAATTTCTGCAGCCTTTTCAACTAATGAAACGACATCACCCATACTAAGTATTCTCTTTGCAATTCTATCCGGATAAAAATCATCAAGGTCGCTTAATTTTTCACCACAAGCAATAAATTTAATTGGGCAATTAGTAACCATTTTCATGGAAAGAGCAGCACCACCACGTGCATCACCATCAACACGCGTGAGAATAATGCCAGTTACACCTACTGTCTCATTAAATGATTTGGCGATATTTACTGCATCCTGACCTATCATAGCATCGGTCACTAAAATAACTTCTGCAGGCGAAGTAGCTTCTTTCACCTCTTTCAGTTCGTTCATCATATTATCGTCAATATGAAGCCTACCTGCAGTGTCCAGTATCAATACATCATAACTATCGTTTTTCGCTATTTCTAATGCTCTTTGTGCAATTAAAAGTGGCTTTTCGTCCATTATTATAGGCAAAGTGTTAACATCTATTTGTTTACCTAGCACTTCAAGCTGTTTTTGAGCAGCTGGTCTATAAATATCCAGTGAAGCGAGCATCACTTTTTTCTTTTGTTTTTTTAGTTTTAAAGCAAGCTTTCCTGAAGTGGTTGTTTTACCTGCACCTTGTAAACCCACCATCATGATTACGCTAGGGGCTTTAGCTGCGCAATTCAAATCACTTTTTTCTGATCCAAGAACTAAAACTAAATTATCCTGAACAATTTTGATTATCATTTGTGCCGGAGAAACACTTTTTATGACTTTTTCTCCAACCACCTTATCTTTAATGTCATTGATAAATTGTTTGGCTACTTCGAGTGCAACATCAGCCTCAATTAAAGCTATACGTATTTCACGCATAGCAAGGTTAAAGTCATCCTCGGAAATAACTGACTTTCCTTTGAGTTTATTAAATACAGAATTTAAACTATCGGTTAATGATTTAAACATAATAACACTAGTAGAACACTAATTAAAAAGAGAGAAGCAGCTGAAACAAAACTTACTGAATTATAACTCAGCACTCCTTCAAGTTTAGTAATATTATTAAAGTATATACTAGTAAGCAAATTAGTCAAGTTTTGCAATAGAATGGCAAACATTCCCTTTATTTTAGAGGCCAATTTATTGAATAATGAGATAATATATGGCACAAAAGCTCTAAAAATCCAGTCGACATCCATTTTAAAGTTTATTCTCGGGTAAAATAACTTTCTGAGTGGAATAAACAATAGAGTAGTACATAGTAATAAATTAAATTGAGACCAAATATTTTTTGTGGTGTATACCAGATCAAAAATTGAAGACTGATTGTAAATAAACAAATAAGGATTGCCAGCAACCACGCATATAAACGCCAAAGTAATCATAGGTAGCTTGTTTTCTTTCTCTGCTGAGAGTTTTGACTTACCTTTAGCAATAAATATGTAATAAATGAACTTTAGTCCTACACTCAAATAAAGCAGTAAATTTAGGATCTTATATAAATTTTTATATACTTTTAAGGCAGCAGCGTTCATTTCAATTTCAGTTGCGATGTATGATTTACTAATAAATCCAGCGGTTCCAGGAAATGCAGCCATTGTGAGTATTGCAATTATAGCGCACATGCCTTCCACTGATATAAATTTACCAATACCATTAAAGCTAGTTGATTTTGTTCGCGCAATAACTGAATTTGCAACCACGAATAATAATGATTGATAAAAAAGAGAGAAAATTATATGTAGCGTGAGGCTTGGTATAGCACTCTCTGAAGGACTAAGCAAACTTCCTGCAATAATTAGCAGGCCCATTTGTCCCACAACATTATAGCACAAAAATCTGCGAATGTTTTTTTCAAGAGAAGCAAATATAATGCTGTAAATGACAGTAATAGAACCTAAAAACGCTAATGTTTCAGTATGATTCTGCCACAAACCATAAGTGTGTAAAAGCATAACTAAAAAAGAGACTTTAGTGGTAAATAAAGATAGGTAGGTAGTACCATGTAGCGATGCAGCAGGATATGCATCAACAACCCAAAATGAAAAAGGAAAACAAGCACTGTTTATCAATAGGCCTATGATTATGAGGTTAAGTGTATTTTCATTGTGGATAGGTGCGAGCGCTAGCCCTGCTATTAATGCAACTCCAACAAAGAAATGTACACAAGCGTACCTTATTGCGGGTCCACTATCCTTGGAACCTGCTGCAATGACAAAAAATGCACTAATACTCATCAGTTCACAGAATATTATAACCAATATCATCTGCTTGGATAAAATTGCACCGAGTGAACAGGTAGTGTAGGCAAAAAAAGATATCGTCTCTGAGAAACTTAGAGTTCTGGCGGGTAGAACAACCAAAAATGCAACTGATAAAAAAGATATTAATATGGTGCGAAAGGATAGATCAAAATCTAGAATTGATTGAGACCAATTTAACGCGCTGTTTAAATTTTCAGGTAATTTCAAAACTATAACTATTGATATAGCTAGCAAAAGTAACAATAACGATTTATAAAGCTGCACGATAGTTCAAACCAATATAGTTTATGCTATATCAATGTACAGATAAAATCAATTTATATGTAATTGCTCTTAACCACTAATTAAACTAATTCACCTATAATGATATCAGGGTTTAGAGGGTTATAGAGAAACCGGTCAGATTAGGTTTTTAATCTAATCTGACCGATAGCTTTAATAGTGAGGTAAGCTTTAATATAACACGCTGTATTTATAGCGCTACACTCGTGCATAATTTATTTTTTATTTGTGCACGAGCGTTAGTAAATTATTTACCTTTGGAAACAGAATTTGGATTCGTTTTGTAAGAACCTGTTCTAATGGGACTTGGTATTAGCTACTTATAAATTATGTAGATCCGCAGAAGTAATGAATATTACGTTGGTTGCATCAGTGTCTATCAAAACATGCGATGCTCCATTTAGTTCAGAGTGTAGTGAAGATTTTATATCGCGCACTTCAGCTTCAATAACATCGAGGTGCTTACCTAATTCATTTATCTGGTTGTGCATTTTTAACTCCAACTTTGTTTTGTGTGATATAGCCTTTGTTAAAACTTCTATCGCTTGCCACACAGTTAATTCTTTAGCGGGATTCTCGTTTGTCATTTTTCTCCTAGTTTAATTGATTGATAAAGATGGAGGAAGCAATAGCAAATGGGCTATTGCTTCCTTCAAAGATCGTAGTGGTTTTATCATCCAACAAGGTTGAGTCCTGGAGAGAGCTGTGATTCCTCTTCGAACATATCATCTAATATACCTGATGTATCAGCAGCAGTTGGTAGATTTTTTTCTATCTTGCCTATAGGTTCCATCAATGCTTCTTGCAATTTATTTATCTTCTCTTCTATTCCTGGCTGAACTTTATCTATTTGCTTACCTATACCTGATTGTGTAGTATTTATTGCCGCCTCTATGCTTGATTTTGCAGCCTCTACCGTTTTACTTATGCTTAATATAGATTTATTTAATTCATCGCTTGATGTTCCTATTTTTTTCTCCATTTCTGACTCCATTTTTACTTTAAAATTTTTAAAGGTATCTTTAAGACCTTCTGCTGTTATATACTCAACCATATTCAACTCCATTAATTAATTATACAATATCTAGGCAACTAGCCCAAAGTAATCTGCATGTGGATATTCATAAAGCAAGCTTTCTTCTGCACTTTTACCAAACATATCATCCAGATCGATACCACCTTCATGAGGGGTTGGAAGTCTTGTAACTAATTCTTTAATCATTGCTACAACCTTTTCCTGTCTAACATCATCTTCTTTTAAATGCTCTGCCAGCATCTTAATAATAATAGCACTGGATTGATTTTCATTCTCTAGATTACCAATAGCACTCATTACCTTTTCATGAGGTAAATTGTGAATAACTTTTATCAGCGTATCTGAATCTAGCTTGTTTAAAAGATCTGTAAATTGCTGATCAGATATACTATTTGCAAAAGCCTGAAGTTTTTCTGGATTCGTGATTAAAGACTCAATAATTATCTGAATTCTATTAGCATCAGTTAAATCTTGTGCTATGGTTTGCAGTTTATCATGATCTAGCTTGTTAATTAAATCTTTTAGCTTGCCTCCCTCCAAGCCATTCACTAGAGCTTTTAGTTGATCACCTTCCAATTGTTTAGAAAGTATTGTCAAGTGATGCTCAGCCAAGTCTTGTGCAAGTTCTGTAAATTGCTCATTACTTAGATTTTGAGTGAGCGCCTTAAATTGCTCCATTTTTAAGTGAGGTAAAATGTCTTTCACCTGATCTGGCTTTAGATCCTTAACCAAAGCTTCAAGCTGAGCTTCATTTAAAGCAGGAACAATGATTTTTAGTTTAGTTTCATTTAGGTCCTGAGCAAGAGTTTTTAATTGATGTTCAGTTAAATGCTCTACTAGGGTTTGGAGTTGAGTGTCGGTTAGACACTTTGCTAAAATCTGCAACTGGTTTGGGCTAAGCTCAGAAAAGATTTTTTGTACTTGTTCATTATTAAAAAGAGTAGCAAGGCCTTTCAGCTTACTATCAGATAAATTATCAATTATAATCTTTAAGTTTTCATTAGAACTAAGAATTTCTTTCATAAAATTATGTTCTACATTCAAATTCCTATCACGCATCATATTTGATAAACAAACATCAATATTATCTGGTGTTTCAATTCTTTTTCCTTGTAAATCCGAAAAGTAATACTTATGATAATTACGGTCCAAATCTTCCTCAAAAGTAATATATTCATGATCTAAAGGCTCAATTTCTAATTCTTGATTTGATTTTAGAGAAGCATAGACAAGTCTATTATTAACAAATAGCACAGAAGACTTTTCCAGCAAAAACAACGGATTTCCACCATTACTTTCAGAGATTTGACCATGGGTTGATAAATAAAGTGGCTGTTTATTTTCGGTAAAATACTTACTGACATCAATATCTGCAGTACTAGGAGTCAGCGAAGGTTCATACACTTTTGCACAAAAAGAACTGGAACAGCGTTCTAAATAATGACCGTTAGCATTATCTTCTTTTATGTTGAGTTTTATCACATCACCTAGAATATTGCTATAGTTATAAAATGTTCTTTTTACACTACCGTCTTCTTCAAAAAGACTGTACATTCTAAAAGCATCTACATATCCGTTATCACCAAATACCTTAGCGGTTTCACGACCAATGTAGTAAATTCCTAAGTATGGAGGTTGATAAAGCTTCAAATTCGAACTAGAGGATTCACTTTCTAATTCTGAAAAATGCATTTTGGAGAATTTACAATCTTTAAAGTTAAGTTTATTTTCTGGGCTATTAAAAGAAACGACAGAAAGTTCTCCGTTAATTCCAAAAAAATCATCACTCATTCTAAGGGGTTCTCCCTGCACTATCTTAAAAACATGTTTCTTTTTACTCATAAAAAACTACCTAATAATAAAATTACTAATATTCTAATATAAATTTATTTAATTATTGTTAAACTAGCATACATCTATATAAGTTTTACAAGCTATGTTGGTGACGATGGTGCTGCTTGCTTTTCTCAATATCCGTAGCATTAGACACATCTCGCCATACTACTGCAGCTAACAAAAATAATGCAGACCACCTCAAAATTTCTAAACTATATGGTATGGTTGTTGGAAACATAATTCCCAAAATTACTGCACTAACCACTGCGATTAAAAGCAAAGATCCAACTATAATAGTAATTTTATTTTCTCTGTTTTTATCTATTCGCGTTTTCTGGATTGACGCAGCAGGATTTCTCATATATTTTACGTAATATTAATATATAATTACTAAATTAACATTAGACAAGTTAATATTTTAGCAATACATTGCTTGTAGAATAAAAATTGTTTTAGCATAAAATAATTTTTGTTATATTATGGTCAGTATACTAATATTACGTAGTTAATTTTATGGAGTAGTAAATATGATAAAAGAATTGTTTAATGAATGGATATCTCAACCTTTTGATAAGTATATATCTCAGCCTACAGCAAATCTTTACAACAAGATTATGGGAAAATCAGGAGAATCAGATCATGCACAGGTCAATGCGGATGTGAACGCAGATTTTTCAGCTGATCCACATAACATTCCGCCATCTGGCGATAATGATGTTCTATAGAGGGTATGAAGCTTACACTATCGAAAGTTAAAAAGTTCCTAGAGAGGCCTAAAGCTTTAAGTGGTGTGTTACTTTATGGAAATGACAACAGTAGAGTTGATTTTTATGCACGAGAAATAGTTGCTAATCTGAGTGGTTATTCAGTCCAGGTAATGGATTTTGCGGTAGTGAATAAGTCACCTGGTTTACTGTTTTCTGAATTGGCAAACATTTCAATGTTTACTAGCAAAAAGTTAATTAAGCTGATAAATGTGAGCGCAAGTATATCTAAGGAGTTAAAAAGCGTATTGGACTCTAATTTAGGGGACAATTATGTAATGCTGATAGCGAGCGACCTTCCATATAACTCTGCAACTAAAATTTATATGGAAAGCTCGAAAAATTTTGGTGCAGTTGCTTGCTATAAAGATAGTAACAGCAGCCTTCATGATATCATCTCAGGTCACTTGAAAGAAAATAATATAAAATATACAAATGAAGCAATCTATCATTTGCAATCTTATTTTAACCATAGTAAGTTGCCTATATATTCAGAGCTTGAAAAGTTAGTATTATATTTGGGAGAAAGTAAAGAATTGAAACTTATTGACGTAGAGTCATGTTTTTCAACTTCTGGAAGTAACTATGCTACACTTGATAATTTATGCTCTGCCGTAGCGAATAAAGATATGACTCGTTTTATTAAGTTTTCTGGCATATTTATATCACAAGAGAATTTTTCACCAATAGCGTTGATTCGTATTATATCAAATTATTTTCTGCGCCTTGAGAGTGTTTTGCTGCTGATGCAAGGTGGAACGAACGAACAAAATGCAATTGATCAGTTGAGTCCACCATTGTTTTTTAAACAGTTACAAAACTTTAAATCTCATTTAAAAAACATTCAACTTTCAGAACTTAAAAAGATTTTGGAAAATTTGATAAACTTAGAAGTTACATGCAAAAAAACTGATTTGAGCCATAAAATGCTTTTCGAGCAGACGATTTGTGAAATACTGCAAGATAAACAGCCACATTTTTATGGCTAGAGCAATGAGCCTCTTGTATAACTAATTTATGTTTTAGGTTTTCTTTTTGAGCTATTTTGTTAATATTAACTCTTAAACTAAATTTTAAATTAACTGTGCTATAATGAAAAAGATTAAACTAGGCATACTAATTTCAGGTAGAGGATCAAACATGCAAACCTTGATTGAGGGGTGTCAAAATCAAGATTTTCCTGCAGAAGTTGCATGTGTTGTAACAAATAATAGTGAAGCTGGTGGTTTAAAATTAGCAAGACAGGCCGGAATTTCAGTGTTTGTTGTTCAAGATAAGCCACTTGATGCTGATAAAATTCATAAAATATTTACTCAACATGAGGTTGACTTAGTTTGTCTTGCAGGGTTTATGAGAATTCTCAAAGCTGATTTCTTAAGTAAATGGAATAATAAGGTCATAAATATCCACCCTTCTTTACTTCCATCTTTCCGAGGACTGAACGCTCAAGAACAAGCTCTAAAAGCAGGTGTAAAAATTACAGGTTGTACTGTACATTACGTAACCCCTGAGGTCGATGCCGGTGCTATAATTACCCAAAATGCTGTGCAAGTGTTACCAGATGATGGGATTCACAGCCTCTCAGAGCGTATTTTAGCTGAGGAGCATAAATGTTACATAGAAGCAGTAAGGTTAATAGCAGAAGGTGCTGGCGATTAGCCGCAGACTAAACCACTGATTTAGAAAGTACTATAGTGATTAGTATATTTTCAACATAACCCTCAAATTGACAAATCAGAGTATTTATGGTAGTTTCAAAATAGTGTCTATTGGGTTAAAGTGAGGCTTAGAGTTATGAGTGGCATACTTTTTTACAAAGAATTTAATGATCTTGATTTAGATGATAGTAATAGTCCTTTAAGAAGAAAGTTCGATGTAATAATTAAAGATTTAGAGGAAAATAAATACACAAGCCTAGGTTCTGTGAACAAAATGCTACCGTGAGAAAATAAGGTAAAGAAAAAGTAGCAGAAACAAGGAAAAAGCAGTAGTTTACTATAATTGACATATAAAGAACACTACCATGAAATATCATATAAAAGAAAGCAACTGGGAGCAAATTTTTTCATTCTTAAGGAGAATAAAAGGCATACACAGCAAAAATGAGGAAAAGTTAAGAATGTTCATAGAGGCAGTGTGGTAGATGGTCCGAAGTGGCTGCCAGTGGCGGCTCTTACCAAAAATATACGGCAATTACAGGAGAATACACAGGAGGTTTAAAAAGTGGTGCGAAAAAGAAATTTGGGGAAAGTTGCTCCAATATACGCAACAGAATCCAGATTTGGAAGTTCATATAATTGATGGAACGATCGTTCGAGCCCATGCTTGTGCCGCTGGTTATGGAAAAGATTCTCAGGCTCAAGAAGCACTTGGACGGAGCAAAGGTGGTTTCACAACCAAGATTCACGCACTTGTTGATGCACTTGGTAATCCGCTGAAATTTATCCTAACTCCTGGCCAGAGGAACGAAATTACGCAGGCTGAAGTTCTCACTAAAAACTTCACTAACTCCACTGTAGTGGCTGATAAAGGCTATGACAGTAATGCTTTTGTTGCTAGTCTTGAGAGCAAAGGATACGAAGTTGTTATTCCTCCAAAAAAGAATCGAAAAGTGCAGAGGTACTATGATGAGCATATCTATAAAGAGCGGCATTTGATCGAATGTTTTTTTGGTAAAATCAAAAACTTCAGACGGATTTTCTCCCGCTTTGATAAAACTGCTGAGGTTTTTATGGGATTTTTGAACTTCGTTGGGGCACTTATATGGCTCTCATAAAATTTTGTTCACAGAGCCTAGGAAAATTAAATGAGGTGGATAAATATAATACTAAATAGTTGATAAGATGGTATTCAAGGGTTTAATGAGACTAATATTAATGGGACAAAAAACAAGCCTGAGAGCGCTAGAGATGGTAATAAATAGGTGTGTGATGGACAAAAATGATGATAAAAACAAAGTAACATATAGTGGTTTATCAAAGAGACTAAAATTTATAAACCCTGATTATTTTTAGGGAGTATATACTGATTTGATGAACAAAGTTGAAAAACTATTACCAAAAAAAACGTCACATAATTTACACAGATTCGATTCAACAATTATAAATCTATCAGGATATCTTATAAAGGATGGGTTAAAAGTAGAGTAACGACAGTCAAGTTAAGGTAAGTGTGGGATTAAAGAATCAATTGCCAACAAGTATAAGATTTTGCAAAGGGCAAGAAGAAGGTAGCGAAGATAGAATTGGTAAGAGCGATTAATGAAGCTAAAGTTGAAAAAGAGGATATTTTGTTATTTGATAGGGGAATTGCAAAAACAGGGACTTCCGCTGAGTTTGACGAAAAGGAATATAAATTTATTACAAGAATGCACTTAAAAAGAAGAGATCCCCTGCGAAAAGGTAGAAAGTAGGTGAAAACGACTAAAAAGCATGTAAAATGAAAGCTTTAAAAGAGGGAAGATGGCAATAAGTTACGCAAAAGTTTCAAAGACCCAGTATATTTTTAGACAATTGACAGGGCTCACAACATCTGAATTTGAAAAAATTGTGGCAAAAGTGCGTCCAGAGTGGGAAAAAGAGGAAAGACAAGCCCCCCTGCGAAACAACGTGAAGCAAGTTGCTGATAAAATCAGGTAAGAAATCCCCAGCCCAAAAATTATTAAAAACCATGCCGCAAATTTACAATACCCGCAATAATATTGAATCTCATGTTATATTTCTTCTGAAAATTTCTGTAAACATTTGACATAATCTTAAAAATTTTTATCTCGCGAATTTTATTTTCCACACGCATCCTGAACGATGCCAACTTTCGATTATGCTCCTTTTGCTCCTCCGTTAATGGCTTTTTACGGTATTTTTTGTACGGAATCACAACGTTTTTCTGCAGTTTTTGCCAACCTTGATAGCCAGAATCGGCATATTTTATGCTATCTTTGGCCAACAATTTTTCCTATTTTCTTATGCGAAAATCATGCATTCGACCTCGATGTGATCTTGAAACAGACAGAATTTGCCCATTTCCCTCGATCACAATTTCGGTTTTTATTGTGGTCATTTTTTTCTTTCCGGAATAACTTTTCTTACGTTTTTTGCTGTCTTTCGGCCGCTGTATCGGCTGCTCAGCAACATCCACCAAAATTTGTATTCTATACACTTTCTTGTGTTTTTCACCTATTTTTTGCTTTTCGCAGGGGGGCTATTGACATCACTGCCATTAAGTTAAGGAAGGAATGGCTAAAAATTGAACAAAAAAGTTTGTAGTGATTAAGGAGTTATGGCAAATGCTAAAACAAAATAGAGCAAACTTTAAAGTAGATAAACTCTTAGATGTAAATTAGTTAAGAAATAGCTTATTTAAAAGTCATTTTACAGAAGATTTGACAAAAGTTGCTCCAGGAATACTGTCTTTCAGAAATGAGTAGGGTAGTATTCAAAATACGTGTTTTCTAGCCCTTTTTTGGTAATTGAGTGAACGAACATCAGATATCTTATGAAGATCAACTTTCCTCCCCTTCCTTACAACTAAAGTGTTTGTTAAAAATAACTTAGATAATTGCTCCATAACGCAATCCATGTCCGATTCTGTAGAAAAAATATCGAAAGCTAAGTTTTTAATTGCATTAAATGAAACAGATTTATTAATGCTTTTTTCAAGCTTACTATCAGCTAGGTCTGCATTCAATGCCTCTTCTACATCTTCTGTCATAATACTTTCTAGGTTGCTAATAAAAATGGTTGACCAAAAATCCTGCTTAATAGTTTCAACACTTTTACCTGTAAAATTCTCTAAGCCTAACCTTCCTTTGAGTTTAGAAAAAAATGTTTCTATTCCCCAACGTAAGTAGTATAACTCTTCAAATTCCTCAACCTTAAATTGCTGCTCATCTAATAATGATGTAATTAGCACTTCAATTTCACCAGAGGAAAGTATGATTTTAACTAGCCTAAATTCCATTTCATCAGGTAATCCTAGCTTTCTTAGCTGCCTTGCCACTTTAATAGGTGCAGTAGCTACTGCTATTGTACTAGAGGGACTGCCCGGCTTAAACATATCGTTTACTTCACTAAAAGATGAACTTGGACAACGAATTACATAATTAATTTTCCTTTCCGTAAGCTCGGCAATAAATCGATAAGATACATACCCTCTATCACAGATTAGTAAGTCATCTGAACTGAGGCTTTCAAGCATATCGGTTGCTAAATCAACTTCATAACTGTCACCTCTACTTAACACCGATTTTATTGCAATATTATTTAGCACATCATAACAAGCTTCAAAGGTTGCACTTGTATAATCTTCAAACCTCTGAACTCCATTCCATACTGCTCTTAAGCCAAACTACTCTATTACCTCATCACTTTTTGGTAGAATTAATATAGAAGCATCAAATGCAAGTACCCTGAAACCATGGTGAGTTTTAAACTCCTGATCCTGGTAATATAGGGAAACTACATCATCATTAAGTTCTGAAAATGCAGTATACTTTAGCTTCTGTCTTACTTGGGTAAAAGCACTTGCAGTAACTGTATAATCTCTCATCGTGTACAGAATAAATTCATTGAGCATCACTTGTAATGATTTCACACTTTTTCTGAAAATCAAAATGAATACATCAATAAAAGGCAATTTTCTTTTTCGTAGAAAGTCTTTTGGTGATACTTTGTGATCATTTATAAAGTTTAAACTTATCAATTTATTTTTTATGAATTCGATTATTGTTTTTTTTACTCATATTATTTTTCCTTTAAGTTTAGGAATTTTACTTGATTTATTAATATAGTCCATCCTTTTCTCTTAACTTAATGGCAGTGATCACATCTCTCCTCAGCCAGAAGAGCAGAGAGTACAACAAAGACCTGGTAAAGCAGAAGAGAAATCTGCTCCAGAAGATAATCAATCAGATTGGAACTATAATGATTTTGGCACTCCTGGTGTCGTTGCACAAGCTGCTAGTGATATTGCCAGTGATGTTTGGACTGGCATATCTAATTGGTGGTCAGGTAGTAATAGCCAAGAAGAAAGATCTGAAGTAAAAGTAGAGAGTAAAGTGCAGCCTTCCAGTGGTTCATCCTCGTTGCGAGGTTTAGCGGGAGTGAGTAGAGAAGATGGAATGCAATCTGATCAGCCAATGCCATCTCAAAGCTTAGCAAGATCAAGAAGATCAGAACCATCGGAAGAAAAGCAAGAGCAAATAATACTGAAAGATACAATTTTAAAAGTACAAAAAAGTTATTATCAGGATTCGGAAGGAAAACACAAAGCAAATGTGGCCATAGATTATTACGACGTAAAAGCTTTGTATGATAAGGCAGAGGGAGACGACAAAGGTTCTGTTTTAAAGTTTTGGAACAAACTGCATACGTCAGAGTATAAGGTCGGTGATTTACCGGAAGACAAATACTACTTTAAAGATGGTAAATTTGTAATCCATGATAATGATGCAAAGAAGCTTATAGTGTTACCTGAAGATAAAATCTCTATCAAGATAATGAAGCTCGGGAATGACTATGATCTGGTTATAACTAATGAGAATGGTAGAGTGATAAGCAATGTTAGCAGAGTAGATAATTTAAGCTATGAATTACTATCAGATACAAGCGGTTTTAGCTTAGAAACGCTGGACACTATACAACTGTCTGATCCACATAGTGAATATGAATCTTACCTAATCAGTGGGCTAGGAGGAAAAATGTTTGATTGTCCAAGTTACCATACTCATGATCATGACGTAATCTAATAAGCAAATTATATAGCTAACATAGATAAAGTTTGCCGAATGCTGTGATTTATTCGCGGCATCTTGGCGTAGATCTCGCTAACAAGCAGCGGGATGACGGTGTTATTAATCGGTACTGAAGTTAGCTCTACATGTCTAACCCGAACTATGGATTAGAAAGTACTATAATATCACAACAAAGGGAAAAGCCTGTTTAAGATTTTTAGATATTGCAGTATAAATTTTAAGATATTTAAATTCTTTTTACCTTTTGATTAAGGTAAGCAAAACTTCTTCTTTGTATTTTTAGCTCATTTCAGTTACATTATTTTACGAATTTTATATAGGTAGTAGATGTGCTAAATATTAATTCTAAAGCTATTTTATTTTCCATAATTGTAATTGCTCTTGGATTTGCATTGCTATCATGTCATAATCGCAATAGTAGTGTAAAACGTCAATTGAAGAATATGACCTGTCTTTAGGCGATATTACAGTGAAGCTTTTTATTAAAAGCACTGATATCAGTGGAATTAACTTTATTAATGTACACCAAAATGAAATTACTTCAAAAGAAGCTGGTGAGTATATTATTCAAAAATTTGGTGGTAGAATGCTATATATTAGTCATGGAGACGGTACTTCACGTAATGTAAGGTTTAACTTAAACGATGGAAAATATGAATTTGACCCTAATCGCATATTTGATGATGTAGGTGCAGAAAGTAGTTTAAGAGAATTTGGTGACTTTTCCGAAGATGCTTTAAAAGCAGTTAGAGATTTTGCAGAAAAAATTCTAAACTTTTCACTCCATGGTCAAAATCATGTTATTGCTCTGCATAACAATCGCGACTCTTTCAGCTATTCATTTGAAAGCTATTTTTTTCCACCGCTTTCTAATAATGTAAAGAAAACTTATCCAGAAGTCCGCCCAAAAATAAGAACGGGCGATTTTCTTTATACAACCGTTGAAGACTGGTTTAACTCTCTAAAGGAAAAAAAAGTTTTTAATGTAATATTACAGGATAATGAAAAAGACCAAGATGATGGCTCATTATCTGTTTATGCTGGCAAAAATAATATTTCATATTGTAATGTGGAGGCAGAGTACGCTGATTTAGATCAGCAAATTAATATGTTATCTGCTTTGCATGGCATTTTATTTCCAGACAATTTAACCGATTCAGGAATTTAGCCTAAAATAGACTTCTTTGCAGATTGTTATTGCAATAGACATAAATGCTATAGATTCAAAGTGATGAATATACCTAACATTAAGCTTAAGAAATACAAGATAGCAGTAGTAATAGTTGCAGCGGGAGTAGGAAGTAGGTGCAGCACCAGAATCCCTAAACAGTACATAAAACTAGCAGGCAAATCTGTTTTATTTCATACAGTGAAAAAATTTCTAGCTAATCAATATATAGACTATATAAGAGTAGTGATTAATAAAGAACACGAAAATTTTTATAAAGAAGCGATCTCATCAATCATAGATACTAAATTATTTAGTTCAGTGTATGGAGGAAAAAGCAGGCAAGCTTCTGTTAAATTGGGGCTTGAAAGCTTACAAACAGTTAACCCTGAGTTTGTAATAATACACGATGCCTGCAGGCCTTTTATATCAAATAATCTAATAGATAGGCTAGTTGAATTCGTGGTTAATAATCAACATATAGGAGTAGTGCCAGCAATAGAACTTGCAGATACTGTATCAGTAGTAGATAATAATTTTATTAAATCTACGACTTCAAGAGAAAAACTTAAAGCTATACAAACTCCTCAAATTTTTAATTTCAAAGAATTATTATCATGTCACAAATCACTCAAAGAATTCACTGATGATTCATCACTGTTGGTAGAGCACAAAAAGCACGTTGCAATTATTCAAGGTGAGAAAAGCAATTTTAAGCTAACTAGGGAAGAGGATATCAATATGGCAAAGCTTATTTTTGAAGAACCAAAATTTCGTGTTGGAACTGGATATGATATACACAGATTTATTAAAGCTCGAGATAACGTTAAATGTTTTATAAAAATTTGCGGTATAGAAATTGAACATAATATGGCAATAGAAGCACATTCAGATGGCGATGTTGGAATACATGCAATCGTTGATGCAATACTCGGAGCTCTTGGATGTGGTGATATAGGAGAGCATTTTCCTCCTAATTCACTAGAATGGAAGGATTGCAATTCGCTTCATTTTCTTGACTTTGCTGCTAAAAAAGCAAGAGAGAAAGGATATAGTATATCCAATTTAGATGTGACCATAGTTTGCGAAAGACCAAAAATATCATCTTATAAAGTAGAAATGAAAAAAGTTCTGTCAAAGATATTAGAAATTGATGATGAGTTTGTAAACATTAAGGCAACTACTACAGAAAAATTAGGCTCGATTGGAAGAATGGAAGGGATAGCAGCACATGCTTCTGTATCATTGCATCTGGCGACTCCACTGCATAATTAATTTTCATGAAAACAGGTATTATTATTTCCATTGAATAGGCTTTTAAATCAATGTTCAAAGTTGAAATTTCTGCGGAAGAAGCCAGGAAAATCAGAGACGGTCAGGAAATTACATTAAATGACTTGTGTAGTTTAAAGAATTATGATATTTGTTATGTGATAGTGGGTAATGTACCTATTGCAATCTGTAATTTTATTTATGGTTCTGTGAAACCTATTCGTGTTTTTAATATTTGCTATTATGAGGTTTTAGATGTCGATAACATCCGAAAAGAAAAAGAGCTTAATTGGTTTATATGCAATTAAAGAAGATGATACAGGTTCATCTTTTGTACAATGTGCAATTTTAACTGAGAGGATTAGTAACTTAACTGAGCATTTCAAAGTACATAAGCATGACCACAACTCAAAGCGCGGTTTACTTATATTGATAGGTAGAAGACGCAAACACTTAAATTATATAAAGCGTAAATTTGGTAATGAAGCCTACCAGGAATTAATAGAGAAGTTAGGCATTAGAAAATAATTGAGGAATTCAATATGTTTAAAATTATAAAAAAATCTATAGAGTGGGGTGGTCGTCCCTTATCTTTAGAGACAGGAAAAATAGCACGTCAAGCTCACGGTTCAGTAGTTGTAAATTATGGTGGTACTTCTATTCTAGTAACCGTTGTAAGAAAAAAGAAGGAAGAAAACATTGATTTCTTACCTTTATATGTACAATTTATTGCAAAAAGTTATGCTACAGGTAAAATCCCTGGTGGCTTTTTTAAAAGAGAAGGGAAGCCTTCTGATAGAGAAACTTTAATTTCAAGGCTAATAGATAGAAGCATAAGGCCATTATTTCCAGAAGGGTTTCATGATGAAGTAAGTGTAGTATGTAACTTATTAACTTATGATATGGTAAATGCTCCAGAGGTGCCTGCGTTAGTTGGTACTATTGCAGCTCTTGCAATTTCTAGTGTTCCTTTTCAGTCTATTATAGCAGGAGTTATGGTTGGCTATGATGAGAACAATAACTATATACTCAACCCTTCTGTTCAAGAAATGAGAACAAGCAGCTTAGATTTATTTTTATCTGGTGATAAGCATTCAATTTTAATGGTTGAATCAGAAGTAAAAGAGCTTTCTGAGGAAAATGTTCTCAGCGCAATAAAATTCGGTCACGAGCACCTTCAACCTGTTATTAAGCTTATAAAAGAGTTTGCTGATACAGTTGGAAATAAACCTGAAAGTTTCGTTCCTGTTGATGATTCAGACATAACAAAGGAGCTTAAGAAATATAGTAAAGATTTTGAAAAAGCATATTCACACACAGTAAAACAAGACCGAGTTCAAGCTTTGGAAGCGATTAGAAATAACATAGTGAATGCTATGAAAGAAGCTGGTAAAAATGAGCATCTGATTGCACATGCAGTAAAAGACTTTGAAAGGTCTTTAGTGCGTGAAAGAATTAGTAAAGATGGTGTAAGAATAGATGGTCGTAAACACGATGAGATACGCCAGATAGAAGTTGAAGTTAATGTTTTATCTAAAGCTCATGGTTCTGCTTTATTTACTCGTGGCAACACTCAAGCATTAGTTGTTACTGCTCTTGGTACTACACAAGATGAACAAATTGTTGATGATATTGAAGGAGATAGACGCGAGCATTTTATGTTACATTATAATTTCCCTTCATTTGCCGTTGGAGAAACTTCTGCTTCACGTGGACCGGGAAGAAGAGAAATTGGTCATGGTAAACTTGCTTGGAAAGCAATTCATCCTGTTTTGCCAGATAAATCTGAGTTTCCTTATACAATTAGAGCAGTATCTGAAATACTTGAGTCTGATGGTTCTTCATCCATGGCAACTGTTTGTGGAACATCGCTTGCGCTAATGGATACAGGCGTGCCGATAAAAGCTCCAGTTGCTGGAATTGCTATGGGTCTTATCAAAGAGAAAGACGAATATGTGGTGCTTTCTGATATACTAGGTGATGAAGATTACCTTGGTGATATGGATTTTAAAGTTGCAGGAACTAGTGAAGGGATTACAGCACTGCAAATGGATATGAAAATTTCTGGCATAAGTTTTGAAATTGTTGAGAAATCCTTGGAACAGGCAAAAGCTGGTAGATTACATATTTTGGCAAAAATGAATGCAGTAATTTCAGAACACAGTGATGACGTAAAAGAGCATGCACCAAGAATGTTATCGTTTTATATAGATAAAGACAAGATTTCTGCTGCTATAGGTGCTAAAGGGAAAAATATACGTAGTGTATGTGAAAGAAGTAATGCGAAGATTGAAATAGGAGATGATGGAAAAGTTTCTGTTTTTGCTATGAGTAGCACTGAAGCTGAAATCGCAAAAAATATGATGATTGATTCAGTAACTGAGCTAGAGCAAGGTTCTATAGTTGACGCTAAAGTTGCCAATATAGAGAAATCTATTGTAGAGCTTGAGTTGCTCAATGGAAGAAGAGGGAAAATGCATATAAGTGAAGTAGCTAATGAGCATATAGAATCTATAGATAGTATACTAAAAAAAGGTGATATTTTTAAGGCGCTAATTATTGATTTTGAAAAGGGTGGATGTCCAAAATTGTCAAGACGTCGTGTTGATCAAGTAACAGGAGAGTTCTTTGAAGGTGAACTTTATAATGAAGAAAGAAAAGATGGAGCAAATGATAGGAATAACTATCACAATAGCTCATTCAACAGCAAACCTGGAGGAAATAATCACAAGAAGCCCCCACGTCCTCGTTCTGGTTTAAGTAACAGAAGCAGGCCAAAATTTGGCAATGATGATTCATCGTCAAGTTTCTATTAAGAGTTTCTTTTGAAACTCTTTCCTACGTTCAGTCAGCAATATAATGTGCTATTCCTGTCTCCAAAAGTGCTGCAATTTTTTCCTTTGACTCAGAAACTCCACCACTTCCCCTGCGAAAAGTAGCAAAACAGATAAAAAACACTAAAAAGTGTATAAAATGAAAATTTTAGAAGAGTAAAATGGCAGTAAGTTACGAAAAAGTTTCAAAAACCCAGTATATTTTCAGGCAATTAACGGGTCTGACACCATTACAAAAGACAGAACGCTGACTCCAGAGGAGGATTTAAAAATTTTAGCAGACGTTACGGAGCAGCCTATGCAGCGGCCGAAAGACAACAAAAAATGTAAGAGAAGCTACTCAGGAAAAAAAGAAAACAACCACCACTAGATAGTATAAAATATGCTGACTCACACCTACCGCAATTTTCAGAAAAAATATAACATGAGATTTAATATTATTGCTGGAATTGTGAATTTGCGGCATAGTTTTTAATAATTTTTGAGCTGGGGATTTTTTACCAGATTTTATAGCCCTTCTCATAATAATCCAAATGGCTCATAAAAAGGCAGAATCGACAGCTTGACGGAAAGATTTAAAGAGAGGGATATTTTTCCTTGCTCTATTTTTAATAGGAAACCATTGGTGCTCAATTTCATTAAAATCAGGAGAATACGCAGGAAGATAAAGAATTTCAGCACCAACTCCTTTGGCAAGCTCACTCATTTTCTTGGACTTATGGAAACTCGCATTATCTAAAATTACCGTCTGCCCAGGCTATAAAATTGGAGTTAAAAATTGCTCAAACCAGGCGTTAAAAAGCTCTGTATTGCAGTATCCTTCAACAGTCAATGGAGCCACTATTTTTCTCTTGCTTAGTGCTGCAAACATGCTAATTCGCTGACTTTTTGACCCAAATTTAAGAGCATGAAATCTTTCTCCTTTTTTGCAATATCCATACTCATAATCCTCCGTGTTGTCTATTCCAGATTTGTCAATATATACGAGATTATCAGGAGCTTACGTTGCTATAATCTTCAAAAATTCAGCTCGTTTTTCTTCATTTCTTTCTTTATATCCATAGGTCTTTTTTTTCTTGTAAATCCAATGTTTTTGAGAGCACGATGAATCGTTTGGCGACTGATATTGCCCCAAAGTTCAGCTATTTCCGATTGAGTCATGTTTTTTCGCAAATTCAGCAAAAGCATTCCAGTCCGTAATTTTGTGATTATAATCTACACTTCCCAGCTTTTTCGATGCAAAATCTCCCGTCTCCTTCTTCCTCACCTGCCATTCATACAAAGTTGTTTCTCCTATCTTAAATCTTTTTGCCACAACTTCTCTGCTTTCGCCTTGCGTCCAGAGCTTCCATTGCTTTTTTCCTTAAATCATAACTATATGCTGCTGGCATTCAATACTCCTCATATCCTGAATCCTTATCTTACACTATTTGGACTATTAGGAGAAGGGGTATACCATGGATTTTCAGTAAAAGCCGCCACTGGCAGCCACTTCGGACCATATACTATATTGCTTCCATGAGTACTCTTAATTTCTTTTCGTTTTTGCTATGTATGCCTTTTTCGCTTTTAAAGAATTCTAAAATTTGCTTCCTATTGTTTTCTTTTATCCATGGTAATTTTTGTTTGTGCTAATTCAGTAAATTACCGCTTTTTCCTTCTCTTTTTAAATTTTGTCCACAGAACTAGATGTTTGTACAGTTGTGGATTTATTCGCGGTATTTCAGCCGCTAATAAGTAGCGGGATGATGGTGTGATTAATCGGTACTGAATTAGCTATATAATGCTTTTCTTTAAGGTGTTTTTGTAATAAAATAATAAAGAGATTAACGCTTAATTAACTATTTTATGCTAGGTAGCGCAAAAGGAAACCCAACGACACTTTCGCAGGTAGTCCGCGATGCTTATAGATATGATGCTAGAAGATGGGTCTGTGTATTAACCGGTTTAACAACTCTACTATGCAAAATTTCACTACAATTTTGCTGCGAATTTATTGATAACAATAGATCAAATATCATTCTGACACGGAATATTGCTCGATTTCTAAAGCTGCCAACATCTATTCTATATATTGCCCATTCTGCATTTACCTTGCAAAGCCTGATAGAAAATTATAAGGATCCTAAAAAAAGACAATTAGCGAAAATTATAGGTAAATCGGCTAACTTGGCAAATAGCATCATAGAAGTATTAATGCTATTAAAAATTATCCATTTTTTTGCTGGCTATAATTCGAATGTGTTAGGTCATTTTGGATTGGCGTCAACAGTTCTATTTTTGTTTATCTCAGAACCTATAAGCTATTATTACACATGGAAAAAGTACTTGGACAATAAGGATCCAAATAAATCTTCTGAGTGTAGGAAAGATCTTATGATTAGCACATTAACTTTTTCATTAGGTTTACTGAACTTTATATTAAAGAGAGTAGAGATTGCAACAATACCAATGGACCTAGGTAATGGCGTAATCTATAATTTCAATTTAAGTATAACAATTGGCATAATGTATAGTGCTGTATTTCTTATACTTAATGTTGAGAAGCTTTTTAATGGCGCTGATTCTTCTTTTGAGCCTGAAGGTGCTCATCAGCACACAAATGGTCCTGTTCTGGAATAAATCAAGAATGAAAAGATTATATTTCCACAGTGAACGGACAATGGCGTTAACTTAAGACCTCCATTAGCAAACTCTCCTAAAAACATGATGACGTTTAGGCTTTTCCTTAACTTAACGCGCATGCATCTAAAGACCTGCTGCAAAAGGGATTACTACGTTTTTATAGTAATTGATTTTGAAAAAAATCTCATTTTAAAGCCACTTACAGAAGCAAAATATATAAATCTGGGTTCGGTAGAAGTTATAGTCCTATCCCCCTTTGTTGAGTTTTACTTCTATAACTCCCCCACAAGAACCGTGCTTACAGATTTCCCGCACACGGCTTCACAATAATAGCGTTCACGATATACCTCCTATGTATATAAAGAAAAATTTATTTTTGGCTTTGGTAGTGGATTGACTTGTGTGTAGTGCTCAAATTGTTCCCAACTCATGCTCTTTTTCTGGCTACGTCGGTTTATCCACTTAAATGCTAGTTTCATTACTGCCCAATTAAACTTATTGAGCCATCGATAATTTCCGCTAATCCCGAAGTAGTTATAGTGTCCTCTTAGTTTAGCTTTGAGTATTTGCCACCAGTCTTTGAGACAAATAAGATTTCGAATCGCTTTCAACCATTCTTTGATTTCTTTAATCTTTCTGGCTAGGCTTATTTTTGAAGTTTTCTGCTTCATCATAAGTCTACCATTTCGACTTCTCCCACAGTAATGTGTAAATCCAAGAAAATTAAAGCTTTCCGTTTTTCTTTTCTCTCTTATTGCCTGTTGCCATTCCTTCTTTCCAAACTTTACTATCCTTGTTTTGTTTTCAGATATTTCCAAACCAAATTTGGCTAGTCTTTGTTTCAATGACTCTAGAAAATTCTTTAGCGTCTTCCTCACTTTCACAGCACACCAGAAGGTCATCTGCGTACCTAACCAGCTCCATATATCCCCTAGATTCTAGTTTTACTTTCTTTTCAAACCATAAATCTAGTACATAGTGTAAGTATGTATTAGCTAATACCGGGCTTACTATTCCTCCTTGAGGTGCTCCTTGTGTGGTTGCTTCATAATGTCCAGCTTCGATGACTCCAGCCTTAAGGAACTGCTTCACTAACCACAGTAAATTTGGGTCAGCTATTCGTTCTCTCAAACATCTCATTAGCCATTTATGCTGAATATTATCGTAGAACTTCTTGATATCCACTTCTACAATAGAGACCCCCTGCAAAACAAGCAAAAAACAGATGAAAAACATTAAAAAGCGTATAAAATGAAAATTTTAGAAGAGTAAAATGGCAATAAGTTACGTGAAAATAGCAAGAACACCATATGTTTTTAGACAATTGACAGGGCTCACAACATCTGAATTTGAAAAAATTGTGGCAAAAGTGCGTCCAGAGTGGGAAAAAATGGAGGCGAAAAAGAAATGTCACGGAAGAAAATCGCATGTTGAGACTCTAGAAGACAGGATTTTATGTGTTCTAATTTATTACAGAACGTACATAACGCATCCATTTTTAGGGTTTTTGTTTAATTTGCACAACTCAAATATTTGCCGACTTTTGAAGAAAATGGAGCCATTATTGGCCAAAAAAATTACGATAAAAAAGGATAGAACGCTGACTCCAGAAAGGATTTTAAAAATTTTAGCAGACGTCACAGAGCAACCGATACAGCGGCCAAAAGACACAAAAAAACGTAAGAAAAGTTATTCCGGAAAGAAAAAAATGACCACAATAAAAACCGAAATTGTGATCGAGGGAAATGGGCAAATTTTGTCGATTTCAAAGTCACATCGAGGTCGAATGCATGATTTTCGCATAAGAAAACAGGAAAAATTGTTGGCCAAAGATAGCATAAAATATGCCGATTCTGGCTATCAAGGTTGGCAAAAACTGCAGAAAAACGTTGTGATTCCGTACAAAAAATACCGTAAAAAGCCATTAACGGAGGAGCAAAAGGAGCATAATCGAAAGTTGGCATCGTTCAGGATGCGTGTGGAAAATAAAATTCGCGAGATAAAAATTTTTAAGATTATGTCAAATGTTTACAGAGATTTTCAGAAGAAATATAACATGAGATTCAATATTATTGCGGGTATTGTGAATTTGCGGCATGGTTTTTAATAATTTTTGGGCTGGGGATTTCTTACCAGATTTTATCAGCAACTTGCTTCACGTTGTTTCGCAGGGGGGCTACTTTTTATTATCACCAAAATTTAATCCGGGAAAGCTTTTTTTGGTTAGCTATAGGTATATGAGGAAGAGCAGTATTGATTTAAGGGAAAAAGCGGTGTCTTTGGTTGAAAACAGCTATGCAAATGTCTAATAGCCTAATTTAAAGACTTTGCCTCATTAATGTAATAGAATAAAACCTTTTTAATGAGCTCAAATCCTTCTGGTGTGTCCCCCTCACACCTTGCTGTAATACAGTTTTGCGTATTTGATGCTCTTAATAACCACCAATCTTTATAATTATCAGAGATTACCTTAACTCCATCAAGGTCTGAAAACACGATGTTTTGCTTCTCCAATGTTTTCTTTATTGTTTCGATTATTTGAAATTTTTTCTCTTCCTTTACTACAATCTTGATCTCATGGGTAATATATACTTTCGGTAAATCCTCAATAACTTGAAACATGCTCTGTTGTCCTTCAAGTAAAATGTTAACAGCTTTAACAGCAGAATATAATCCGTCGTCAAAACCCAATTCAGAAAAGAAGAAGTGCCCGCTTAATTCACCAGCAAATTTTGCATCTTCTTCTACCATTTTTTTCTTAATTAGTGAATGTCCAGTAGCACACGTGATAACTTGGCCCCCTAATTTGCTAACAAAATCATGCACTTTCATACTCATTTTTACGTTGGCAATGACTTTGCTTTTCGGATATTCTTCTAATGTTTTACGCGCAAAAATCATAAATAAGTGATCATTGGAAACAATATTACCCTTGTTATCAATAAGGCGTATTCTATCGCTATCACCATCCAGCGCAATGCCAAGATCACATTCAAACTCTTTCACAATGCCAATTAATTGAGTAAGGTTTTTTTCTTCTATGGGGTCTGGATCATGTAGTGGAAACGCACCATCTATGGAGTTGTTAGTTACTATATGTGTATGACCTGGCAAGATCTTTTCAATATATCTTATAATGCCACTTGCTGGACTATTGCCACAATCCCATGCTATTTTTAATTTTCGTTCAGTGTTATTTTTTAATGCACTTTTTAATATGCTGATATATTGGCTATATATATTTGTATTAACTATGCTGCCAATTTTTGTACTCTCTTTAATTGAGCTACTTATCACTTCTTTTATTTCTTGATCTGAAAAAATCTTTTTGCTGCTAGAAAACTTAAAGCCATTGTATTCACTGGGATTATGGGAGGCAGTTATTATAATACCAAGATCGGCCTGCATAATTTGTGTTGCAGCGTAGAGCATAGGAGAGGAACAGAGTCCAATACGTATAACATTTGCTCCGGATAAAGTTAAGCCACTAATTAGCTCTCTTTCTATACTTGGTGAAGTTATTCTGCTGTCATAACCAACGCAAACACTAGCTGCGGTTTGTCCAAACTTTCTTCCTATCTCATACCCATCACTGATCTGTAAATCTCTTCCTACCACACCTCTAATATCGTATTTTCTTATAATAGCATTGTCCATGATATGCTTCTTAAGGAACGTCTATTGTATAATATATAGTACAAATGCTCAATTTAATTCACGCTTTTCATGATAGAGTTTCTCTCATTAATTATAATCATTCAATAACGCTTCAGCAAATTCCTTACCAGTAAACACTCTTAAATCTTCTATACTTTCACCAATTCCTATGGCGTGTAACTTTACCTTGTATTCCTGCGCTAACCCAACTACTACTCCACCTTTGGCAGTGCCATCTAGCTTTGTTATTATTAACCCTGTAACATTTACCATTTTACTAAATGCCTCTAATTGGCTATACGCATTTTGGCCTGTAGTTGCATCAAGAACTAAAATCACATTGTGAGGAGCAGTGTTGTCTAATTTTTTTATAATTCTATATATTTTTGATAATTCTTCCATAAGGTTCACGTTATTCTGCAGCCTTCCTGCTGTGTCGATCAGAACAACATCAATATTATCTTTTATAGCCTGGCTTACAGCTTTATATGCTACACTTGCAGAATCGCTACCGTGCTCTCCTGTCACAATAGAACAACCAGATCGCTCAGCCCAAACATTCAACTGCTCGTTAGCAGCAGCTCTAAATGTATCGCATGCAACAAGCATAACGGATTTTCCCGCCTTTGTGTATTGATATGCAAGCTTGCCTATAGTTGTGGTTTTACCATTACCATTTACTCCGCATACCATTATTATATGGGGCTTTTTGTCTAAAATTAGTGGCTCAGCAACTGGGTTCAATATCGCTTCTATTTCGTTCATCAATTGCTTTTTGATAATATCGTGCTCAACTTCCTTTTCAAATTTAGTACTTGCCAGCCTATCAATAATTAATCTAGAAGTTTTATGGCCTATATCCATGCTGATTAGCAATTCTTCTAACTCATTCAAAAGCAGCTGATCTAATTTTTTTTTAGTAGAAAAAATACTTTTCACTCCCCCGCTAAAGCGAGAAGAAGTTTTTAACAAGCCTTTATAAAGGTTATTGAATAAACTCAAGATAACACTCCTTTTAGGTCATAAGTTTAATAATTACAATATAGAAAATACTGATTATAAAGTAAAAGGAATTATGTTTTCGATATATAGATATTTTTAATTAATTAATATTAGATTAGCTAATTTGAATAGGAGCATAGTAATGATCAATAAGAAGAAATTAGCAATGGCAGCGTTTGCTTTGTTATTGTCGCACCAATCTTTTGGGTACGAAAAGCCAAAACGTTATATTAGTGCAAGTACTTATGGCCAGTTTTTTTATAATGCTGGTACACTGAAAATAAAAACACCTGCAGGTGCTACTAATGCTAAGGTAAATGATATGAATGATAAACAGACAGCTGAGCAAGAATTGAGTAAATATAAGCCGAGTTATCATACACCATTTCCTGCAAGTATAGCATTCGGTTACGCTGGACAAATTAAAGATCACAATTATAGAGCTGAGTTAGAATTCGCTCATTTTCAAGTAAAAGCGAACAATATTGGCCTAAATAATGATTTGATTTTTATAAAATATAGTGAATCTAAAAGTAATTATATGATTCCATTAAGTCACGATGAAGTCGAAAATACCTCTGCCACGATGAAGTCGAAAATACCTCTGCAATGATTAACTTTTACCATGACTGGAAAAATGACCGTTTTTCTTTCTCACCTTATGTCGGAGCCGGAGTTGGGCTAAGCAGAATTAAGATGTTTGATAGCCCATCAATCAGACCTGCATATCAACTAAAAGCTGGACTGAACTTTCCACGTTACCGAAGATACTGACGTGCGTGTTGGATATAGACACTTTGACACTATTGATATTGAAACGAAATTTACAAAAGCGATAGGAATAGATAACCTAGTAGACCAAAACACGGTTATAGCCAACAGCTTTTTTGGTGCGCATGGCATAGGGGTTGGTCTCACTGTTCATTTTGGTAGCAAAGCCTAAGTAACATTGCCCTTTTAATAAAAACAAGCTATATAGGATTTACCGATTAATAAGACCGTCATCCCGCGGCATGTTAGCGGGATCTACGCTGAGATACCGCGAATAAATCCACAACTGTACGAACGTTGCATCTTCAAAGGCAAAAGTACAGAAGATGTTGTCATCCCAGTGTCACGCTACTCGGATGACAAGAGGAGGGCTACTTAGATGATACCGTTAGTTGACGTTTAACACTTGTCCTGTCGCTTTACGGGATGTTCGTACAGTTGTGTAACAAATAGCGGGATCTATGGTTGTGCTATAGCTAGCGTAAGTAAGGTTTCTGGGCGTCATACCGTGATTTATTCACGGTATCTCAAGTAGATCCCGCGAACACGCCGCGGGATGACGGTGTTGTTAATCGGTAAATCTTACCTATCCTAGAAACTGATCGGGGGAGTACTCGCCCAACATGTTTTCATTGCCAGCACTGCTAATATCTAGTCCTTGTCCTTGTAAGAGACTTGTAAATTCACGAGACATTGTAGTTGTGTGACCTGTTATTATGGTTAGTCCAGTTTCTAACTTACCGAGAGCTCCACCTAATGTGTCCTCAGAATCTGCTAGATCAAGTTTATCTGTCTTATCCTGAATACCCTTTAGAGCTTGACCTAGACCACCACTAGTATCTGCTGGATTCAGTGCATTTAAGCGCTCTGTAAGATTAGCAGGTATTAGATTTCCTACTTTAGTATCTAGCTCTGATAGTTTCTGAGCTTTAGCTAACTCACTGAGAGCTTTACCTAATGTGCCCTGAGCATTAGCATCTGCTAGATTCAGTGCATCTAAGCGAGCTGTAAGATCAGCAGGTATTAGATTTGTTTGAGTTTTTATTGCATCCACTTTACCATCTAGTGTTGTTAATGTAGCCTCATGTGCTAGCCCTGTAAACATAGGTGCTAAAGGAGAACTTCCTACATTAGCGTTTACTGTGCCAACAGTAGTTTCTATTGTACCTACTTTAGTATTTATTGTACCAACATTAGCGTTTATTGTTCCTACATTAGTATTTATTGCATTTATTGCACCTAACAAACCATTAACTCCACCTACAGACATAAATTGTGTTGCCAAAGCACTATAATCAACTTCTACACCACTACTAGGTTCATATTTAAAAGTATTAAATACATCACTACCATCTACACCAAAAGTATATTTATTACTTGATGCGTCCTCATAAATTATAACTTTAGTATCACCCAGACCTGTTGCACTATCTATTCCATTTTGTTTTTTAAAACTAAAACCCGGCATATTACTCTCCGTTAATTATCAAAACAACATCGTGCATAAAAATTGTATAGTTTCTGTTAATGTTAAATGTTGCATTACGATAAGCACACAACCGTCATCCCGCTACTTGTTAACGGGATCTATGCTGAGATATCGCGAATAAATCGCGGTATAACGCCCAGAAATTTACGTATTTCAGCCATAACTGCCAATAAGCGAAAACCCGCTAAAAATCTACTGTTACACAGCGATCAGGTTCTCTCAACACTTGGTGGCACTTGACTTTTTCTTTCTCTTTGTGTTAATACATCTGCACTTTGCGTTCCTTTGACCTCTTTTCCAGCAATAAAGTTTTTACCACCTTCTTGATTATTTGTTAGAGATGATTGTTGTAAATCTTTCTGTGCTACTTCTACACCATCCTCAGGTTTTGCTGCTTGCACTAATGGTGCTGCTGCTTTTTCTACCTGTCTTTTTACTTCAGTTGACATATTTGTAGGGCTACCATCAACTGAATGAGATATCTCACCTGGGGCACCTGGAGCGCCTGGTCCATTTTGTCCACTTCTTCCTAGTTTTTCTTCTGTAACGCCTCGCCCTGCTACCTGCTCTTTTCCTGCAACGCTCTGTGCTGTTTCCTGCTCTTGCTCAGAGCCTCTCACCTTATTAACTGCCCACTTTTCCATATCTAATGCTTTCTTTCCTGACCAACTTAGTGCATCGTAACAAGCATCTAATATCTTCTCCGTCCCTTGAATAATCTTACCATTTGACATTATATCAATAGCTACAAAAATTCCAGCAATCACAGCACCAATTGGACCTCCAAGCATAAAGCCAGCTGCAATAGCACCAGCTCTATATAATGCTTTCTTTACAAGACCTGGTGGTTGTGTAGTTTCTTTTTTGCTTTCCTCTTTGCTTTCATTATTATTGGATTTATGATTCTCATCACCAGGTTTGGGAGTAGAATCAGTCCTATTTTTTTTCCTATAATGACCATATGCTAAGATTCCAACAACTGCGCCAATAATAGGACCAATAATTGGTATAAAAAAAGCTGCAATTGTTAGCCCTATTCTCCATGGTGTATATTTTCGTATTGTACTTCCTAAACCAGGTTTTTTATTTTCTTTTACATCTTGACTTTCAGCCATTTTTAATCCTCATTATCATTAACATATTAACCATGGTAAAAGCAAAATATTAATGATCGATTAATAATGGTGATTATTTTAATAAATTATATTAAAAAATAAAAATCTAGAATTAAATATCTCGTTCTGTTTCTTGTTTGGTATATCTATGAATCACAAATCAAAAAATTTAAAAGAAGCTCTGTAATCGTTAAAGTTGTTTTGATTTACATCAGTTATCCAAGTTTGACATTGCACATTTAGCACTTCTTCGATTAATGCTTTTCTATAATGCTTATCCAAATGAGACATTATATCATCAAGCAGAAGAAGTGGTGCTTTATTGTGATGAATACACCTTGCTTTCACACTCGATAAAATAATAGAAAGCAGTAACAGCTTTTGCTCTCCAGTAGAACACAAGTTTATTGGCATGTCTCTTTGTTGACAGAACACCTGAAAATTATCATTATGTACACCAAAATTTACTCTACCAGTTAATGAGTCTTTTTGTCTATTTTCCTTGAAACGATTCTGAGAATATTCTATGGTATCATTCGAATTTAGCTGGCTGCTGAACCTTAAGAGCGCCTTAGGAAAAAACTCAGTGGAGTGATTGTCGATTGTATCTTGTAACATCTTTAGAACAGACAATCGCATATGTACAATATTAACCGCATTAACAGCCATTACATTTTCAAGACTAGAGAGCCAATTTTCGTCTAAAATGTTTTCCTTGAGCAGTTTGCTCCTTTCATGCTTAGCTTTTCTATATTTCATGTAGCAGCAAGTGTAATTTTCTTCAAATAGCGAAGCTATACGATCTAAAAACTTCAGCCTATCACTTGGAGAATTAAGAAGTATTTGATCCATTTGTGGGATCAACCATATTACATTAGATATTTTATATATAGAAGAATGATTTGGCTGCGTTTTGCCATCAATCTGAATCAACTTCTTGTTAAAGCTCTTTGCAATGCCAATAGAACTAAAACCCATTCCGTTAAAAAAATCATAATGAACCGCCCAATCTTTATTGCTGAATCTATTTTGTATCTCACTGGCTTTTGCTTTTTTCATTCCATTGCTTTTAGCAAGCAGCGAGATTGCTTCAAGTATGTTAGTTTTTCCCACACCATTTTTGCCAACTATAACAGCAGAGCTATCGTCTGAGTTTAATTCAAAGTCTGAGTGGTTACGAAAATTATGTAATCTCAACTTTTTTATGTAGCAACGTGTAGTCATTATGATAAACTCAGGGCCTGTTCATTTTACTACACAATAAACTTCTGTACACTCCCAGAGATACTGCATAAGTGTTGAAAGTTATAACAAGAATGTGACAGAAATAGTAAAGTTATTAAAATAAGGATGGTTAAGGGCATTAATAAGCTTTTTCTAATACTCGGCTTTTCTTTTTGAAAGTATTGACCTTTTTCCTACCATATTTAACATTTAATGCGCCTGGTCTTTTAAAAACCTTTTTGCCTTTGCTATTGTGTTTTTTAAACGGTACTTTACTATCAAAATTCAGCTCTCCTTCCTTTTCCTCTAACGCAGGCAATTTTCTCTTATCCTGTGGTGTAACAAAAGATAATGCAAATCCTTCAGCTCCAGCACGCGCGGTCCTTCCTATACGGTGAATATAATCAGCTTGCGATTGTGGTACGTCATAATTGACAACATGCTGAATATGCGGAATATCAAGACCACGAGAAGCTACATCCGTTGCAACCATGATTTGGTTGCGACCACGACGAAAAGAATTAATGACCCTTTCGCGTTTTTGCTGCCTTAAATCACCATGAATCGCTAAAGCACTATAATCGTCTTTGCATAGCTTGCTAGCTAGTTGATCTGCTCCTTGCTTTGTTTTTACAAAAATAATGATTGATCCTTCACGCTGGCATAACTGTCCCAGGAGTTTCTCATATTTTCCGAGTTCTGACACATAAATAACTTCCTGCTTTATTTTTACAGAAGTTGTAACCTGACAATCAACAGAAACACGTTCTGGTTGATCAAGATATTTCTCAGCAAGCTTGACTATATCTCCGGGAAGAGTTGCAGAAAACATAAGAGTTTGCCTTATTTTTGGCAAATGTTTCATAATTTCTTCAATCTGAACTCCAAAGCCCATATCAAACATACGATCCGTTTCATCAAGTACAAGAGTACTAATATTGCGAACGGATAGAGTTTTGCGTTTAATATGATCAATAATACGACCTGGTGTACCTACTATAATTTTAGGTCTTACATTAAGCTGCTTTATTTGTTCAAAGATAGGCGCTCCACCAATTAACAAAGCAAGCTTAAAAATTGAACCTTTGGGTAGAAGCTTTTCTTCTATTTCCCTTTTTACTTGACCTGCAAGCTCTCTGGTAGGCACGATAACTAAAGCTAACCCAGCATTAGATTCATCCAGTAATTTTGCAACCAGTGGAATAGCAAACGCTAGAGTTTTCCCTGTTCCAGTCTGTGCAGACCCAAGAATATCCTTACCTTGCAAAGCTAAAGGAATTGCCTGCATCTGAATCGGAGTTGGAACGGAAAGGTTGTTTTTATCTAGCGCTTGCTTAAGCGAGACTGGGAGGCCCATCTCATGAAAATTACTCACAATATGTTAACTATATTAAAAAGTTTCATAATAGATTAACCTGCATCTGCTGTGATTATTTTTAAATTTATTGCAGACTTTTTGTCTTCTCCGTTTCTACCGCGCTCCTCTTTAAGCTCGTAACTGACTCTTTCTCCTTTTATTCCTTTTTCCTTATTCTCTCCTCTAAGGTCCCCAGGTCTTATTCCTGAACGCTCTAGCTCGCTGATATGCACAAAAATGTCCACTCCTTTACTTTTACCTTCTGGTGTGATAAAACCATAGCCTTTTTCAGGATTAAACCACTTTACATTACCATATTCCATTTAAACTACTCCTAAATTATTAACTAATATTATTAATGTGATGAAAAACTTTGAAATTACGATTGAGAATGTCTTAAGTCTAGCTCTTGAAACTAAACTCTTATACTCCATAGTCTATTCTTAACATTATAGATTTATAATACACAGTTATTGATCTTGACGCAACTAAATTTTTTAATTACTAAGCGAACCAGCAACTGTCATTTCATTAACTTTAATTGTTGGTGAATTAAATTGCCCACAAAATGTGAGATCATCTGCAAGAACTAAGTCGCTAAACATGTAGTTTAAGTTGCTAGCAATTGTAATTTCATGCACTGGGTAGGTTATTTTTCCATTTTCTATAAAAAATCCTGATGCTCCTTGGCTATAATCACCATTAATTAAATTGACACCAAAGCCAAATAAATCTGTTACATATATTCCTTCTTTTATTTCCTGAATCAATTCATCGAATGATATACTGCCATTTTCAATGTAGAAATTACTGGCCGCAGGAGTAACCGCAGCATTGCTTGCACGAGTTGCATTGCCAGTTGTTTTTAAGTTTAATTTTTTAGCTGAATATAGGTCTAAAATCCAGTTCTGTAGTATTCCATTTTTTACAAATATATTTTCTTTACTGGTTATACCCTCTCCGTCAAACGGCTTTGATGCTATGCCCCTTGAGAGCAGTGGATCATCAATAATGTTAATTCTATCGCTAAAGATCTGAGTATTTAAACTATTCCGTAAGAAAGAGCTATTGCTTGCAATACTATTGCCATTTATAGCAGAAGCAAAGCTTTTTACTAGCGCCTTTGCTGCCCTTTTTTCAAAAATAACCGGAAATTTACCGGTTTTTATTGTACGTGAATTTAGCTGTTCAATTGCTCTTTTTGCCGCTTCTTTCCCCATTAACTCTGGTGACTTTAAATCGTTAAAATTACATGCTACATCGTAGTCATAGCCAACCTTCATTTCGTTTTCTTTTCCAGCAACAACAGAGACCTGGTTAGCAAAAGTCGATTTACTGAATGAGCCTACAAAACCAGAAACAGTGGATAATACTGTATTTACTAAGGCATATGAAGAAGATGCTCCTTCAGAATTAGTGATATTTTCATGCGAAAGAGCGGAATTTTCTGCAGCTTCAGCAATTTCTTTTAGATTATCAATAGTTACAACATTATGATCCAAAATATTTAAATCTGCAGAAGAGATATGGCTACCAATCTCTACAGCAAAATTAATATAAGGGTCCTCTGGAGCATTTTTTGCCATTTCTACTACTTGACTCACCGTATCGCTAAGGTTATTTAGGTCGTTAGTGGAAATATATGCAACTTTATTTCTATCTTCTATAGCTCTGATTCCTACAGTGCAATTTTTAGATTGCGATATTTGCTCTATCTTTGATAGACGCTGAGAAACTGAGATTTTATTAGTTTCATATATAGTTACCTCCGCATCAAGATTTTGCTTTTTTATTAGCTTAGTGATATCTGCTGCAATATTTAGTATATTCATTTTTTATTCCTTGAGTTTCTATAAAGACTCTGCACCACCTATTACTTCAATCAAATCAGTTGTAATTGCTGCTTGACGAGAGCGATTATAAAGTAGTGCTAATTTGTTCAACATTTCTTTAGTGTTTCTATTGGCTGATTCCATAGCCACCATTCTAGCACTATGCTCACTTGTTGCACTTTCAAGCAAAGAAGAGTAAAGAGCAACTGCAACATAATCTTGAATCAAAGATTTTAAAATGAACTCAATATTTTGCGGCTCATACTCATAGTTGTAATCCGTTGTTGCACTAATCAAAGAGCTATCAATTAAAGACGACTCGTTACCCCATGGCTTTATTGTTTCCATCATTGGTTTTTGCGTAAAAGTATTATAAAACTTGCTATAAAAAACTTTAACCTTACTGTATTTGCTCAAGTCTATATCACTAATTAAATTACCTACATCTTTTAGCGTAATTCCCTTGCTATTATCAGTTTTTAAAATATTTTTAGAATCAAATCTATTTTTACCCATATCAAAGGCTTTTTTACCAAGAAATACGATATCTACTTTTTCACCATTTCTGATTAATTTATTTTGACTAAATTTGATAACAGAAGAGTTGAAATTGCCGCATAAGCCACGATCAGACGCTATAATAAATGCTAAGCAAGAAGCTTCGCTACTGACATTTAAAATTTTCGCTAGTAATTCCTCATCAGCAATCAGCATCAATAAGGAAATAATGCCACGGAGCTTAGATATATATAACTTTGAATTTGATAGCTTTTTTTGACTTTGTAATAATTTTGCTGCAGAAACCATCTGCATTATTTTCGTGATCTTCTGTGAAGATTTAATAGTCTTAATTCTTAAGGATAATTCCTTTAAGCTCTTCATTATTTTTAGTAAAACTCTAATTTATTAAAATCTATAATTGTTTTCACCTAAAGGCAAGTTTTTTTAATATGAGGTTGACTTTTATTTATTACATTTATATAATGAGTTACTAAATTAACAAGAGGTGTTTATGAGCGTTGCTAATAAAAATTTAATGAATGAAATCGAATTTTTAGCAGGTCAGCTAGAACAAAATAGAGAGGGAGATCATATTTTAAAAATTAATCAACAGCAAGATGATAGCGTGAATTTTGCAGTCTATTCTGGTGATAATCCGTTATACGAATCATCTGATAATTATAAGGTAGACTTTAGTAGTACTAGATATGAACAATTGTGTGTAAATGATCACTGCACAAGAACTATGGAGTATGGTTTGGCAGAAGACACAGCACCTGGTAATAAGATTAGAGTTGAGGAAAAATATGATAATCAGTCTGATCATTTCAATATGAACTTAACGTTTTATGATGAGAGTGGTAATGCAGTTGGAAAATATGGAGCTGAATTAAGCTATCAACAAATTCAAGATGCAGGTTCTGAAGGATATAATTTTATAATACACGGTCTTATTTCAATTTAATGATCATATAATCTATTTTATTTTCCATATGTAATGCCTTTAGATATACAGTCCCGGAGTGTGATGGCATGGATTAAGTATAAATAATTCTGTAGATAGTGTTCACTGGTTACATATAAACTCATAAGGAGTCAGACCTTTAAGAGTTTTAAGTCTTTTGCGTAGTTATAGGCCATAGCAAAGTTGTATAAGTGTTCTTTAAGTTGCTTATGGGACTTGTAGTAATATTTCTTAACTGTGGCATCTTTAATGGTCCTGTTCATACGCTCAACTTGGCCATTTGTCCAAGGATGGCTGATTTTTGTAAGCCTATGCTCGATATTATTTCCTTCAAAAGTCGGCAAATATATGTTTAAAAGCATATTTATGGCGCTCTTGGTTGGTGAATTGAATACCATTAGACCCCCTGCGAAAAGGTAGAAAACAGATGAAAAACATTAAAAAGCGTATAAAATGAAAATTTTAGAAGAGTAAAATAGCAATAAGTTATGCAAAAGTTTCAAAGACCCAGTATATTTTCAGGCAATTAACGGGTCTGACAACGTTACAAAAGACAGAACGCTGACTCGAGAGAGGATTTAAAAATTTTAGCAGACGTCACGGAGCAACCGATACAGCGGCCGAAAGACAACAAAAAACGTAAGAAAAGTTATTCCGGAAAAAAGAAAACAACCACAATAAAAACCGAAATTGTGATCGAGGAAAGTGGACAAATTCTGTCTGTTTCAAGATCACATCGAGGCCGAATTCACGATTTTCGCATAAGAAAACAGGAAAAATTGTTGGCCAAAGATAGCATAAAATATGCTGATTCTGGGTATCAAGGTTGGCAAAAACTGCAGAAAAACGTTGTGATTCCATACAAAAAACACCGTAAAAAGCCACTAACGGAGGAGCAAAAGGAGCATAATCGGAAGCTGGCATCGTTCAGGATGCGTGTGGAAAATAAGATTCGCGAGATAAAAATCTTCAAAATAATGTCAAATATTTACCGCAATTTTCAGAAGAAATACAACATGAGATTCAATATTATAGCAGGAATTGTGAATTTGAGGCACGGGTTTTAATAATTTTTGGGCTGGGGATTTCTACCAGATTTTATCAGCAACTTGCTTCACGTTGTTTCGCAGGGGGGTCTCCTGTTGTAATTGATATTTCATCTGCTTTCTCATTAAAAAATTCGTTGAGAGTTTTCGATAAATTAGTTATTTTGCTCATTATAAGTTCTCTTGTTTTGTTTGATAAGTTTAAGAGGACTTATACCCTATTTTTTCCTTCTCTCCGTCAACTTTCCTCTCACTTTTCCTTAACTTGACGCGTATGGTTTATTTAACACTCCCAGTTTATAATAATTTTTTCTTATTGATTTTGCCCTTGGAACTACATAAATAGCCCACCATTGATATTTAATACATGCCCTGTTATATACCTAGCTTCATCACTTGCCAAAAACATTACTCCTGCTGCTATTTCTTCTGCTGTTCCCATCCTTTTCATTGGAATATTATCTAGTATTTTTTCTTTTTGCTCTTTGTTTAAAACTTCGGTCATCTTAGTATCTATAAACCCAGGAGCAATACAATTTACTGTTATACCGCGACTTGCAACTTCTTTTGCTATAGATTTACTCATAGCTATTACTCCGGCTTTGGAAGCTGCATAGTTTGCCTGTCCTGCATTCCCTGTTAGTCCTACTACTGAGGAGATATTTATAATCCTTCCCCAATTATTTTTAATTAGTTTTTTACATGCTTCTTTACTCAGCTTAAAAGTGGAAGTTAAATTAATATCAATTACTTTCTGCCACGCTTCGTCCGTCATTCTCATTAACAAGCTATCTTGTGTGATGCCAGCATTGCATATCAGTCCGTCAAAACCTTCCATTAATTCACTTGCCTTGCCTATTAATTGACTTACTTCTTCAGAATTGGATAAATCGCAAGGTAGTATATGTATATTTTTTTCATATTGCTTAGAAGTTTTTTCAAGCACCTCTTTTTTTGTGCCAGAAATACACAAAGTTACTCCAGCTTCGTGCATAACTCTTACAATTGCTTGCCCTATTCCACCCGACGCACCAGTAACTAAGAATTTTCTATTACCTAATCTGAACACAATAACCTCATTTTACCTAATTACTAACAAAATATTGACTAGTTGGCAATAGCCTACAAACCCCAATTCTGGGGCTTTGTTGCATAGCACCTCATTGGGTATGTAACAAAGCCTTGGGAGATCATGGCAGTTAAATCTAATAGGAGGATTTAAAGTTATGATCTCTACTAGACAGGCTTATTGTTTAGTTTTAATTGCATTTAATTCTAAAAACCTTTAGGTTTACTGTACAATTAGCACTCAAATATAATGACTCAAATTTGGAATTTATTAGAAACAGGGCAGAAAGAAAATTACAAAATAGCATATATAAACGCTCGTATTATTGATCCTGAGACAAAACTTGATATAAATGGCTCACTTTTAACAGAAGGAAGTAAAATTGTTGATTTTAGTGAATCGCTGTTTTCAAATGGCGTTCCAAGTGGTATTGATGAACTTATAGATTGCAAAGGACTTGTTCTGATGCCGGGCCTTGTTGATATTCACGTGCATTTTCGTGAACCTGGTCAGGAGCATAAGGAAACTATACATACAGGAAGTAAATCCGCAGCTGCAGGTGGCGTCACAACTGTAGTTTGCCAGCCCAACACTGTTCCATCAATTGATAGTGTTGTTTTGGCTAAGTACCTAAAATATAGAGCACTTGAAACTTCGCATGTAAACGTTGAATTTTATGCTAAAATCACCACCTCAGAAGAGAAATTAACTGAAATGGCACTTTTAAAGGAAGCAGGTGCTGTTGGGTTTACTGACGATGGTATGCCAGTTATGAATCCAATGATTATGAGGGAGGCACTACTTTACTCAAGTATGTTAAATGTTCCCATTGCTCAACATGCAGAAGACTTAAATCTATCAGCAGGCGGTGCAATCAACGAAGGCAAAATTTCTGAAGAGCTAGGAGTTAAAGGAATTTTAAGTGCATCAGAATCTGTCATGGTAAATCGCGATATACTACTAATGAAAGACATTGAAAATGTACACTACCACATTCTACATATTTCTTCTAAGGATTCACTTGATGCAATTGAACATGCAAAAAAATTAGGGCTGAACGTTACCTGCGAAGTAACGCCACATCACTTCACTTTGACCGAGGATATAGTAAAACAACATGGAGCAATCGCAAAGATGAATCCGCCACTGCGCACAGAAGAAGATCGTTTGGCTATGATTGAAGGTTTAAAGAATGGTGTGATTGATTGCATTGCAACTGATCATGCTCCGCACGACCGGAGTTCTAAAGATTTGCCACTTGAAAATGCTGCGTTTGGTATTGTTGGTCTTGAGACGATGTTGCCTCTTTCACTTGAGCTTTACCACAGTGGGCAGATGAGTCTGTTTGACGTGCTTGCAAAGCTTACATATAAACCTGCAAATATCATACATGTACCACGTGGGCGCATACAAAAAAACTTAGCAGCAGATTTAATCCTAGTTGACTTAAGTCATGAGTGGAAAATTAAGATTGAAAACTTTGCTAGCAAATCAAAAAATTCTCCATTTGATGAGCGTAAGGTAAAAGGACGCGTAGTACGCACTGTTGTATCCGGTAAAACAGTTTACTCTGATCAACTTATTTTGGATAACTATTTTTAAATAAAAAGTTAATTAGTATAGTTATACCCCTTCTCCCAATAATCCAAATAGTGTAAGCTAAGGATTTAGGGTATGAGGAGTGTTGAATGCCGGCAGCATATAGATATAGTTACGATTTAAGGAAAAAGCAATGGAGGCTCTGGACGCAAGGAGCAAGCAGGGCAGTTGTGGCAAAAAGATTTAAGATAGGAGAAACAACTTTATACGAATGGCAAGTAAGGCGCAAAGAAACGGGAGTTTTGCATCGAAAAAGCCGGGAAGTGTAGGCTATAATCATAAAATTACCGACAGGAATGCGTTCACTGAATTTGCGAAAAAACATGGAGGTAAAACTCAATCAGAGATGGCTGAACTTTGGGGCAATATCAGCCGCCAAACGATCCACCCTGCCCTCAAAAATATTGGATTTACACGAAAAAAAGACCTATGGATACAAAGAAAGAAGCGAAGAAAAACGAGCAGAATTCTTGAAAGTTATAGCAACGTAACCTCCTGATAATCTCGTATATATTGATGAATCTGGAATAGACAACACGGAGGATTATGAGTATGGATATTGCAAAAAAGGAGAGAGATTTTATGGAAGGCAAATAAGGAAAAGAAGGCTAAAGGCGGTAGAAAAAATAAACTGAGCGGGGAGAATATGCTGCTTATTGCACTGGAATACTTGCGGGAATCTCGGACGTATTTTCCTGATTTTAATAAATTGAGCACCAGTGGTTTCCTATTAAAATAGAGCAAGGAAAAATATCCCTATCTTTAAATCTTTCCGCCTGGCTGTTGATTCTACCTTCTTATGAATCATTTTGATTATTGGGAGAAGGGCTCTAACTCCATCTCTTTATTATTCAATCTATCATCTTACCATAGAATTCATCTAGGTAAACCTTATCTTAGTTAACCATATCAGGCGTTTATTGGAATTTGTTCACCAATAAAAAGTCGATAAGCCTAAACGTCATAATGTTTTTAGGAGATTTTGCTAATGAAGTCCCTTAAGTTGACACCATTGGGTGAACGGATACATTTATATTTCCAAAACCAACCTACTTGGATCTTCTATATAATTTTTAATTTTCACAAGGAAGGTTACTGCTCCTTTACCATCCACTATTCTGTGATCATAGGATAAAGCAATATACATCATAGGCCTTAGTTCTATTGAATTACCAACAGCAACCGGCCTATTTTGTATTGAATGCATTCCAAGTATTCCAGATTGTGGAGGGTTTATTATAGGGGTTGAAAGTAGTGAACCGTATACTCCACCGTTTGAAATAGTAAATGTTGCACCTTCCATTTCTGATACTTGCAATTTGCCTTCTCGAGCTTTTTTACCAAGTGACACTAATGTTAACTCTACTTCAGCAAATGACATCTGGTCAGCATTTCGAATAACCGGTACTACAAGTCCTTTATCAGTGCCAACTGCAACACCTATATCATAATAATATTTGTATATAATCTCATCACCTGAAATTTCAGCATTAATTTCGCGAATCTCTTTCAGCGCTTGCACCGCCGCCTTTATGAAAAATGACATAAAGCCCAGTTTTATTCCGTACTTCTTTTCAAAAGTGTCTTTATATTTAGCTCTTAAATCCATCACATTTTTCATGTCGATTTCATTGAACGTGGTCAGTATTGCAGCAGTATTTTGTGATGCCTTCAAGCGAGCAGCTATCACCTGCCTTATTTTGCTCATTTTTACTCGTTCTTCTCTTCTTTCTCCGTTTGCTATACTTTTTGGTAACTCATATTGCTTTTGTTGCTCTGTAGCTACGCTTTTGTTCATATAACCTATAACATCTGCTTTGGTAACACGATCTCCCATGCCGGTTCCTTTGACGTTTTCTGATCTAATTGCATTTTCTTCCATAATTTTGCAAGCTGATGGAGCATCTTTTTTGTCAGCACTTTCACTTCTATCTTCTATTTTCACTTCCTCTTTTTTCAGCTCTCCAATGGAAAGCTTTGCTAATAATTGGTCTGGGCTTATGACATCATCTTCCTTAACAAAGAATTCAGTTATATTCCCCGGTACTTCTGCTGTTAATTCAAGTGCTGTTTTATCGGTTTCAATTTCGAAAATTAAATCATCTACCTTTACTTCCTCACCAATATTTTTCTTTATTTTTACTATACCTTCCGTAACTGATTCACCACCAAGAGTTTTTGGTGCTCTGATTTCTATAACTTTGCTCATAAAAAAGACCTTCTGTACAAATCCGCTATAGATTTATACATGAAAAGAAGTTTGTAATAAACTAATAAGTTTTGTTGTATAGATAAAGTAAATAAGATTTAACGGATTCTTGAAAAATAAACCAGAAATTGAGCGCACTCTGTATAGGTCGCCAGTAATTTTTTTTACGCACCTCTTGACGTACCAAGACTAGGATTTACAACATCGTTATCACTCATACATTTAAAAGTAAACACTTCTTTAAAGGCAGTCCACGTATCCATTTCTGGCTTTTCTTTTTTCTTTTCATAAGTTTTCATTGCTACTACTCCAACTAAGGAAACTGTAGTTGCTGCAATAATTATCCCACCAGCAATAGGATTAACTGTAGCACATAATATCACTCCTATTAATGTGAAACCAAGAGCAGCAACACCTACAGCACAGTACATCCCATTATCATAAGTGTTTTGTGGTTCGTGAGGATCTGTTTGTGGATTTGATTCATTCTTTATCTTTTGATTGGGAATATTATCTGCAGATTGTGCTCTTTGTTGAGGCTGTTCACTTTCATTCTGTGCTTCACTCTCATCATCACCATTTGTCTTTGGACCATTTTGACTCTGTGCATTCTCACTTAAAATTTTCTTTATTCTCTTAAGCTTTTTTGCTACTAAATCCTCACATTCAGATTTGTCCTTATCATCCAGTGCTTCACGCTCATGTAAAATATCTGCAGTAATTTTGAAATATCGTCCAACCATATCTAAATATTTTTCTAGCATTTCTACCTTGCCTTCACTCACATATTTTTCTAAGTCAAGATTATCAAGTGCTATCATCAGCCTAGTACGCACTTCTACAATGCCTTTGATAGCAGTTTTCTTTATGATATCAATTTCTGCTTCAGACAATTAAACGAATTCCCTGCCCTGATTCATAGCTTGCAAAGCTACAGCGTGCATGAGATAATATATCATTAATATTTCTAGCTTTATTATTAGAATTAGCAAACATATCTATTACCTCTTTTCATTATTCACACACATCTTAATATTATCAAAAATCTTAACATTTGTCAAATTGAAGCAACAAAGACTTTACAGAGTGGCAGTAGTAAGGTTAACTTATTGCAACTATAATTTATGGGGCTGTAATGAATAACCTTTGACGGCAAAATTACGTTCAGAAAGTAGGTTATGTAAGAGTTCTGCTATCTATAAGATGGCCTAGGTTTTTGTAGCAACATTGCCATTCAACCATTTAGGAGTAAGCACAATACTCAAAGCAGTCAATATACCCATTTTAGGGTCATTTTGCCTCTTTCTACTTACTTTTTCACAAATCTTTGCAATGCCGCAGCCCATTAACGCACCAGAAACGGCAGAAAATACTGCAATAGCGGCAATAATAGGCAAAGTAGCAGCTCCTGCAAGATATGCAATAGTTGCACCAGACCCCCTGCGAAACAACGTAAAGCAAGTTGCTGATAAAATCTGGTAAGAAATCCCCAGCCCAAAAATTATTAAAAACTATGCCGCAAGTTCACAATACCCGCAATAATATTAAATCTCATGTTGTATTTCTTCTGAAAATTTCTGTAAATATTTGACATAATCTTAAAAATTTTGATCTCGCGAATCTTATTTTCCACTCGCATCCTGAACGATGCCAATTTTCGATTATGCTCCTTTTGCCCCTCCGTTAGCGGTTTTTTACGGTGTTTTTTGTATGGAATCACAACATTTTTCTGCAGTTTTTGCCAACCTTGATAGCCAGAATCAGCATATTTTATGCTATCTTTGGGCAACAATTTTTCCTGTTTCCTTATGCGAAAATCATGCATTCGACCTCGATGTGACTTTGAAATCGACAAAATTTGCCCATTTCCCTCAATCACAATTTCGGTTCTTATTGTGGTCATTTTTTTCTTTCTGGGATAAGATTTTTTACGTTTTTTTGCGTCTTTTGGCCGCTGTATCGGTTGCTCCGTGACATCTGCTAAAATTTTTAAATCCTTTTTGGAGTCAGCGTTCTATCCTTTTTTATCGCAATTTTTTTGGCCAATAATGGCTCCATTTTCTTCAAAAGTCGGCAAATATTTGAGTTGTGCAAATTAAACAAAAACCCTAAAAATGGATGCGTTATGTACGTTCTGTAATAAATTAGAACACATAAAATTTTGTCTTCTAGCACCTTAACATGCGATTTTCTTCCGTGACATTTCTTTTTCGCCTCCATTTTTTCCCATTCTGGACGCACTTTTGCCACAATTTTTTCAAATTCAGATGTTGTGAGCCCTGTCAATTGTCTAAAAACATATGGTGTTTTTGCTATTTTTACGTAACTTATTGCCATCTTCCCTCTTCTAAAACTTTCATTTTACATGCTTTTTAGTCGTTTTACCTACTTTCTACCTTTTCGCAGGAGGTCTAAAGAATGCTCTCGATATTTTTGACTGCACGCTTGAATAATCAGAATCCTGTCCAGAAATTACAGAATTTAGTCGCTATTCCTACTTAGTTGGAAAATACTCCGTGAACGGTTACCAACAATTTTCTGTGAAAGACAGGTATAGAAAGACTAACCTTAAGTTCATTGAATTTTCTTACCCTTGCTTCTTAACTTGACGCGTATAGTTTGTTAAACATTCCCTAATTTCCACCTGATTTTTTAGAAATAATCACCATTGCAGGGCGGAGCAACCTACCTTTAATCGTGTAACCAGTTTGTAAGACTTCCACAATAGTGCCTAACTCTTTTTCATTGTCCTCTTTTTCTATAACAGCTTGATGAAAATTACTATCAAAAGGCTCACCTAGTGGATTCACTTCTTCTATTCCATGTTTTTTTAGATCATTTATAATTTTTTGATTACCAACTTTTATTCCTTCATGTACAGGGTCGTCATCCTTCAAAATTTCTATTACTCTTTTTAAATTATCACACGAATCGATCATATCACGTGCAAACTTTGTAACTGCAAAGTCATTTGCATCACTAATTTGTTTTTGCATTATGCGTTTAACGTTTTCATTATCCGCAACAGCACGGCGTAAATGATCTTCAAGCTGAGCTGCACGCTCTCTCAATATGTTCAGATCTTCGTTCAAGTCACCAGTTTGTTTATTGCTATCATCTTGTTGTTCATCACTTGTGTGTTTATTTACCATATCAACAAACTTCTTCTTTTTTTCCTTACCATTATCTGACATATCGCTATCCTTCAAGAATCTAATAAATATATAGCAATTAATCTAAAAATATCAACTACATTCTCCTTTCTATGTTCACATTTAAAAAGTCAACTAAAGCATTCCTATAAAGAGAGTCAGAAAAAGTGCTTATACTGTTTTGTGCCTCATTAATATAGTGCTTTGCTTTTTCAATAGAAAGCTGAATCGCACTGCGATAATTAATATAACGCATTGCCTGATCAAAATTACGCTCAGCTGAAGAAAAACACTTTTGCCAGAATTTTTGCTCTTCCGAATTGCCTTCTTCATATGCTATAATAGCAGGTAATGTCACTTTACCTTCAAAAAAATCTTTTCCAACTTGTTTTCCAGAAGTGCTTTGATCGGCAGTATAGTCAAGCACATCATCGATTATTTGAAATGCCATACCAAAATTAAAACCGAAATTCTTTAGCCTATCTGTTTCATCATTTGTAGCACCAGATACCATAGCTGCAGCTTCGCAACACGCGGAAAATAAAGATGCTGTCTTTTCTCCAATGATATCAAAATAATTTTTCTTCATTGTGCTGGGGTCAAAAAGTGTTCTCATCTGCTTTATTTCACCTCTCACAAGCAAGTGGGATGCTTCAGATAAAATAGACAGAATATTTAAATTTCCACATTCTATAAGCCACTGAAATGCTAGAGTCAACAACAGATCACCAACTAAAATACTTGATTTATTTCCCCATATTTTGTTTGCTGTTTTAACTCCATGACGCACCTTGCTTTCATCCAAAACATCATCATGAAGTAAGGTTGCATTGTGTATACACTCTACTGCTGCAGCAACATTGATCCTATTTTCACCAGAATAGCCCAGCATTTTACATATAATGAAGACAAGCTTAGGCCTTGTTTTTTTTCCACCCGACATAATAAGGTGAGATATAATATCAGTAGCAAGCTTAGTGTTCCCATTATCAACATTTCTGAAGATAAATTCCTTCATAGCCAATAAATCAGAAGATAAAATATTATCTAATTTATCATTATTTGTTAAATCAGTGTGTAGCATTTAAAGAGATTTATGCCTCTTGTCCTTTTATTGTTTTTTCTTCTACTTTCTTCTCTTCTGCCTCTAAAGTAACTAGGCCCTTTTTGATAAACCATAGCACTCTTTCAGTCGCTTGTGCACCAACACTCAGCCAATGTTTTAATCTATCAGCCTTTATTACAACACGATTTTTATTGTCTTTTGGTAGCATCGGGTCATATTGCCCTATTCTCTCAATAAAACGTCCATCTCTTGGTGCACGTGCATCAGCCACAACTATTCTATAAAAAGGGCGTTTTTTTGCTCCAAATCTTGCTAATCTTATTTTAACTGCCATGTTAACCTTTATTCATATATAAGCTATAATTTTATATAATAAGTAGTTTAAGTCAAATCAATTGTGAAGCCTTTTTATTTGATAACCGCTACTTATATTATTCGTGAAAGAAAAAGCCAAGATCATATGTTTTTCTTATATATCATCAAGCATAGCGTGATTGACTTCAACCTTATATTTTGATTCCAGATAGCTGATTAATTGCTCTTTCAGTGAAATCATGACGCGTTTCCCAGTTTCAAGCATATTTAATTTACCATCTGCTGAATGCACCTCTTTTAGAGTGCCTATTATAACGTCATTATTGTACTGAGTAGGGTTCGTTACTGAGCCAATTGTTTTCATATTAAAGATCTCTTCTGTAAAAGAAAATGGATAACTCTGTTCATTGCGGCGTATTTGCTGTCCTTCAAGAAATTCTACACCTTGAACTTCTTCCAAATCAGTTTTTTCTCTTAGCTGAGTCGCAATTTTTTGCCCAATTTCAAACATTTTTTCTTCTATAAACTTATTACGCCAAAGCTTTGTTACTGATGATTTGCTTTCCTCAAAGCTTTGTAATTTGGATGGAATAATATCAATGATTTTTACACTAACAATAGCATCTCCAACACCCTTAAAATAATCTTTCTGGTCTTTTTCTCGAGAAAAAATGAAGGAAACTAAATCACTAGAGCTTTCTATGTTATCGCCAGTTTGGCTTTTGCTACTAGCATCTATTGGACCAATAGTTTGTATCGGCAAATTGTATTCGCTTGATATTTCTTCAATCGTTGCACTGTTGTATATCTTATAATTCACTTGATTTATAAAATCATTGACCTTTTCAAAAGATTTTTGGTTAGTTAAAGCTGATTTAATATCTTTTTTTAAATCAATCAAGTTTTCATTAGAGATTTGGTGCACGTCTTCTACTTTTATTATATGCCAACCAAAGCTGCTTGCTAAAACTCCACTCACTTCACCAGCTTTAAGAGCAAACACCTCTTTTCTCATGCTTTCTGGCAAGAAATCCTTAGTTATATTATTTATTTTAGTCTCCTCAAGTCTTGCTTTACCAAACTCTTTTACCATTTGCTCAAAGCTTATTTTGCTTTCTTCAAATGCTCTTTTTGCTGTTTCAGCTTCCTCTTTTGTGGAAAATATTAAATTAAATATGTCCCTTTGATCTTTAAGTTCTTGTTGTTCTATTACACTATCTACTTCTTCACCTGAGATTTCAATTTGATCTTCAAAATATTTTGGACTTAGAGAGATATATTGTGCAGTTCGATATTCAGGGAAGTAAAAACGAGATTTATTTTTTTCATACAAATCAAGCAGAACTTGATCATCTGGTTCAGTGGTATCTGTAATTGCATCTTTAGTTACTTTAATAATATCAACCACTCTAGTCTGGTTGCGACTTTTGTATATCTCTCTATCGATTTCTTCACCAAAAGTTATCGGGTAATTATCTTTAAACAAAGAAGTCATGAGCATCATTGCAGGCAGGATTTTTTCTAGCTTTGCTATATACTCCTTTTCTGTCATGTGTAGACCATTTAACGCTTCGTGAAATTTATCTTTGTCAAATTCACCCTGATCATTTTGAAAATGCTTAGTGTTTTTTATATGATCTTTTATGGACTCCTCTCCAACTGCGAGCTCCAGCTCACTAGTTAAGTTAAGCAACAGTTTTTGCTCTATAAGTGCGTTAAGCAAATCGTACTTCAGCTTTTTTACTTGTTCATTACCAACCTCAGAACCAGAAATTTGCTTGCTATAATTTTGGTACAACGATTTATATTCATCCAATGTTATAACTTCTTTTCCTACTCTAGCTACTTCTTCTCCTTTATCATCATCTGAGAGAAGGTTGCCAACTCCCATAAAGATTAATAAGCAAGCCAAAAGAACAACGACTGCTTTAGTGAAAAAATTTTTAACGTTCATAAGCGCAAAAGTTAACTAGCGGTTAACTATAGAATAGTGATAATTTAATTCTTGTAAACCTATCGATTCTCTTTCGAAGTTGTTTAACTGCCATAATCAAACAATCTCCTCTCATTAGAAAAAACTTATCTGTGTTAGCTATTATATATTCCTAATTTAAAGATCGTATGTTTGTATCCATATTCTACTAACTAACAGAACTCTTGACTTAATTGAATATTAATGATACAATCAACCTATGATTTAGTTAGTGGTATGAATAATGATAGGAAGCAATAGAAATAATTTTTTTTATATAGCATTTAAAATAAAGGGTAAGGATAGATCATTATTTCCTGAAGACATAGGGAATAATGTGGTTTTCAATGCACAAGGTGATTTAATAGCTTTCATGCAGGCTGATGAAAGAATATCACAAAAATATAGAGAAATTCTTAAACCCATTTGGCAAAGAGAAGATGGTCTATATAGACATCTATGCGAATATGTTGCTGTACGTAATTTATTAGCTAATAAGGAAGCTTTTTCTGAAGTATTTATTAATAATTACTATTTTGACCAAGAGATCGATAAAGACTCTAAAAGATCATTAGAGTTATTAGCAAATGATTTGATTGATCGTGTGGGAAATGGTGATGTTGATGCATATCATACGAGAAAACGCAGCACTTTAGGTGACAAGCGTGAAAGGATACGTAATGATAGTTTAAACAAACGTGCATAGACAATGGAAGAAATAACCTTGTTGCTCAAGGTAAATGAGCGTTTGAGAGATTATAGTCGGTTACCCTCATTAATAGAAATAAATACTGTACTAAAAGATCAAAGAATATTGACTGAAGAAGATTTAAGGTTAGCAAGAATAGATAATAATGAGTATGTAAGACTATCTTTTACTTCTGAGCAACAACTAGGTTCACACGTTGTATTAATGAGGAAAAATGGGGACAATGATTTTGCGCTCTATGATCCTAATTTTGGCGCAGTTTTTGGTCTGACGAAAGAGCAGTTGTGCAAAACTGTAACGCAACTATTTTATGGATATGCAAAAACAGATAGGTTAGAGCCTTCAATATTAAGGCCTATAAAATTTGCTTTACCAGCCCTAGCAGTTTCTGCTGCTGTTGCTGCGTATTATGGCTATAGTAAGATTTCTGCTGCATTGATGGGGGCTTGCATAATAGATTCAGTAGTGCCTTTTTATTTAAGTCAGCACTTAGAGCTCAAGAGACCATATTATGATACTATAGGTGCCGTAACATCGTGCCATATGAGATTGCACAATGATCAGTTACAAAAAATGTCCGAAGAGCTTGATGACATATCAGCAGAGTTAGACAAATATCCTGATAAGCAAAATGGTAAATTGGAAGAGCCAAGAGTAGACGACCAACGAGCTCTCGGAATTGTTAACTGCCATAATCAAACAAGATCTCCTTAGGGAAGCACTTAGAACCTAGAAGCTCTTGATCTAAGGTAATGGAGGGCTTTCAATTTTTTCCTCTCTTGGGTGAGTTTTAAATATTACACCACTTAATGTGCTGAGTACAGTAGAGTGAGGTTTAAAACCATATATTGTAACCTTCTCGCTATTTTCTTTTCCACAAAAATCTTTTTCAAAGTTTTCTATATCCTCACATTCGACAACTTCATACTCATGGTCTCTTTTTCTTCCAGACGTATTATACACAAGTCTAGCTGTTTTATCCCCTTTTTTGATTATACAACCATTACTATAACTCTTGCTCTAGTCCTACACAAATTTGCTTCTTTTTACCTGCACCATTACTATCTAAATGTGTAATTGTTTGTTTCTTCTCTTGGTTTAACGAACCTAGAATCTTTAATTGACATTTATTTTGACCTCTCTTTTCAGAATTTTTTTGCATTTGATAGAGCATGCAAACAGTAAGTACAGTAATTGCTATTGCAAAAAATAAAGAAGCATAGAATAGAAATTTAATTTCAGGAGTCATTTGACTCAGTACTTCTACTTCCTTTATTTCAATAAACTGCATCCATTCTGGAATCAATTTTGCCCATTCTGTAATTCTACCATTGTCTAGTAGCAATACAATAAAACCTTCACCTGCTGGCATAGAAAATGCAAAAATCATAGGCAAGATTAGCATTTTCATGGAAGTGTTAAGTATATACAGGCAAGTGTTTTGTGTTTTTTTCTGTTTTCTCTTGTTTCTGCGATTATTGAAGGCATAATTTATATTATTAAATAATTAATAATACGAAGATATCATCTAAAATTAGTATGTCAATACTTTTTAATAAAAAATTTACTAAATAAAGTTGTATCTGACCTTACCTGCACATCCCCCTTAGACCATTAAACTTTGCTTCAAACCAATTGTTTACACTTTTTTCCAATTTTGTATGAATTATATTTTGCATCTACACTTTAAATGTTATAAGGAAAGTACTATATTATAAGCTATAGCCAAACATATTCGGCAAATCTGATTAAAGTCTTAAAGTATAATGAAATTCTTATTTAAAGTGATAGAAAAATGATTCACCGCGACAATAGCACAATGTATGGAACTACTATACTATCAATTAGAAAGGGTGAAAATGCGGTAGTGATAGGGGATGGGCAAGTTTCATTGGGCCACACTGTTATAAAATCTTGTGCAAAAAAAGTCAGACGCCTTTCTGGCGATTCTGTAATCACTGGTTTTGCAGGAACAACAGCTGATGCGTTTACTCTTTTTGAAAGATTAGAATCTAAGCTTGGGCAACACCCAGGGCAATTAATGCGGGCGTGTGTTGAGCTTGCAAAAGATTGGAGAATGGATAAATATCTAAGGAAATTGGAGGCTATGATGATTGTAGCAGATAAATCAATTTCGTTGGTAATTACAGGAACGGGTGATGTGCTTGAACCTGAAGATGGAATTGCAGCTATTGGCTCTGGTGGAAATTTTGCACTATCGGCAGCAAAAGCTTTAATTGATGTTGAAGGAATATCAATAGAGGAAATAGCTAAAAAGGCTATGAAGATAGCAGCTGATATATGTGTTTATACGAATCATAATGTAATTATTGAAAAGATATAGGAGTAATATGTCTTCTGAACAAAAAATTTTATGTACTAATTTTTCCAGTGGTTATTATAAACCTATGGGCCTTTTGGAAAAGCAATCTGATGATAGTGACGCCTATAATGAACAAAGTGATTGCAACGAAGACGCTGACAGTGGTTTTGATTCAGATGAAGATAGTGCTCAAGAGGGTTATAATACACAAGTTTTGTTAGATGATCTGCCGCCACAAAAAATAGTTAAGGAGCTGGACAGATTCATAATAGGACAGGATGATGCAAAGCGTGCCGTTGCTATTGCACTTAGAAATCGCTGGCGTCGCAATAAAGTTCCACTTCCATTACGTGATGAAATCATACCTAAGAATATACTGATGATAGGTCATACTGGGGTTGGTAAGACTGAAATAGCTCGCCGCTTAGCAAAACTTGCAGGTGCGCCATTTATAAAAATTGAGGCAACGAAATTTACTGAGATAGGATATGTTGGACGTGATGTTGACTCAATAATACGAGATTTGGTTGATGCAGCAATAGTTTTAGTCAAAGAGAAAGCCCGTAAAGCATTAACTAAAAAGGCTTTGAATTTGGCTGAGAAGATAATAGTTAACTCTATGGTTGGTGAAGATGCCACTGATGAAAGCAAAAAGATCTTTAGAGAAAGGTTAAGGAACAAGGAATTTGAAGACGGAGAAGTCTCTATTAATGTGAGAGAAAGCAAGGGTATGCTGCCGACTTTTGATATACCTGGTATGCCAGGTGGGCAGGTTGGCGTTATGAACGTAACAGAAATAATGGGTAAAATGTTCAATGGCAGCAAAAAAACAAAAACTATTACAGTTAAGGTAAAAGAAGCACGTGAGATATTAATTAACGAAGAAAGTGAAAGGTTGATGGATGAAGACAAGATAATCAAAGAAGCCATTAACCTTGTTAGCAATGATGGCATAGTATTTTTGGATGAAATAGATAAAATTGCAGCACGAACAGAAGTAAAAGGTGAAGTAAATAGGGAAGGAGTGCAACGTGATTTGTTGCCACTACTTGAAGGAACGACTGTTTCAACTAAATACGGACCTGTAAAAACAGACTATATATTGTTTATTGCATCTGGGGCTTTTCATTTATCTAAGCCATCTGATCTTTTACCGGAATTGCAAGGCAGGTTGCCAATCAGAGTGGAACTTAAAGCCCTTACTCAAGAGGATTTAATAAGAATATTGAAGGAACCAGAATCTAGTTTGTTAAAGCAGTATATAGCTTTAATGAAGACAGAAAATGTGACACTTGAATTCACCGATGATGGTGTACAAACTATAGCTGAAATAGCTTTTACTGTTAACAGAGAAGTGGAAAACATAGGTGCAAGAAGGCTTCATACTGTTATGGAAAAGCTTTTGGATGAAATAAGTTTCATTGCCTCTGAAAAAAGTAGCAAAAAATTCATTATAGACAGCAAATATGTCAAAGATAAACTCGAATCAATTTCAAAGCAGTTGGATTTGTCTAAGTTTATACTGTAGCGTGCTTATTTGGCATTTTTGGATATTACAGTAGCATTTAATTATGTGACAATAATCAATTCTTATAGAGAGTACTGAGCTAAAGGAAAGGCTCGGTTTAAATCCACAAAATTCATCAATTAACTAAAGAAAAAAAGAGAAAAAATCAGGAGCTTGCGAGTAAAAGGTGGCAGTTGAAAATGTGATTGGTTTGCTGAAAAGATTTGAAATTATTGCAGACAGATATAGAAATAGGCGAAAACGCTTCGGTTTGAGGTTCAATCTGATAGCTGGCATTTACAATTGGGAATTACAACGACTAGTACAATAGACCCCCTGCGAAACAACGTGAAGCAAGTTGCTTATAAAATCTGGTAAGAAATCCCCAGCCCAAAAATTATTAAAAACTATGCCGCAAATTCACAATTCCGGCAATAATATTAAATCTCAAGTTGTATTTCTTCTGAAAATTGCGGTAAACATTTGACATTATTTTGAAGATTTTTATCTCGCGAATCTTATTTTCCACTCGCATCCTGAACGATGCCAGCTTCCGATTATGCTCCTTTTGCTCCTCCGTTAGTGGCTTTTTACGGTGTTTTTTGTATGGAATCACAACGTTTTTCTGCAGTTTTTGCCAACCTTGATACCCAGAATCAGCATATTTTATGCTATCTTTGGCCAACAATTTTTCCTGTTTTCTTATGCGAAAATCGTGAATTCGGCCTCGATGTGACTTTGAAACCGACAAAATCTGCCCATTTTCCTCGATCACAATTTCAGTTTTCATCGTGGTTGTTTTCTTTTTTCCGGAATAAGATTTTTACGTTTTTTTGCGTCTTTTGGCCGCTGTATGGGTTGCTCTGTGACGTCTGCTAAAATTTTTAAATCCTCTCTGGAGTCAGCGTTCTGTCTTTTGTAACGTTGTCAGACCCGTTAATTGCCTGGAATTATACTGGGTCTTTGAAACTTTTGCGTAACTTATTGCCATTTTACTCTTCTAAAATTTTCATTTTATACGCTTTTTAGTCGTTTTCACCTACTTTCTACCTTTTCGCAGGGGGTCTACCTTTAGTGAATGAACGCTTCTTCCATTTTATAATGGTCTTTGGTATAGTGCTCAGCAAGCTTTGCTATGCTCTCTTGACTATTTTGTATTGCTCGACGCACCGCGTCTCTGTCGTTCTGGCGCACCCATGTAACCACAACTCCTCCTTTAATGGTCACTTCTCATATATCATGCCATCACACTCTGGAACTGTATATCCTAACTTCTTCTTTACTTTTTCTGGGTAAGGTCAAAGGATTTCGTGTAGTCTCAATGAGACTTATTTTTTTTACCGAAAAAGATATTATGCAACCTTTTATCTATAGTTTGCTCTATATCTTTCATTAATAGCTGCTTTATCATATCCACCTTCTTTTTTGCATCCTGATCACTATTGTGATCGTATCCATAACTTGTGTTATTGACATAATTAGTTCTGTTGCTGTAGCCATTGCTACTAGCTTTATTTAATTCATTACTCTTTTTTCTCCTCATGAGTCTAAGTACTTGTGTTATTATATGCCTCACAAAAGGCCTCCAGTTTATGCTAAGAAATAATTTATAAAGAAGATAGGGGATAAAGAAGGCTACTAATATTCTGATAGAGACCCCATAGTCTAAATCATCTTTGTTTTCCCAATACCACTTGAGATATTGATATAAATAGTAAAATGCACTTTTGAAAGAACCAAATTCCGTAACATACTGAAAGCCATTGCTGAAAAACATCAGTATAATGCTAGACATATAAAAATATCCCGTAAGGAGGAATAATTTCACAGCTATATCCTTTAGGCTACTTAATATGTAATTGAATAGCCTTAATTTATAAAAGAGCGATATCATTTCACAATTTTAATGGCTGAGGTGACCTTTCAAATAAAACTCGTTCTCACGAGCATTATGGAAATCGGGTGAAAACCAGCTATATTCCTTATAGTATAAAAAGTTAAAAAGGACCATACTTAATTTGAGAACTGACAAAAAATTGTTGTTTATTGTAATACAGTTGTTGTAAAAAGTAAATATAATATTTGTTGTTGCTGCTTTTTAAATTGTTGTTGCATTAGAAAATGTTTTAGGTATGGACATATGTAAATTGATATAGTGGTAGGCGGGTTGCTATGCAAACATTAAACCAGTAAAATGCTGTTTTAGGACGATTAAAACGGTCAGATGAGAATGAAGAGTTATTTGATGCTATAAGGTATAATAATCTCAGTAGGGTCAAAGAGCTTGTTACATAGAGAATTTGATTTTAAGTCTCCTGATAAAAACAAAAGTACATTGGGCTGTACAATTAGGCCACTTAGATATACCTTGTTGAAGGGACATTTAGAAAGTGCTGGCAAAATAGTTTGTCAGTACCTTGCTTGCCTTAAACGAACTCTTCTCACGAGCGTTATGTAAAATGGCTGAAAGTGGCTATATCTCTTAAGTTTTAAGTAAAATTTGTTTACATAAAAGTACCTACCTGCCTGAGAAAGAGAACATCAAAATTTTAAAATTTGAAGTAAATTAGTAAATATAAATTTTTTTATTAGCACTGGGTCCGAGCTCAAAAACATAAAAAAGTAGCCTGAAAATAAAATACTAAAATGTGCATAAATAACTTGCGTTGCTGCTCTTCCTGGTATACCATATAGCAAGCTTAGCATAGTGTGTTTGAGTAATGAAAGTAACAGGGTATCTCTATGCTAAAAACATAACATCCAACAGATTATCTAAAAAAAGAAGAAGTTGCCGGACTGATAGAAGGAACAGGACAAGCTCAGAGGCTTCCTAAGCGTAAACGTCATTTTAGGTCTGATAGCGATGATGAAAGAGAGAACAATAGGAAATTATTTTCTGCAATAGGAGCAAGCAGGGCAGTTGTGGCAAAAAGATTTAAGATAGGAGAAACAACTTTGTACGAATGACAAGTAAGGTGCAAAGAAACGGGAGTTTTGCATCGAAAAAGCCGGGAAGTGTAGGCTATAATCATAAAATTACCGACAGGAATGCGTTCACTGAATTTGCGAAAAAACATGGAGGTAAAACTCAATCAGAGATGGCTGAACTTTGGGGCAATATCAGCCACCAAACGATCCACCCTGCCCTCAAAAATATTAGATTTACACGAAAAAAAGACCTATGGATACAAAGAAAGAAGCGAAGAAAAACGAGCAGAATTCTTGAAAGTTATAGCAACATAAGCTCCTGATAATCTCGTATATATTGATGAATCTGGAATAGACAACACGGAGGATTATGAGTATGGATATTGCAAAAAAGGAGAGAGATTTTATGGAAGGCAAATAAGGAAAAGAAGGCTAAAGGCGGTAGAAAAAATAAACTGAGCGGGGAGAATATGCTGCTTATTGCACTGGAATACTTGCGGGAATCTCGGACGTATTCTCCTGATTTTAATAAATTGAGCACCAGTGGTTTCCTATTAAAATAGAGCAAGGAAAAATATCCCGTTCTTTAAATCTTTCCGCCTGGCTGTTGATTCTACCTTCTCATGAATCATTTTGATTATTGGGAGAAGGGGTATAATATTATTGCCGGAATTGTGAATTTGCGGCATAGTTTTTAATAATTTTTGAGCTGGGGATTTCTTACCAGATTTTATCAGCAACTTGCTTCACGTTGTTTCGCAGGGGGGCTACAGTAATAATTCACTGGACAAATCCAATGATATCCTTAATTTCTTTTATATTGTGATTTGCAATTTCTGATGCTTTCTCTGTGCCTTCTTTTAGTATTGTATTTAAATATAGCTGATCTTTTAGCAGATCATTAATTTTCTCGCGTATGGGTGATATAACACTGACAATTGAATCAGCTAATTCTTTTTTGAAGTGTTCCATGTTATGTTTGTTCATTTCTACACACACTTTTTCTACGCTCATAGTGCTGAGTGCTGAGTAAATGTTTATCAAATTACTTATTTCTGGACGATCTTCCGAAGTAGCAAAATCAAAACTTGAAATTGAATCTGTTTTTGCTTTTTTTATCTTGCTAAAAATTAAATCACTGGGGTCATCAAGATTAATGCGTGAATGGTCAGAAGGGTCAGATTTACTCATCTTGCTTGTACCATCTCTTAAACTCATTATCCTTGATGTGTGGCCTAAAATTAAAGCTTTTGGCACAGTAAAATAATCTTGTTGATAGTGATTATTAAAAGCTGATGCAATATCACGTGCAAGCTCCAGGTGCTGTTTTTGATCGTCACCAACAGGAACACATTTGGTTTTGTATAACAATATGTCTGCAGCCATAAGCACTGGATAGCCATATAATCCTAGAGAAGCTTTTTGTTTATCGCTTCCAGCTTTATCTTTAAACTGAGTCATCCGGTTAAGCCAGCCAATAGGTGTGTAACAACTAAGCAGCCAACTGAGTTCTGCATGACCGCTAACTGTGGATTGGTTAAAAATAATGGATTTTTCTGGGTCTATTCCACAGGCGATATAGGCCGCTGCTGTTTTGAAGATATTGCTTTTCAATTCACTTGCTGGAAGTTTATTGGCTGTGATTGCATGCAAATCAACAATACAAAAAAGGGACTTATATTTATCCTGTAAGTCTACCCACTGCTTAATCGCACCAAGGTAATTACCCAGATGTAATATGCCGCTTGGCTGAACACCCGAAAAAACAATAGATTTTTTGCATATCATTGTCATCTTAATACTGCTAATTTTATGTAGATATAAATACGGTATGTGAAATGTTAAGTAAAGAAAACTGTGTGCTTATGAAATTTGACAATTGTTAAGATTTTTAGTAAAATTATATTATTATGAGGTTATAAAGATTACGTGACTGAAGAAAATGGATTAGCGCAACAAGATAGTAGCGTGCAGCTTTTTGAGGCTGTAAAGAATGGTAGCGTAGAAGATGTTCAAAAGTTGATAGATGCTGGTGCTGATGTCATTATACAAGATAAAAATGGTGATACTCCATTACATATAGCTGCTTATAGGCACAGCAAGATTTCATATAATGCATCTGAATATCCACATAATCATGAGAAATGCAAGAAGGATGGGAGGAAGGACAGCCTGGATATTATAGAGGTACTTATTAAAAAAAACAAGAGCATCATTAATACTACAAATAAGAAAGGTAAGACAGCTTTGTATCAGGCAATTTTCCCGTTGCTTGATGAAGAAGAGGAAAGAATTGAGTCAGTAATAAAGGTAGTAATAGAAAAAGGTGCTGCTATTAATACGGATATTGACACACAAAATTACGATCATATGGCTCCTTTACGTGATGCTAGTCAAAGCAATGCTTCAAGAGCAGTAATTATGTTTCTTGAAAATGGGGCTGATCCTAATATACAATCCAGCTTAGGTACTGCTTTACATTATGCTGTTTTAGCTAAGCAGGAAAATGTAGTGAGAATACTTGCTAATCGAGGTGTTAATTGTAGTATACGCAGTGAAACTTACGGTATAACTCCATTATATTGTACTGCTATAGAGTCACGTGCATATGGAATTCAGAAGCAACACCCTGGAGTGATGGCAAAAGTGCTTCCTGAAAATGGTGCTGATCCTAATATAAAGCTGAAAGATGGCTCATATGAAATTATGTCTACAATTACGTCTACTCATAGTAATGCATTACCTACAACCATTTATATGATTGCATATTATGCTAGTAACTTAGATGAAGAGTTAAAACAACAAATAGAAGTAAATGAAAATTTGAGAGATGATTTTAAAAAAGGTGAAAGGATACGTAATTATATAGATCGTATTTTACTAGATGTACAAAGTGAAGTTGAACGTGGTAGGTTGAAGATCGATCTTAATTTCGGTTATAGTTATAATTTACGAGAATTTATTGAAAAATTTATAGAATATAGAGGATTAGAAAAGTTATTAGAAGATGAAGACGCTTATCCATTTGAGGGTAATAGTGTATTAGATTTTTACAGGTTAGATCAATACATTCAAGAACATGTATTTCTTCACAATAATAAGATTATTATTGATATTTTATCAGAAGTGTATGGTCGTAAATTGCAAGGTATGTCAGTTTATGAGTTGGATGAATTCATTTGTGAGTCTGATAAAAAATTTAAAGATATTTGTGATATAGAGCTTATTAATACATTGTTTGATTTCGATATTTCCAAACTAAATGTCATTGTTCCAACACTCCATCAACTTGCATACGTAGAAGTTTTAAGATTGTTAGAAAACGATAGACATGAAGAGCTTAGATATAGTTTTGGCAAGTTCATCAAAACACAAGAAGCCCATATCAGGGAACAAAATTCAGAAGAAGCTTTAAATGATATTCGCTATTTATATGAAGAAGCTGATGAAAAAGTAGACACCAAGCTTAAAGCACCAATACGTGATTCAGTTATTTCTTCAGAAAGCGCAAAGAAATTGGAGAAAGACTCGCAAGCTTATCCTCAAAAACCCAAAAGTAACAGTAAATACTGCTGCATAGGCGTTTGTACAATAGCTGGTTTAGCTATAGGTCTGATTGTAGCACACATTACAGGAGCTCCTGAAGTAGTATTTATTGTAGCTGCTGTGGTAGGCATATTAATTGGTGCAGCGTTTGGTGTTGGAATAGATTATGGTATAAGTAAATGTTTTGCTAATCCTAATGTGGAAGCACATAAGCAACCAGAGTTAGTGTTACAGTAATCATTAGCCAATCTTCTACAACTCTGTGAGAGCTTGAAAATAGAGATAGTTTACTCTTCCCTGTAATATTGTTCTAGGGGAGTAAGGTGTGTCTACCTATCAACCTCACCAAAAACTATATCGAGTGATCCAATGATTGCGGCAACATCGGCAAGCATATGACCTTTTGCCATAAAATCTAAAGCTTGCAAATGTGCAAAGCCAGGAGCTCTTATTCTGCATCTATAAGGCCTATTGGTGCCATCTGAAACTATATATACTCCAAACTCACCTTTTGGTGCTTCAACAGCAACATAAGCTTCGCCTTTTGGTACATGATATCCTTCTGAGTAAAGTTTAAAGTGATGAATGAGAGCTTCCATCGACATCTTCATCTCTTTTCTTGGCGGTGGAGAAATTTTTCTGTCTTCAGTTTTTACTGGACCTTCAGGCATCTTTTCTATACATTGCTTCACCAGACTAATAGACTGTCTGATTTCTGCCATTCTAACTAAATACCGGTCATAGCAATCACCATTTTGACCAACTGGTATATCAAAATCTAGTTGATCATATATCTCATATGGTTGACTTTTACGCAAATCCCAAGCAAGCCCAGCTGCACGGAGCATTGGTCCACTAAATCCCCAATCAAGCGCTTGTTTTATTGATATTTCACTGATTCCTACAGTGCGTTGCTTCCATATTCTGTTTTCTGTCAAAAGCTCATCAACATCATCTATATATTTCGGAAATTGCTCTATAAATTTTGCGATATCTTCAATTAATCTCTCTGGAATATCAGCTGCTATTCCACCTGGCCTGATATAGGCCGCATGAAACCTTGCACCTGAAGCTCTTTCATAAAATTCTAGTATTTTCTCTCTTTCTTCAAATAACCATAAAAGAGGAGTCATAGCTCCAACGTCAAGTGCCTGAGAAGAAACATTTAGCAAATGATTTAATATTCTTGTAAGCTCACAAAACAAAACACGCAAATATTTTGCTCTTATTGGAATTTCACATTGCAATAATTTTTCTACACATAATGAATATGCATGTTCTTGCGACATTGGTGAGACATAATCAAGGCGGTCAAAATAAGGTAAAGCTTGAAGATACGTTTTATATTCTATTAACTTTTCCGTACCACGGTGCAAGAGTCCGATGTGAGGATCTGCCCTTTCAATCACTTCACCATCCATCTCCAAAACAAGACGTAACACGCCATGTGCAGCTGGATGCTGCGGTCCAAAATTTAATGTCATTGTCTTTAAATCAGGCATATCTTGCAACTTGAAATATACTGAAATTTATAGACTTAAGTATGCTGAAAGTCAATTGAAAATCATAAAATTGCAAAGCAAGAACATTGACTATATAAACTAAAGATGTTATCTATTAGCATTATTAATTTAATTATATAGGGTTATATTATGTCAGAAGAAATAGCTATATTGGGTGGAATAGCCATTATTGGTATTGGGTGCATAGCTGGTATCCCTTTATGTTTGTTGATTGACAAAGCAGTTGAATGCTTTTCTTCAAAGGAAAGTGAACAACCGGATGGTTCTTTAGGTGGAGAGATGGATGCTGAAGGCAGTCGAAAGACTTGCTTGGGTTAGATATCTATATTAAAGCAATGTTAGGTTCACATTAACTCCTGGCATGCCTTAATAATGCTGCTGCATCCAATTTCTAATTGTTCTTGAGAGGTTGCATAAGAAACTCTAATAAAACTTTCCATACCAAACGCAATTCCTGGAACCACAGCAACTAAATGATCTTCCAGTAAGTATTCAGCAAAATCTAAATCATTATTTATTACTTTACCATTTTTTGTCCTCTTGCCGAGCAACTCTTCACACGAAACAAATAAATAAAACGCGCCCTGTGGGGTGGTGACTGATAACCCAGGAGCAGAGTTTAGTTTTTCCACCATAAAATCTCTGCGACTTTTAAAAATCTCCGTTCTTTCTTTCAAAAAACTATGATCACCATTTAGTGCTTCAACTGCTGCTGCTTGCGCTATTGAATTTGGGTTAGAAGTGCTTTGAGATTGTAGCGTGGAAATAGCTTTTACTATATCACTTCTACCTGCAACATAACCTATTCTCCAACCTGTCATTGAATAAGCTTTTGATACTCCATTTACTACAAAAACCCTGTTATAGAGTTTTGGCTCAACCTGAGCGATGGTAAAAAACTTTTCACCATATATTACATGCTCATAAATGTCATCTGTAACAATATTTACGTGTGGATGTGCAAGCAATATTTCTGATATGCTTTTCAATTCATCATACGTATATACTGCACCTGCAGGGTTATTTGGCGAGTTGAGAATCAACCATTTAGTTTTTTTTGTTATCTTACTTTTTAATAACTCTGTTGTAATTTTAAAGTTTTGTTTGCACTTAGCAACAACTGATACGCCGCCAAAAAGGTTGACCATATCAATATACGAAACCCAGTATGGAGCTGGAATAATAACCTCATCTCCAGAGTTAATTGTCGCCATAAATAAATTAAACAACACCTGTTTAGCACCAGTGCCAACACAAATCTGGTTTGCTATATACTCAAGGTTATTATCTCTTTTTAACTTATTAATTATTGCATCTTTCAGTTCACGCGTTCCATCAACAGCAGTGTATTTAGTTTTGCCTTCATTTATTGCTTGAATAGCCGCCTTTTTTATATGATCTGGAGTGTCGAAATCCGGCTCACCTGCAGCTAAAACACAAATTTTTTTTCCTTCGCTTTTTAATTTATTTGCCTTATCGGTCACAGCAATTGTAGGCGATGGTTTTATTAAAGACATTCTTTCTGCTAGATCTGACATAATCTTGTTTAAGATAAATTTAAATCATAAACTCTGCATAATAAAAAAGCTAGGGTTTTGTAAGCTGTATAAGCAATAGAATAAGCAGGATTTAACATCCGCTACTGGAATGACAAGTAGTGGTTAGACGACAACTTATGAATCACTCAAACGACGCCCACGAGTTTTATCAAACCAAATAATGCCAACTCCAATGATTAAATAAGAGATTGCCATCAATATCATACTCAGCGCTGAAATATAATTTGATGCAGGAAGAGAAAATGTAGTAAACACTGACGGAATAACCTGAACAATATAATCTAATGTTGCATGAAAAATAGTTACTGGCCAGACAGAATTATCCTTTTCAAACAACCATGTGAATACTATAGAAAACACGCAAACCATAGGAATATAAGCACAAGATAAGGTAAAAGTAAATCCATCTTCCCAGAGCATTGGACCCATAACGTACCAGATTGGCATGTGCCATATTGCCCAAATGAAGCCAACAACAAGTGCTCTTACATAAAAATTCGGTATTTGGCTTTTAAGATTTTTTAGCAAATAACTACGCCACCCTATCTCTTCGCCAAGACAAAAAACAATGTACACTACAAAACTCATTGATAGGCCAAATAAAAGCATTGCTATGTTAACATCTTTTACTTTCTCTAATGTCCACTCTACTTCTCGTGGAAGATCTAACAAGTATTCTATAAGTAGATAAATACCGAAATATACCACATACAAAGTTACTATAGGAATTATGAAACCTAAAAAACAGGTTCTTAGAGAACTTAGTTTAAAAAGATTCCTTACCTTTTCTTTGTTATAAATTGTTAAACCAATTGCAACTATAGCTGGAACAAACATTACTGGTGGTGATACATATTGAGTAGGCACGCTCCAAGCTACAATACATGTTAATAAATAGGTGATTACAACAAATAATATACAATTAATAGTGGTTGAATTCATATGCACCCCTAAATTTCTTTTTTGCATTATTGATATTTCTTTGAACGTTGTCAATAGAATGCGTCTTCAAGGACAAATGGAGTAATTTTTCTTTTTGAATTGCTACTCATAGTTGAGTTTATATATAGTAGTTTGTCATGCAAGTAGCGTGACACTGGAATCCAGTAAATTTATTCCTTAGACCCCCTGCGAAACAACGTGAAGCAAGTTGCTTATAAAATCTGGTAAGAAATCCCCAGCCCAAAAATTATTAAAACCCGTGCCGCAAATTCACAATTCCGGTTGCCCCTCCGTTAGTGGCTTTTTACGGTATTTTTTGTATGGAATCACAACGTTTTTCTGCAGTTTTTGCCAACCTTGATACCCAGAATCGGCATATTTTATGCTATCTTTGGGCAACAATTTTTCCTGTTTTCTTATGCGAAAATCATGCATTCGACCTCGATGTGACTTTGAAATCGACAAAATTTGTCCACTTTCCTCAATCACAATTTCGGTTTTTATTGTGGTCATTTTTTTCTTTCTGGAATAAGATTTTTTACGTTTTTTTGTGTCTTTTGGCCGCTGTATCGGTTGCTCCGTAACGTCTGCTAAAATTTTTAAATCCTCTCTGGAGTCAGCGTTCTGTCTTTTGTAATTGTGATTTTTTTTGCTAGCAGCGGCTCCATTTTCTTCAAAAGTCGGCAAATATTTGAGTTATGCAAATTAAACAAAAACCCTAAAAATGGATGCGTTATGTACGTTCTGTAATAAATTAGAACACATAAAATCCTGTCTTCTAGCGCCTCAACATGCGATTTTCTGCCATGGCATTTCTTTTTAGCCTCCATTTTTTCTCACTCTGGACGCACTTTTGCCACAATTTTTTCAAATTCAGATGTTGTGAGCCCTGTCAATTGTCTAAAAACATATGGTGTTTTTGCTATTTTTACGTAACTTATTGCCATCTTCCCTCTTCTAAAACTTTCATTTTACATGCTTTTTAGTCGTTTTTACCTACTTTCTACCTTTTCGCAGGGGGTCATACTCTGCCAGCATTTTCGGGTCTATTTTTCGTATAAAACCACTCATTTTTGCTGATTTTAAGCTTTCACCCGCAGCCTTCTTTTTCAACCAAAGATACCGCTTACACTGCCCTTCCTCGTATGCCTAAATGGTCATTAATACTGTTATCATTTGCTTTGGAAAGCACTATAGTATAAGATTTTAGTCTCTCAATATTTCATTTATAGAAATTTTTGACTGTGTTTTTGCGTCCACTTTTTTTACTATAACTGCACAATACGTTGAAACATTATTTTTGGATTGAGTAGACCCTGGTACTACAACAGAATAAGGTGGAACCTCGCCATAAAATATTTTGCCAGTTTCTCTATCAATGATTTTTGTTGATGCCCCAATAAATACGCCCATACCGAGAACTGATCCTTCTCTCACGATAGCGCCCTCAGCTACCTCGCTACGTGCTCCAATAAAGCAATTATCTTCTATAATAACTGGTGAAGCTTGAATAGGCTCAAGCACTCCTCCTATTCCCACTCCGCCGGAAATATGGCAATTTTTCCCTATTTGTGCGCAGCTACCAACTGTTGACCAGGTGTCTATCATTGTTTCTGATCCAATATATGCACCAACGTTGATGAAGCTTGGCATTAGAACAACGTTTTCACCTATGTAAGCAGATTGGCGTACAAAACATCCGGGAACTGCTCTGATTTTTGACCGGCGAAACTTTGCTTCATTCCATTCATTGAATTTATCATTAACCTTATCAAACCACCAACCTCTCTCATTAATGTGGTTTATTATTTTGTTTTCTTCAGTTAAAAAATGCAGTAATATCGCCTGTTTTATCCATGTGTGTACTACCCACTCTCCACTTGATACTTTTTCCGCTACTCTAATTCTGCCACTATCTAAAAGTTCTATTACTTCTCTGATTATTATTCTCGCTGCTTTTTTTGAATTGCAGTCACTAAATTTATCTCTATTTTTCCAGATGTCTTCTATATCGCTTTGTATTTTTTTTAGTTTCATCTATTATATATTGATATTAAGCTTACTGCTCTGTATATTGTTATTACTTTATACATAACTGCTATGAAAATACAATGTCATAATTGTACTAAAACTTACTTGGTAGCTCCTGAGCAAATAGGTGAATCAGGAAGAAAAGTAAAATGTACGAACTGCAACCATACATGGCATGAATACCCAAAAGAAATAGCAAGTAAATCATATACAAGCAACATACAAGGAAAAAAAATCAGCAACAGAAATTTCTTACAGAGTCTAGTTTTTACTACTCTAGCTTTTGCAGCAGTTACAGGGCTATGTGTTGTAATCGCCAATGACATTTTTCCCAGAGAGATGAATAAAGTATACAAAGCTATTAATACATACAAAGATTCAGTCAGCTATAGATTGGGATATAAAAAAGAGAGTACAGATAATCCGAACGTCAAAAAGCTTGCTGCATACAAATTTTATCAAGATTACCTTTTTCTGTCCAACTCAAGGTCTAGTTAAAAATATTTAGATTTATGGCCCCAAGGTATGATCACTGCCATTAAGTTAAGAAAAAAGAGTGGACTAATATTATCAAATTAAGCAAGATTCCTAGATTTAAAGAAGGAATAATATGAGTAAAAAAAACAATAATTACATTTATAAAAAATAAATTAGTAAGTTTAAACTTTATAAGTGCTCACAAAGTGTTACCAAAGGATTTTCTACGAAAAAGAAAATTGCCTTTTATTGACGTATTTATTTTAATTTTTAGAAAAAATATTAAATTATTGTAAATAACGCTCAATGAATTTATTTTGTACATAATGAGAGATTATATAGTTACTGCCAGTGCTTTTACTCAAGCAAGAAAGAAGAGACCTGCTGCAAAACAAGTGAAAAGAGGACGAAGGTGTGATAAAAGGAGAATAGTACAAACAAAAATGAGGCAAAATGGGGTTAAATTACCATAATCTAAAGAAACATCCAAGAAATTTCCGCGATATAACAGGGCTAAAAGTAGAAGAATTTGAAAAAATCGTGGAAAAAGTCAGGCCAGAGTGGGAAAAAATGAAAAAACGTCACGGATACAGCGGCCAAAAGACACAAAAAAACGTAAAAATCTTATTCCGGAAAAAAAATGACCACAATAAAAACCGAAATTGTGATTGAGGAAAATGGGCAAATTCTGTCTGTTTCAAGATCACATCGAGGTCGAATGCATGATTTTCGCATAAGAAAACAGGAAAAATTGTTGGCCAAAGATAGCATAAAATATGCCGATTCTGGCTATCAAGGTTGGCAAAAACTGCAGAAAAACGTTGTGACTCCATATAAAAAATACCGTAAAAAGCCATTAACGTAGGAGCAACCGGAATTGTGAATTTGCGGCACGGGTTTTTAACTTACCGTACTTTTGGGTTATCTCATATTCTAAATTTTCATGCCTTGATTCGCAGTAGGTCTCGTGATTTATTCACGGTATCTCAGGTAGATCCCGCGAACACGCCGCGGGATGACGGTGTTGTTAATCGATAAATCTTACCTATTCTAGCTATGTGTTACATATTAACACTATTTTTTTCTTTGTTGCCAACTTCAACACTTGTTGTACTGAGGTTGCTGTTTGGTTCCGATGGTTTATCAGCCTTCTGCTTTTGCTCAGTAAGCAACTTCTCTTTGTATTTATTCCAACGCGTTGAATACTCTCCTTCTAGGTAGCTAGGTTTATCCGCCTTTAACTAAGTGCTGAATGATAAGTTGTGAGGCCTCTTTACAATCACATTGAACAGCAAGATGTAGAGGTGTCAGTCCATTTTTATCTGGAATATTAACATCAATATTTTCACATTCTAGAAGTATTTTGATGAGTTTTAAACTATAACCTGTAACAGCAGCATGAAGTGCTGTATAGCTGTGTTTCATTTCAGCATGATTAACATCAGGATTATGCTTAAGAAGCTCTTCAACAATTTGAAAACGACCGTTGTCAGCAGCAATAATTAGCGGTGTTCTCCCCTTTCCATTTTTTGCATTAACATCAGCACCACGTTCTAGAAGGAGTGTTATAACTCCAGAATTATCACAACTAGCAGCCATATGAAGTGGTGTATCATCATGTTTGTCTACTCGATTTATATCAATTCCTTCTACTTTCAGAAGCCGTTGAGTAATTTCCAAATTACCATTACTAGCAGAAGTGATGTATCACCATGTTTGTTTGCTCGATTTATGTTAATCCCCTTTTCCAGAAGCAGTTTAACAATTTCCACATTACCTCTACGAACAGCCATATGAAGTGATGTAAAACCATAACGTTTGTTTGCTCGATTTATGTCAATTCCTTCTACTTTCAGAAGCAGTTCAACAATTTTCACATTACCCTCACGAACAGCAATATGAAGTGGTTTATCACCATATTTGTCTGCTCGATTTATGATGCTAATCCCTTCTCCTTCCAGAAGCAGTTTAACAATTTCCACATTACCCTTACTAACAGCCATATGAAGTGGTATATCACCAAATTTGTCTCCATTAGCACCTGACTCTATAGCTTCTCTTGCACCTGAAAGATTTCCTTCCATTATATCCTTAAGTAATGCTTTATTTCTTCCTCCACGAAGAATATTTACAATTTTTGTTTCACCTCTTTCTTTTGCAATGTCTAGTGCTGTTTTGCCTGTATTATCTTTAATATTAACGTTAGCTCCTGCATTAATAAGCGGCTTTATTATTTTTTCACTGCCCCACATCCCCTTAATAGCAGCAGTGTGTAAAAGTGTTTTACCTTCATTATCTTGCAAATCTAGTTTTATACCTTTCACTTCTAGAAGTGCTTTTACTGTATCGGTGCTACCTTTTTTCAAAGCTCTATGCAGGAGTGTATCTCCATTTCTGCCCTGGCAATTAACATCGATTTCTTTGCTATCCAGCAGAGGTTTTGCAAAATATAAACTTCGCGCAGCAGCCTTGTGTAATAGACTGTCTCCATCAGGGTATAAAGCATTAACATCTGCTCCTTTATCTATTGATTTTTGTAATTCAATTATATCGCCTTTTTCAACAGCTTCAAAAAGCTGCTTTGTAGCTTGTTCGTTTATTAACATAATTCACTCCATTTAATAACCCTACCGAAATTATACATGTTGATAGATTAATTTACCATAAATTTTAACAATGACACTTGCTAAAAATTACTTCCGGTAAATAGGGATCTCAATATAATTGAAGTAGATTCAATCAGCGAGGTTCTCCCGTGTTTAATATTTTTAAAAAAGCTGCTCTCAGTTTTAGCTGCTCTAAAAGTTATTTAAAGTCTTTCGATGGAGAGGTTTATCAGTCGATAGAAAAAGAATTACAGCGTCAAAAATCACAATTGCAGTTAATTGCATCAGAAAATTTTGCAAGCAGAGCGGTAATGGAGGCACAAGGTTCTTTTCTGACTAATAAATACGCGGAAGGTTACCCAGGCAAAAGATATTACTGTGGTTGTGAACACGTAGATAAAATTGAAAGTCTCGCTATAGAAAGGCTGTGCAAGTTGTTCGGCGTTAAATTTGCAAATGTCCAACCTCACTCTGGTTCTCAGGCAAATCAAGCGGTGTTTGCTTCATTACTTAGTCCTGGTGATACGATACTTGGGCTATCACTTAATTGCGGTGGGCATCTAACACATGGTGCAGCACCAAGTGTCTCCGGTAAGTGGTTTAATTCAATTCAATATGCAGTTGATAAAGACACCTATCTGCTGGATATGGACGAGATAGAAAAGCTGGCGCTCAAACATAAACCAAAATTGATCATAGCAGGTGCTTCTGCTTATCCAAGAAAAATGGACTTCAAACGCTTTCGCGAGATTGCAGACAAAGTTGGTGCTTATTTGCTAGCTGATATTGCTCACTACTCAGGACTTATTGCAGCCGGTGAATATCCATCTCCCGCTAAATATGCACATGTTATGACTTCCACAACGCACAAAACTCTGCGTGGTCCTCGCGGTGGAATAGTAATGACCAATGATGAAACAATACACAAAAAAATTCAATCTGCAGTGTTTCCAGGGCTACAAGGTGGACCGCTCATGCACGTGATAGCTGCAAAGGCTGTTGCATTTAAAGAAGCATTAGAGCCAGAATTTAAAATTTATAGCAAAAAAGTTATAGAGAATGCTAGAGTGTTGACTAAAGAATTGCAAAAGCATGGATTAAACATTGTAACCGGTGGCACTGACTCTCATATAGTGCTGGTGGACTTAAGGCCAAAAGGATTAACTGGCAGGGATGTGGTGGATAGCCTTGAAAGAGCTGGCATTACCTGCAATAAAAACTCTATACCATTTGATACAGAAAAACCAACAATTACTTCAGGGCTGCGTTTTGGAACTGCTGCGGAAACAACACGTGGACTTGGCGCTGAAGAGTTCAAGGAAATAGCTGATTTAGTGAATGAAGTAGTTCATGGGCTACTCAACGGAAATAATTCAGATGTTGAAAAAGAGGTCAAAACTAAAGTTGAAAGGATTTGCAATAAATTTCCTATCTATTCATAACATTATGTAGATCCAGAGTGTAGTATATTTTAAGAATTATAAGTTTCAGTTCTATGCTTTAACTTACACTATTTGGATTGTTAAGAGAAGGGCTATAAAGTAATAAAGGCCATACTTTGATGAAATTCCTTTTGTTGTAAAATAAATTGACTTTATACGCAAAATCAATATAAACTTGTCTGGTTTTTATAGACTCTTTCGTCTAGTGGTTAGGACACCACCCTTTCACGGTGGTAACACGGGTTCAAATCCCGTAAGAGTCACTCAATAAATTTTTTTCTTCACTCATAGAACAGTTACTAAAAATTTAACAATGAGGATTATGATTATGGTCCACAGTAAAAAATAGATTTTTCCATTTGATCTATTTTTTACTTGCATGTTTTCTAGCTTCTGATCAGCTATCAGGTTTAATTTTTCTATTAGGCTAAATAATCCTTGGATTGTTTTTATAGGGTAGGAGCTTTTTATTTTTTCCTTATATCCTATTTTATTTTCGTGTTGATTTTTCATCCAAGTTTCAACTATTTTCCACATATTGATTTCTGGGTAGATTTTTCTGCATGTTCCCTCTAGTAGAATCATAGTTTTTTGCAGCAATAACAATTGTGTTTGAACTTGCATGTCAAAGTCGCCAGTTATTTTTAATAATTGAGCAAGCAAATCAGCAAACGAAATTTTCTGTATAGGTTGACCGATAATAGGCTCACCTATCGCTCTACAGGCTGTTACAAAATTTTTGTATTGTGGCGAAACATAGCCAGCTCTAAAGTGCATTTTTGCAACATGGTCATAATCACGATTTAAAAAGCCCCTCAGTATCTCTATAACATAGTAACATGTTTCACGATCTATTCGGCCCATAATCCCACAATCTAAAGCGATAATATTGTTGTGATTATCGATCATTAAGTTTCCTGGATGCATATCAGCATGAAAAAAACAATCCCTGTATACTTGGTTACAGAATGACTCTATAAGATTGGTAGCTATTTGCTTATGATTATTTAGTTTTTCAACTTCATATATTGGTGTCGCTTCCATCCACTCTAGTGTTAAAACCTTTTTTGAAGTTCTGTTCCAATCCACCGCTGGCACATAAAAACCTCTATCATTTTTCGTATTTTCCTTCAGCTCCGAAGAGTGAGCAGCTTCAAAGCGCAGATCTAATTCTAATCGACAAATTTCAGCAAAAGTTTTGACTAATTCAATCGGCTTCAGTCTTTTTGATTGCTTTTCCGCAATTTCTGCAAGCCAAAAGAGCATTTTTATGTCTCTTGAGAATATTTTCTCAATATTTGGCCTTAAAATTTTTACAGCTACTTCTTTTCCTTCAGTTGTAATTGCTTTATGAACCTGAGAAATCGATGCTGCTGCAATTGGCGCTTCAGAAAAACTTGAGAAAATATCACTTAATTTACAATTAAACTCGCTTTCTATAGTTTTAACGGCTATCTTGTGTGAAAATGATGGCAATCTGTCGCATATTAGTAACAAGTTATTTGTTATATCCTCATTTAAAATATCAGAACGTGACGAGATAGACTGCCCGAATTTAATAAATACTGGGCCTAATTTTTCAAGAGCACGTTTTAGTTTGTAACCTTGTATTTTATTTATCGATTTCTTTGATGGTGGAAGTAAATAAGGTAATATATTGTAACGCATCAACACTGCAGTAATATGCATGAGACGAAAAATATTTTGAATCATTTTACGCTGTAACTACTAAATATTTCATTCAGACTTTTGTTCTCCATAATTTCGCTAGGCTTACCTTGGCAATAGATAGTATTATTTATACAAATTATGTAATCCGAGCATGGTAGAGCGGAGTTCAGATCATGAGACGTCATAAGAATCGATACTAATCGTTTTTTTGCTATTTTATTTATAATATCATAAAATTTAGCCCGCGCGTTAACGTCCATCGCACTGACTGGCTCATCCAAAATAATCAAGTTAGGCTCTGTAATTAAACAACGTGCAAGCAGTAATAATTGCGTTTGCCCTGCAGAAATTCCTAACACTTGATTTTTCAAAATGTGACCAATACCAACCAATTCTATTGCTTCTCTGATAATGGATTGATTTTTCTTTAGTCTTTTTGAAAAATTGTTTAAAAGGAAATATTCAACTGTTATTGGCATCAAATTACTGATACTAAAATTTTGTGGCATATAGCTAATTTTTGTATTCTGAGCGAGCACAATATTGCCAGTATAATTTTTATTTATGCCAGCAACTGCTTTTACCAAGGAGGTTTTACCTCCACCGTTTGGACCAAGTATTGTAACTATATTCCCTCTTTTTATTGATATATTGATATTATCAAGGACTGTTTTATTATCATATGCAAGAGCAAGATTTTCTATTTCTAGAATATTATCATTGACATTATTTAATTTTTTGACAAAATTTAATTTTTTCTCAATGCTTTCATGAGACATTTATTCACTTTCTCTCTATTAGTTCTGTTTACACTATACTATAATACTGCTTTTTCATCCAATTTAAAAGTTGTTGCTACAATCAAACCTATCCACTCGCTTGTAGCTTCTGTGACAGAAGGGATTTTAGAACCGGAATTGCTTGGCTACGCAACATCTGCGCATAATTATATATTAAAACTATCGGATGCCAGTAATTTAGAATCAAGTGATGTTATATTTTATGTTGACGATAATTTAGAAACATTCATTAAAACTTTTGCTAAAAATAATAAGGAGTTAGTGCAATTATCAGATACGGTCACTCTATTACCTGTTCGGCCACATTCATTCTCTAGAAAAATTACTCATATTCAAGATGAAAAAGATTTGCATATTTGGCTGAGTCCAGAAAATGCAAAGAGCATAATACTTTCTATAAATGCAACATTATCTAATTTAGATAAAGAGAACTCCTACAGGTACAGTCAAAATGCAATGAAAGCCATAAAAAAAATAGATGAAAGAGTAGAAAAAATTAGGAGAGAACTGAATGATTTTAAAAATCAAAAATACATAGTAACCCACGATGCTTACCAATATTTTGAAAAATATTTTGGTTTAAACTGCCCAAGTGCTATTCTTTCTTTGGAAGAGGATTCATATATAGGTATGAAAAGCTTAATGAAATTAAAAAAGATAATGAAAAAAGAGAACATTAAATGTATATTTTCTCATTCATGGGAAGACAATATAAAACCTAAAGTTCTCTCTAATGATGCAAAAATGGTGGTTCTTGATCCCATTGGATCTGATATAGAACCTGGAAAAAATGCATACTTGGCTATCATTGATGATATCGCGCAAAACTTTAGGTCTTGTTTTGCTACAGAATGACGCTCTCATTTTATATAGCTATACTACCTACATACTTTTCCGTAAAACCTTTTTGAAACGCTTGAAGCTTTAAATCTTCGATAGTAGAATGGACATTACCTTCTTTATATTCTGTATAATGCGCTAAAACCTTTTTCATTACTTCCGTTGAGTTTGCCAGTTCAATATATGGATAATCATGCTTATATGAGGTGCTTGATTTGAACCAGTATTTATTGATAGCAAGCTCCATAACATCACAAACTTTTTCTTCTGATAGTGGACCTAAATAATTACGTTTATTCGGGTCGGAAAATATACATCCATTAGGAGTTTTTGTTATTGACATAACGTGATAACCTGTATGGAAGCTTAAAGTATTTCCCGTTTGTAATTCTTTTAAAATGTTTAAAACAACTACTCTGCTTATAATAATTTGTGCATTGCATATATCAGATAACCCGCATTCATACTGAATTAAAGATTTTGTAGGTAACTCTTTTTTACAATCACGACAACCACCTAAATTCATTTTTAGATTAATATTTTCAGCTTCTAAAAGAGGAGAATACTCTACTATCATTTGAACAAACGAAAATACCTCTTGTAATTTCCCATTTTCTAACTCGCCATTTAAGAATTTTCGAAAGTTTTTTGCATTTAACTCCTTTACATTACAGTCTGTAAGGCTATATAATGCATCAAAGTCTTCCTTGCTTTTTAGAAGAAATCCCGCAAGGTTAGAGATCGCAAGGCACATTCCCCCCCCCATAGGGTCCTTTCTTCCTGTGCTTTTTTCAAGTACTTCTTCTAATAATGGCATTCTAACAATACATCTTTGTACTATTCCATTTAAGGTATTTTCATCGCTATCATCAAATAATTGATCGTATTTTTCAGCAAGGACCATAGAGCTACCATGCTTAACTGTCAATGCTTTATTGTTACTGAAAGCATTTCCTAAATCGTTATTTGTAACACTACATGAAGTATTATCAGAATTATTTCTGGCGATAAGTAATTTTTTATCTTTTTCTTCTTGTGAGATTATTTGAGCATTTTCTTTTGTTACTGTGTTATATTGATACCCATCTTTTTCTTTGTAAATGACTTTTTTACCTTTTGCTTTTGTATCTTCAATAATCCTTTGTACTATCCATTGTGAAATAATTGGTTCTTTTACGTTATTTTTAATATCAGTAGCTTTATTAAGAAATTCTGCTATTTCTTCCTTGCAAAAAAACTGGTCTTTTTCTTTTCCTTCAGCAGTTTTATAAATTACACTAATCCTAGGTGTAAAAGTATCCTCGTAAGTATAAACTCTTACTACCTCAGATTCTTCAATGCTATTATCATATCTTGGCATAATTCAACCCTCACCATTTAACCAACCCATCAAGATTATATATACTAATAAGTTAATTTGCAATAAATTTTAATATCGCGCATAGGTTTAAGAAATTATAAAAGTATAATTTGATGATATCGCGCAAAACTTTAGGTCTTGTTTTGTTGAGTGACGCAGTTAGCATACTTTTCGACTCCTACATCGCTAAAGCAGCTTCTTATAGTGGCATCAGCTTCCACAGGTTGCTCCGGAGCTGTTTCAGTATTTGTATGCCGCTTTTCTATAAGATTTCGATATCCAGCTTTACATAGATCTCTTATTACCTTATAATCCAAGAGGTTACATATCATACGGCTTGTGCCTTCAACTAGCACATTATCCCCATCCTCATTCTTACTCAAGTTTAGAATAATATCTGCTGCTACTTTTTCATTCATTCCTTTTTTATACTGGTTTTTTATTTTATCAGCGTATACAGGGAAATTTCCTTCATAATCATACGTGTCCAACACCTTTATGATATTATCATCATTCACGCAAGATGCTAACTTCTTCTTGTCAGCTATCAGAATGTCAAAAAATGAAATTTTACTGTCACCAACATTAAGATTTTGCATTTCTTCAATTTCAGTTGTGCATTTGGTCCAATGATTTAATAGTTTTTCATTCAGAAAATCAGGCTTTGTTTCATTTCGTATCAACATATGCTCAATGATAAGTTGAGCGACTTCTGAATGACCTCTATTAATGGCAATATGCAATGCTGCTTGACCAAATTTATCCTGAATATCCAAGCTAGATTTTTTTTCAACAAGCAGCCTTACTATCTCTGAGTATCCATAAAGCACTGCAAGATGCAGAGTTGTCTTCCCTTCCTTGTTTTGTAGGTTTAAATTAATATCTTCTACATTAATGAGGTATTCTGTTATGTCTCTGTGCCTATTTTTGATGGCTTCGTGTAAGACTGTATCATTATAGCTACCTTGATAGTTAATATTAGCACCATGCTCTAATAAAAGTTTTACAATTTCTAGATTACCCTCTACAACAGCAAAATGTAAAATTGCTTCACCATATTTGTTCTTAGCATTAACATCAGCTCCTTTTTCGATTAGTAATTTTACTATGTTCTCGTACCCATCATCAGCAGCAACAAAGATAGCCATACTTGTCTTGGATATTAATATTAGTACCTAGCTCTATAGCTTTTTTTACACGCTCAGAATCTCCTATTTGTACAGCAGTAAGCAATTCTTTACTCTCTTTACAAAGAATATTTACAATTTCTGTGTTACCTTTTTCTTCAGCAACTTGTAATGGTGTTTTTCCCTCATCACCTATAGCGCTAATATTAGCACCATTTGCTAATAGCAGTTTTACTGCTGCTAGTTTATCTTTCTTATTTGTACTGCTTTTTATGACGGTATGTAGCGCGGTGTCATCATAAAAATCAGTAGACCCCCTGCGAAAAGGTAGAAAGTAGGTAAAAACGACTAAAAAGCATGTAAAATGAAAGTTTTAGGAGAGGGAAGATGGCAATAAGTTACGTAAAAATAGCAAGAACACCATATATTTTTAGACAATTGACAGGGCTCACAACATCTGAATTTGAAAAAATTGTGGCAAAAGTGCGTCCAGAGTGGGAAAAAATGGAGGCGAAAAAGAAATGTCACGGAAGAAAATCGCATGTTGAGGAGCTAGAAGACAGGATTTTATGTGTTCTAATTTATTACAGAACGTACATAACGCATCCATTTTTAGGGTTTTTGTTTAATTTGCACAACTCAAATATTTGCCGACTTTTTAAGAAAATGTAGCCATTATTGGCCAAAAAAATTACTATAAAAAAGGATAGAACGCTGACGCCAGAAAGGATTTTAAAAATTTTAGCAGACGTCACGGAGCAACCGATACAGCGGCCGAAAGACAGCAAAAAACGTAAGAAAAGTTATTCCGGAAAAAAGAAAGCAACCACAATAAAAACCGAAATTGTGATCGGGGGAAATGGGCAAATTCTGTCGATTTCGAAGTCGCATAGAGGTCGAATGCATGATTTTCGCATAAGGAAACAGGAAAAATTGTTGCCCAAAGATAGCATAAAATATGCCGATTCTGGGTATCAAGGTTGGCAAAAACTGCAGAAAAACGTTGTGATTCCGTACAAAAAATACCGTAAAAAACCACTAACGGAGGTGCAAAAGGAGCATAATCGAAAGCTGGCATCGTTCAGGATGCGTGTGGAAAATAAGATTCGCGAGATAAAAATCTTCAAAATAATGTCAAATGTTTACCGCAATTTTCAGAAGAAATACAACATGAGATTTAATATTATAGCAGGAATTGTGAATTTGAGGCATAGTTTTTAATAATTTTTGGGCTGGGGATTTCTTACCAGATTTTATCAGCAACTTGCTTCACGTTGTTTCGCAGGGGGTCTATTTAAGTTATGGTCCCATAAGGGCAATAATCTCAGCTACTGCAACGATATCTAAAAATCAAGAAGAAAGGCGAAATCTTAAGTATTATTTTAGCGCTGTAGGGGGATACGTTGAGTTTGGTAGTTATTTTAATACAACAAGAGTTGATGTTGTATACGAAGCTGGATATGAAAATGTTCCTGAGCAGATCAAACTAGGAATCATGCAGCATGTTTCTGATATTTATAGAAATCGTTCAGGGGTGAGTAGCAATTTATCTGGGATCAAGGAAGTATATTCCCCATTTTGTGAACTGTGAGTTGTTTTATAGATAATCGTGAAATACAGCTAAACCCTCTGCAGAATCTTACGACTTGACAGAGGGAGATTTACATAAATAAAGGAAATTATTACGAGCCTACAGCACTAAAAATTATAATGTCCTGGATAATGTTCTGGATAATGTACTGATAGATCTAGGCCTTCAATAAACTCAGACGTAAACTTATGTGTACGGTCGTTATATTCAGCAAATAAATTATTATACCCTATTTTATGATCGCTAGATAATGTATCTAACTTATCTAAATATTCAGAGCGTAATTCATATAGACCATTACCTAGACGACTAAATATTTCATCACCTGTTGGTTTTATACTTGTTATACTTAATTTATCATAAACGTTCATATTAACCCTTAATATTAACTACAAAAACGATATGCTACAGAAAAATTGTGTAATTTTAACGAATGCCAGATGATACAAATTTTACTTACTTTAGATATATATTTGATCTGGCTATGAAAATGTTCCTGAGCAAATCAAACTAGGAATCATGCAGCATGTTTCTGATATTTATAGAAATCGTTCAGGGGTAAGTAGCAATTTATCTGGGATCAAGGAAGTATATTCCCCATTTCGCGAACTGCGAGTTGTTTTATAGATAATATAGCTCACCCCTCTGCAAAATCTTACGACTTGACAGAGGGAGATTTATATAAATAAAGGAAATTATTACGAACCTATAACATCGAAAACACTATAATGTTCTGATAGGTTTAGGTCTTTAATAAACTCAGACGTAAGCTTATATGTACGATCGTTATATTCAGCGAATAAATTGTTATACTCTGTTTTATGCTCGCTAGATAATGTATCTAATTTATTTAAATATTCAGAGCCTAATTCATATAGATTATTATCTAGACGACTAAATACTTCATCACTTGTTATATTTAATTTATTATCAACGTTCATATTAACCCTTAATATTAACTACAAAAACGACATGCTACAGAAAAATTGTGTAATTTTAATTAATGCCAAATGATACAAATTTTACTTACTTTAGGTATATATTTAATGAGGTTGACTATGAAGAAAATTCAAGCTATACACGAATTATACAGCAGCATTTATGCAGCACTGAAAGCAAATTCTGATTTAAAGAAGTGTGTTACTAATATTTACGATTACTTACCTAAACAGGTTACTATCCCTTACCTCAGATTACGCGTAGTAAATTATAATACCCTGAATATGGTATCCAATTTTGCCGTGAAGGCAAAGTTTTCATGTGATATATACACTCATCATATAGACAGTATGTTTGCAATTACAAAACATATTAACTCGACTATTGAAAGTATCACATATTCTGATAACCAAGCTGTTTTAGAAAGTAATTGTATTATGAAGCAATACGACGAAATTTTACATTCAACAATTAATTTTAACGTTTTTATAAAAGGAGGTACCAATGACTAAATTACAACTAAAGATTAAAGACAATGACAATAATTTTGTTATATTAAATAATATACGAAACCTCAGATTTACTTTGCGTAATAACAGAGAAGAGGTAAAAGATATTTCTTCTTTTGGCTGGAGAAAAGTATTGGATTGCGCTGGAAGCAGGTACATTACAATAAAAATTAATGGGATTTTAGACTGCGTATTAGCTGATGAGTTATTACACAATTCTGCTATACTAAACTCTACTAATGATTATGAAATTAATTTTAATGCCAAGGAAAATATTAAATTACGGTGTTCAGTTGAATTGTATGAAAGATATTATGACCCTGCAGCTTTTAATAGCTTTACTGTAATTTTAGCCAGTGCTGAAGTTATAAACGCTTTTCATTAATGTTAATTTAATTTTTTCATATATAATGATTGGTAAAGATTTTAAATAAGTATAAAAATTATGAATAATGATGAAGATTTTTTCGAAAAAGATAATGATAATATTGAAGAAGACGATAGCAATATCGAAGAAAATAATGATAATGATGAAGATAAAAAAGAGAGAAGTTTAGAAAGTGGAACCCAAGAAGAGCAATATAAAGAAGAAGAGGGAGAAAAACAATATATCATACAGCAAATCCAAGATTATTTAAAAGACTTTGAGAATATCTTGAATCAAATTGATGAAGGAATCGATAAATTAGATAGTTACGAGAGGACTATGCAAATAAAGCGGAGCATAGATAGGCTTATAGAAACTTTATACAGCCAGGCAGCGTCTGAGGATATCAATACAGAGCTTGAAACAACAAAAAATACCAGTGATAAGTCAGCATCCGTAAAAAGAATCAGAGAAAAGAGAAGAAAACGATTGGTTGAAGAAATATTAAGCAGCATGTTTGCTCAGGAACAAAAGGGGCTAATAAACGCTAAACACCTGGGCCATAGACATGAAACAGCAAAAGATGGGGATGTTCATGAAGCAAAGGAGAAAGTGAAGTCTTCAATCAGAGGAGTGTTATTTTCGGTGATTGGTAACGCGATGAATCCAAGAAGAATGGCCGGAGAGACAGATGATAGTAACAAAAAGGGTGCTGAGAGATATGGCAGAGAGGCAGCAGGTGGTGTACTTGGTGCATTATTAAAAACATTTTTAACCGCCGTTACTGCTATTGTGAAGGAAATCTTCAAACCGCTTCAGCAGCATGCTAGTGAGAAAGAAACATTTGTACAGAAAGTTGAAGCAGGCAGAAACGCAGATAAAGGCCTTTCTATGTAGGATTGTGTTACATGAAGTAAAACTAGAGCGGTAAATATTTGACATAATCTTAAAAATTTTGATCTCTCTAATCTTATTTTCCACACGCATCCTGAACGATGCCAGCTTCCGATTATGCTCCTTTTGCCCCTCCGTTAGTGGCTTTTTACGGTATTTTTTGTACGGAATCACAACGTTTTTCTGCAATTTTTGCCAACCTTGATACCCAGAATCAGCATATTTTATGCTATCTTTGGGCAACAATTTTTCCTGTTTTCTTATGCGAAAATCGTGAATTCGGCCTCGATGTGACTTTGAAATCGACAAAATCTGCCCACTTTCCTCAATCACAATTTCGGTTCTCTAATTGCATAAAAGTCAATAATAATTTTTTATATCACTAAAAATATTTTCTAGTGCGAAATTCAGCTCTAATAAAATTTTTACTTACTATTGTACTATTTTATTCAACTAAAAATCGTTTTATTAGCAAATAAAATACCAGTACTACATTTTTAATTAATCTTTTTTAAATAGATGTGGTTAATAAATATGTGCATAAGTACGCCTACACACATTAAAAGTACTTATGCACATATTCATTAACTTGTTAAATCTAAAGCTTCATATTTTCCTCCACAACTCTTGATAATTTTACATAAGTTGAAAGTAGCATGCTTTCCATGGTTCTCTCCGCGATCTGATATGGCTAAAACTTTAATTTGCCAAGCCGCATTATACTTGTTAGGGCGGAAGTGGACGGCAATATGTTTACAACGAAGTCTATGCTTCAACCGGAATTCTTGCTTATCCCTTCCATCGGCATTGCTATCTTTACTTTACATGAAATTATCTATTTTTCTTGCATTTACTGATAACAAAATTCTGTTTTGTTAACCAACATCCTATGCATAATTACAGATAGTTTTCTTGCTACAGCAATAATTGCTTTCTTCATACCCTTCTTTTTTGCAAGCTTTAATCCCCAGCTCTTCAATTTAAATGTCTTTTTACATCTTGTCAGTAAGGTTTGCGCAGCTTCGTACAACATATTCCTACATTCCACTGGCCCCATTTTTGATATACTTCCATGACAATTAATCTCCCCAGAAGCGTACTGCCTTGGGCTTAATCCCATATAGGCTCCAACTGCATAAGATGTTTCAAACCTATACGGATCATCTATTGCAACTTTATATGTCATTGCTACTATAATACCAACTCCTGGTACAGTAGTTAATAATTTACAATCTTCGTCTTTTTTGCCTTGCTCTGAAAGTATTTTATCAAGCTTTCCTATTGATTCTTCTATTGTTTCTAGACTATGTACTAATGATTCAATTGAGTTTTTGCTAATTTCATCTAGGTTGTTAGTCATTTCTTGTACTTTTAAAGAGAAACTCGCAAAACTAGAACTTTGACCAATTTTTATCCCATGTATTTTCAATAATCCTCTCATTGTTCCTACAATTTGCTCTCTGCTACATATTAATTGTCTTCTGCTTCCAACTGCTATCTTGATTTGGCAAGATTCATCTGATTTTACCCATACTTCTCTGTATAACCCAACTCTCATCATTTGTGCTATGCCTCTTGCATCATTTTTATCATTCTTATTGATTCTTGCAGATAACGCTGCTGCCATATGTCTTGCATCTACACAAATTACTGGTAACCCAAAATCCCTTAATTCTTTACACATCGATATTGATAATTGTCCACTTTCTATTCCTATGGATTCATATTCTTTGCTTTGACTAAGCAGAAATTTAGCTATTGTGCTGCTTTCACTTGAAACAACTTCTTCTTTAACAATTTTTCCTTTCTCATCAATGATGCTAATAAAAGTTTCTTTGAGTGAGACATCTAATCCGCTATAATATTTCATGAGACTACTCCTACTGTAAAAGTTTAAATTATTTTTGAAGAACTAATTCATTGAATTTGTTACTTCGTGCTAAAATAATGGAGTATGTATCTCCATCATTCAATAGCAATTACAGTATGTTCTCTAATAATAGAATTTTGTGATCCTTGAAGAGCACTATGCCCACGACCTGCCATATTTGATGGTTCCATGAATCCTCACACTCAACAACCGAATTTATCTCTATAATGTAGAGAGGATATTATGTAAAATCAATAAAATAATTAAGATATTATAAATTAGGCATATTATTTTATTTATTACGGAATGCAAATGTTCTCTATCGCTTTATTCTTAGAAAACATTAGTAATTAATGCTGTAACGAAATCTTTTGTTTACTGTTTAACCCTTAACTTTATTAAATTTCACCATATTTTCTTCTTAATTCTCAAACAGATATATATCTTTATGTAAACAAATATTACTTAAAACATATGGAATATGGCCATTTTTGGCTATTTAACATAACGGACGTGAGAAAAGTTTTTTTTGGTATCGTGTGGTCCATTATTATTTTCCATAATTTGTTAATATTGCTTGCATAGCGCTATATTAACAAATTTATCGATATAGGTACGGCTAAGCTTGAGTTAGCTGCGTGAATTTACTGTGATTTGCATATGCCAATGAGGTGCTATGCAACAAAGCCCCAGAATTGGGGTTTGTAAGGTGTACAGTTCCAGAGTATGATGGTATAACATATGAGAAATTATCATCAAAGGAAGAATTATGGGACCATACATCTAAGGCTAATTCACTCACTTAGCTAAATAAATGAAGTTAGGACTTCATCTTTTAGCTCTTCACATAATTTCTTTAGCCACTCCTTATCTTTAACGTTCTTTTTTAAGATTTCGTAGGAAAATTTATGATAATTATTTATCCATTCGATTTCATCTTTAGTCAGCATCTGAATGCCTATTAACCTTTTATCATATGGAATGCAGGTCAATTGCCTAAATCTCAAGAAACCATTTTCATGTTTATCAACGTACATAAGATTTTCAATTCTTATTCCATACCTTTCTGGAATGTAATAACCAGGTTCATTGGATAATATCATACCAGGCACTAATTTTACTTTATTCCCTTTTGATATGGCTTGTGGTCCTTCATGTACTGACAGATAACTTCCTACTCCATGTCCTGTGCCATGCATATAGTCCATTCCAAACTTCCATAATTGTGTGCGAGCTAATATATCCAACTCTCCACCGGTAGTGCCTGAAGGAAAAACTGCGCTTGCTATAGCAATGTGAGCCTTGAGCACTATTGTATAGTGTGTTATTTGTTCATTAGTCGGACTGCCAATTGCTATAGTTCTTGTTACATCAGTTGTGCCGTCAAGATACTGGCCGCCAGAATCAATCAAATATAATCCATCTCCTTGAATCACCTTATTTGTCTCGTTGCTTGCATGGTAATGAATTATTGCTCCGTTTTCATTAAATGCTGAAATTGTTGGAAAGCTTGGTTGCTTAAATAAATCCTGTTTTTTTCTGTATTCCAAGAGTTTTTCTTCAGCCTCAAGCTCTGTAACTCCACTATTAACATTATTTTTAAGCCAATGTAGAAAATTTGTAACTGCAATTCCATCTTTAATATGCGTGTTTACTGCTCCGGCTATTTCTGTTTGGTTTTTTACTGCTTTGCTGAGTAAACATGGATCTTCCTTCTCAATTACCTGCTGCTTATTTTCTATTGCATTCATAATACTCATCGTAGTTGTATTTGGATCTATTATTATTGAATTGAGTTTATTGAGCGAACCTTCAAGCTCACTAATATCAAAAATATTTATATGGCTATCCAGATTTCCTTCTAGAGTCGAATGTTTTTTATCTTGAATAAATAAATCAATATTACCATTTTTATACAATATAGCGCGGGCCAATATACACGTAGTATATTTAGCATTCTCATTTCTCAAATTTAATAGCCATGAAATGGAATGAGGGTCAGTCAAAAGCACTCCTTCAGCATCTATACTTTTAGCTATTCTCACACATTTATCCTTGCTACTTTCACCCGAATATTGAATATGATGTAAAACTATTCCTTGTTTTTGATGATGACTTCTTTTTTCAACCAAATAAGGTGTCAATTTGCAGATGTTCTCATATTTTCTTATATCTTTTATGGTAAAATATTGCGGATAATAGCTTAAGGTAGTAGTCGATGTTAAATTTTCTTTCACCCATTCACAAGGATCCTTTTCTTGCATGTTATATATTTGCAGAGTATCTTGATCAAGCTGACTGTGTGCTTGTGTAATGTAACGTCCATCTGTAAAAAATGGGCACATGTTGTTCTTCGTTACAATAAGTAGTCCATTTGTACCAGTAAAACCACATAATTGCCTTAACTCTTCTGAATAGTCATTTAAATATTCGTCTTTGGTGTGCAAAATAAATGCATCAACATTTATTTCATGAATAAATGAACGGAATTCTTCTATTTTTGACATAAAAAGCCTCACGATTTGAGAAAAATTTGAAATCTTAGGGAAACATTATTCTGAATGTATACTATAAGAACAGCCACTAGACCGCCACAGTTACTTTGCAACTATGGTTATTATCATGATTTGTGTCAAGCAAATTCTTCAATGAGCAACTTTTTTCTTGGCTTTCAAGTATACTAATATACTCACTATTGCAGCTGGAGTAACGCCTTGTATTTGCTTTGCAATTCCTATCGTACTTGGCTTTATTGTTTGCAGTTTTTCTATTACTTCGTTTGATAAGCCTTTGATTTGTGAATAATCAAAATTGATTGGAATTTGAGTGTTAATTTCCTCTTGTAAAAACTTCATATCTGCTTCTTGTCTTACTAGATATGGTTTGTATTTTGCTTCGATCTCGATTATTTCGTATATTTCACTTTGAATTGCATTCAACTCCGGCCATATTTGTTTTAATTTATTCCAGTCAATATTTGGATAGCTGAGCAGGTCCAGTGCTGTTTTTCTTATTCCATCATAAGATATTTTAATTCCATAAGAGCTGAGTTGCTCAGGAATAATTGTCAGACTCTTTAATTTTTCTTCAAGTTGATTAATAGACTTAAGTTTGCTCTGTAAAGTAGAGTATCTCTCATAGGGTACCAGTGAAATATCATAGCCTTTTTGTGTTAATCTTCTGTCAGCATTGTCTGACCTGATTGATAGCCTATATTCTGCACGCGACGTAAATAATCGATATGGCTCTGCGACTCCTTTAGTGACTAAATCATCTATCATCACGCCAATATAAGAATCTGTACGATGGAGAACAAAGTCTTTCCCCTTTCCAGATGCAGAAAGCGCTGCATTAATTCCTGCAATAATCCCCTGCCCTGCTGCCTCTTCATATCCAGTGGTACCGTTAATTTGGCCTGCAAAATAAAGACCCTTAATCTTTTTAGTTTCAAGAGTGTGATATAATTCTCTTGGATCGATATAATTATATTCAACTGCATATCCAGGTCTTAATATTTCTGCATTTTCAAGTCCTTTAATACTCCTTATCATTTCACACTGCACTTCAGTAGGCAATGAATTTGAAATTCCATTTGGGTATACAGTATCATCATCCAGCCCTTCCGGCTCCAAAAATATTTGGTGGCTGTTTTTTTCTGCAAACTTGTTAACTTTAACTTCAATAGATGGACAGTATCTTGGTGCAATAACATCACCTAAATATGAAGAAGCTGATCTGTGAAGGTTTTCTCTAATTATTCTATGTGTGTTTTCATTAGTGTAAGTAATGAAGCATGAGACCTGAGGTTGACTAATTTTTCCTGTTAAATAAGAAAATGGTAGTGGTGGATTATCACCCACTTGTTCTTGCAAGATTGACCAGTTTATAGTGTTACGATCAAGCCTTGGTGGAGTTCCAGTACGGAGCCTACCCAGTTTAAAGTCATATTTTTTTAATGTATTTGCAAGTTCTATCGCAGGCTTGTCACCCATTCTACCTGCAGGAGTTGTATCTTCCCCTATGTGAATCATACCTTGCAAAAAAGTTCCTGTAGTTAAAACAACTCTACCTGCAAATATATTCTCTCCTGAACTTGTTACAATTGCTTTTATGCAGGATTCCCCATTTTGATTATTGTCTATGAGAAAATCGTCAACTGACTCTTCTTTAACTGTAAGATTTCTATAATTTAGAATAATTTCCTGTATTGCTTGCTTGTATAATTTTCGGTCTGCCTGAGCACGTGGTCCCCACACTGCTGCACCTTTACTTTTGTTTAAAATCACCGAGTGTATGCTTGATTGATCGATTGCTTTTCCCATTATTCCATCCAAAGCATCAACTTCTCGCACCACAACACCTTTTGCAACTCCTCCGATTGCTGGATTGCATGACATTTCTCCGATAGTTGAAATTTTGTGAGTGATGAGAAGGGTTTTAGCACCAAGACGTGCCGCAGCCGCAGCCGCTTCACAACCTGCATGGCCACCACCTACTACTACCACATCATATTTATGCATACCTATCTAGATAATTATTACTGATTTAATGTTCTCAGTATAAACAATTAATGTCAAATTTTACAAATTAGGCCAGATATAGCTAACAAAGACTAACTGTACATCTAGCGTACTTAAAATGGATTTTATACTTGCCAAAATCATGCTATTTGAGTAGCTTTAACTAAAAGAAATTATTTTGTCCAATATGAAAAAAGCTTTTATTTTCACATCGTTCATAGCGATTATAATAGTAGTCATTACTTATTTGTATAAAAACAATGAAGCTAATGATTCACAAATAGTTAATGTCTATTCATCGCGTAAAGAAGAACTAGTGCGTACTTTATTTGATGAGTTCACAAAAAATACAGGTATCAAAGTACGTTATGTTATTGATGATTATTCACAATTACTCTCGCGCATGGAAAATGGCAGCGAAGCTGATTTATTTTTAACTGCAGATGCAGTAAACCTAATTTTAGCAAAAAAAAGAGGGCTTTTATCTCAAGTAGATTCGGAAGTCTTAAAAAGCGCTATACCCAAAAAATTTAGAGATAGTGAAGATTGTTGGTTTGGCCTCACAAAAAGAACCAGAATACTAGTATATAATAAAGCATTAGTGAATCCTAAAGACTTAAGTACTTATGAGGATTTAGCAAATGAAAAGTGGAAAGGAAAGATATTAGTACGTTCCTCTACAAGTCCATATAATCGAACATTAATTGCTTTTATGATTGCGAATGATGGTTTTGAAAAAACGAAAGAATGGGTTAGTGGAATTGTGAGTAATATGGCAAGAAAGCCAAGTGGCGGTGATACTGACCAAATTTACGCTGTAGCTGCAGGTGAAGGGAACGTTGCAATAGTAAATAGTTATTATTTTGCAAGAATCCTTTCATCAGAACATGAGAATAAAAAGAATGTTATAGACAAATTAGGAGCTTTTTTCCCTAATCAGACTGATAAAGGTGTAATGGTAAACGTTAGTGGCGCAGCAGTAATAAAAAATGCAAAAAACAGAGAGAATGCCATAGCGTTGCTGGAATTCTTGGTAAGCAAGCAGGCTCAAGAGCTGTATGCTAAGAAAAACCAAGAATACCCTGTAATTGAAGGCGTCGAAACTTCAGATATATTAAAATCTTGGGGAAGTTATTTACAAAGTGATTTGCCTCTAAGTGAACTTGAAAAGCACCTGTTCGAGGCTGTTATGATAGCAGATGAGTGTAAGTGGAAATAATTTAATATGATATCTTATGGCTTGTATTAAAAAGATTTGATCTTGCATAATCAAAGCAGATAGTAAATATGATTCAAGTTGAAAATAATATATTTTTTGTTATAATAAATACTTATTTAATTTTAATTGGTTACGGTTATGATGAGTGGTAAGTCTAAATATTTCACGAATAATTTTCAAGGTAATAATGTTGATTATGATACAATAAAGGCAGGATTACATGCTTATATTGGAGGTTTTGCTGGAAAGAGCGAAACAGAAATAGCACAGAAGATTAAAGAATACTGTCAAAAAAATGAAATTAAATTAAAAACAAATAAACAAAATTCTTTAAATAAAAGTACGCATACTACTAGAAGTACTAGTAGTAGCGCTAGTGGTAATGTTACTATTAATAAAGGGTTAAGTGTCTGGGATTATCTTTTATTATACAACCTTTTTGGTAATAAAACAACAATTATTAATAATCCTCCTGCTGCTGCATATAGTGCACCCCCACAAGAGAAGAAGGATAAATCTAAAGAAGGAAATGCAAATGGGGCTATTTTTCTTGTAGCGCTTTTTGTTATTACACATCTTGCCGTATGTGCAATTTATCACGAGTATTTTAAAAAAGAAGCAGAAAAATCTGGTAAATCAATTGATTATTTAGCAAATTGTCAGCTTGGCCTAGCAATATTTCAATTAGCATTTGGATTGGCAAGCCTTGTTGCAGCTGGAGTATTTTTAGATCAAAGTGAAATTTTCTTTCCACTTTTAATCAATACCTTTATATGCTTAGGTTCGGCTTACCTTTTTTATCGCGAACGTAATAATACGCTTAAAACTGAAGTTAAGCCTTACATGGAGCTAGCAAAATTACTTATAGATGATGAACACCGAGAAAGTAAGCGAACAAGGCCATCTACTGGTCATCCAAGTGCCACCCCTGATGGATCATCACCTACTTGTCCTCAAGGTCATCCAGATGCTTCTCATTACGAGCCACCACCTCCTTACTCTCCTCCTTCTGGTTACGGTACTTTTAATGCACAACAACCATATCATTCAACTGATCAACATCCAAGCGCTCCTCCAGCTTACGATAATCAATCATGTGTTGGCCCTAACCCTTTTAGTCAAGTGAGTTATGCTGATGTTGTAATAAATAGCCAAAAGAAGCTTTAGTCAATCTACTGGTAGCTATATCTGCGCTTCCGTCATCCCGCTGCTTGTTAGCGGGATCTATTAGATATCGCGAATGAATCGCGGTATGACGTTGGAAACACTTTTTGTGTTAGCTATACATAATCAGCTAAATTTTGTATGCTCTTTATATCTCTATAATTAATCCCATAAATGGACCATATAGATATTATAAAATCAAAGTTGTTATTATCTGATATAGTAGGCAAAAAAGTCAGATTAACAAAAAGAGGGGACAGTTTTGTTGGGCTGTGCCCATTTCATCATGAAAAAACTCCATCTTTTTCAGTGAGTAACACTAAAGGGTTATATTACTGTTTTGGTTGCTCTGCTTATGGTGATGCATTTGAATTTATTTCACAAACTGAAGGTCTAAGTTTTAAAGAAGCAGTGGAAAAATTAGCACCGGTTGCAGGCGTTGAACTACCTAAGGATCTTAATATTACAAAAGAAAATGATAAACTATTTTCAACACTGCACTTAGCGACGAATTGGTTTTCACAAAAAAAACAAAGCGTTTTGAATTATTTAAAGCAGCGCAAAATCTCACCTGAAATTATCAGTAAGTTTAAAATAGGTTACGCGCCAAGCTCTGGCTTAAAAGAGTATTTGAACTCTGCTGGTATTAAAGACAACACTTTGATTGATATTGGGTTAATAAATAAAAATTTTCGCGATTATTTTTACGATCGGCTGATATTTCCTATACATAATATTACAGGGAAAGTGATTGGTTTTGGTGGGCGTGCGCTCAGCTCTGAGCAACAGCCAAAATATTTAAACAGCCCAGAAAGTCAGCTCTTCAAAAAGAAGGAGAACTTATATGGGTTGAATTTTGCCTTGAGTGAAATACGCAAAAAACAGCATATCTTTGTTGTTGAAGGGTATATGGACGTGATAGCACTACATCAAGCAGGAATTAGTAACACTGTTGCGCCGCTTGGTACCGCAATTTCTGCAGAACAGATAAAACACCTCTGGAAATTTGCTAAAGAAATATCCATCTGTATGGACGGTGATAGTGCTGGATATAATGCTGCTACCAGAGTTGCTGTACTAGTTCTACCAATATTAGAACCTGGATACACGTTGAAGTTTGTGACTTTGCCAAATAGCAAAGATCCATATGATGTATGTAATGAGCTGGATTATAAAAAAGAAGATGTGCTCACTGCACTTGATTATTCAACAAAATTGCATTCTGAATATTTATGGCACCACATAATCAGCAACAGTTTGCAGAACTACGACAAACCTTCTCCGGAAAGAGATTCAGTTCTTGAAAATAAATTCATAGAATATGTGGATGCTATAAGTAACAATAACATTGGAAGGTATTACAGAGATTATTTTTACAATAAGGCTTATGAATTAAGAAGGGATTTTAAAACGCAGGCTTTTAGTAATCAAGCTAGAAGAGCAAAAGGTGATTATCTTCACAACAAATCCCCAGAACTCATTGAGGCAGAGCAAAATCAGGCTATAATTTTACGTATAGCCATTGAATTCCCTGAGATCTTGAACCATCCTATATCTTTTGAACAATTTTCCAACTTCGAATTTACTAATCAAGAGAAAAAAAAATTACAACAACGTATGGTTGACACAATAAGCAAGGACATAAAACTGAATCAAGAGGTTTTATTTCAACAATTTGAACACGCTAACCTTATAAAGTATATAATAGAAAAAACTAGCATATTAAACAGCCAATTAAAAGATAGAAAGTCTGCAGAAGTCATGTGGAATAATATAGTGCTGCTAAAAGAGTTAAATTCACTACACAAAGAAAAAGTTGAAGCAAGATTGAGTGGTAATTTTGACTTAGAGGAAAGATTAATGGAACAGATAAAGCAAATAGAAAATGATATGCAAGAAATGCAAATGCAATTTATTCAAAAGTAGACCATAAGATGTACAGAATAAGTGTTGAAAGCGTCAGAAACATAATTTTACTATATTTGGATATTGCTGTAAAATTATATACTTCAATTGATGCGTTTATGCAGGATGATGAATTAGATTGGCAAAAAAATGTCAAGCCACTAGAGTGTGGGAAGGTTACTTTAAAAATTGATCATAAAATAAATATAAAACCTGTGATTAGCAAAGGAGCTTTTATTTTACAAGAAAATCTACTTAATACTAATTATCCACCTTGCCTCGACTATAATACAAAATCAAAAATTGATAAGGGTAAATATTTTATAAGTGATAGATTAGATTTACACGGTTATAATGTAGAGGATGCTTATTATAAACTGATAGATTTTGTCGTTAAAAACTATCAAGCAGGCAATAGATGTTTATTGGTAATTACTGGATATGGTAGCGCGACAAATAAAGCAGGGACTATAAGAAATAATTTATATAAGTGGTTAAGTGACATAAAAATTCAGCATATGGTTCTATATCATCAACAAGCCAAAAAAGAGCATGGCGGCAAAGGAGCTTTTTATGTTTTATTGAGAAGAAACAGAGGTGAATTCGTAGAATTCACCAAAGTATGAATAGTAGTAAATCTACCTTAAGCTTATCTAAGTCCCTTTCAAAATCTCCTGTCAACTGTTTCTTAGATTACATTAAAACTTATAGACTTTCTATTAAAATAATATATAATTAATTATTAAGTTAACGTAGGAGAAAGATTATGCTAACACCAATAGAAAAAGCTTTAGAAATATTAGGATTGCCTAAAAATAGCAATCCAAATCGAGATGAAATTCTCGCAGTACAGAGGGAATTAAAGCAAGAATTGCCTAAAGAAACAAATAAAAAATTAGAGGGCACGAGGGATGAGGAAGGTCGACGCCTTATCCTTGAAGAAGAGAAAAGAGAAGTTAACAGGATAGAAAGTGCGGGTGTTATTCTTCAGTGGCAACTTTCAAGACAAGTTACTAAGCTTTATGATAAAGATTTAAATAAAATTGATACCAAAGAAAAATTATCAGAGCTTTTAAAATGTGCTATTTCATATAAAGATGTGAATTTTTTAGAAAAATTACTTTCTAAATTTAAGAGCGGTGAAGGTGAAGAGTTTGGTGATTATATTAACACAAAGCTTTCTTATGGTTCTTCGCCATTATATCAGGCTTGTAGAGGTGGTCGTCCTGATATTGTAAAATTACTTTTAAAACATAAAGCAAATCCCAAATTGCTATCAACTAAACAAATTAAGCTTTTATTGTGTAGTCGCAAAACTAAAGAAGAATTCATTAACGAAATTTATGATGATTTTTTTTATTCAACGACTGATGGCAAAAACACAAAAGAAGATGAAATTGAGTTCAAAGAGCAATTGAGAGTTATTTTGAGTGATCGATATTCTGATAGTGGCACTAAAAAAGATTACATTAAGATTAAAAAGCTACTGCTACAATATGGTGCAGATCCTAAAGAAATAGAAAAAACGTTTAATTATGGCGCTACTGATCTGATTAGTGGACCGTTTTTACCATGGAGTGGTAATAATGAAATAAAGAGAACGGTGATCAGGTATGGAGCTGTTGATAGCAATTACACTGTATTCAATATAGCATCTGCTGTTACTTGTTCTCTTTTAACAGTCAGATTTGCAATTTTAGGTGCTTCATCTTCTCCTTGGTTTTTTATAGGAGCAGCGGCTTTTATAATACCAGCATCAATATCCATATGTAACGTTCTGAACGCTTCTATCGGGTATATTTCGCCAACCGAACCTTCTCCTAAATTTACTGAAGCTAAAGCTGAAAGTGGAAAAGCAGCAGTCCTAGAGCAGGCCTAGAAGGTGACATACCCCGAGGTGGTGATTAAATCGCACCACCTTGAAATATTTTGGGAATATCATATTGATTGTGTTTTTATGAAATTGAGCACCAGTGATTTCCTATCAAAAATAGGGCAAGGAAAAATATCTCTTTCTTTAAATCTTTCCGCCCAAGCTCTCACGGGCTGAAATGACGGGAATCTTATCTATTTTCTCTTGATGAGTAATTCTCGGTAAACTATAATAGCTACGGATTTATGTGACTGCAAATGAGCAAGTTAGTTTTGATTTACATAATTTTTTCGAATTTTGAAGAGGCTAAGGCCATTTCTGAAGAATTGTTAAATGAAAAGCTCGTTGTATGTATAAACATATTTCCTGAGATACATTCGATGTATCTTTGGAAAGACAAAATTAATAACAGCTCTGAAATAGTAGCAATTATGAAAAGCAGAAGTGATCAAGTTGATAAAGTTATAGAAAAAATCGAAGCAATGCATTCTTATAATCAGCCTGCTGTTCTTATTATACCAATTGAAAAAGCAAATAAGTCTTTTACTAATTGGGCTAATAATGTTATTGATGTGCGTAGTATTTAGCAATTGGGGTGTAGCCAAGTGGTAAGGCAGCGGTTTTTGATACCGCCACGCGAAGGTTCGAATCCTTCCACCCCAGCCACGTTGTTTCATGAACTTATCTATACCAAATCTAGCATAGCCCTAAAACCCGCGCCATTGTCCTACTTTCCCCCAATATACTTTAGCCACATGGGGTGATTTTCTTTCCGTAATCTATTAATAGTGCTTTCATAATGCATACTTTACGGAAAATGTTCTCAGCGTATTGTATCTTTTTTGCCCTTTTTTGAGAAAATTAAAAGTAAATAAGTAAATAAAAGAATTTAAGATAGCGCTAAAAGGAATGTTTCTTTTAAAAAATATTTTATTCAAAAAAAATGTTGCTTTGTAAATGAATTTGGTTACCATAAAATGCTAAATTGAGTATATCTATATAAGTATGGTTTTATGCGATGACGAATTGTTCCATATTGTAAAAAAGGTTGGGGAATTTATTAGCAAAGGTAGTATTGAAAATAATAACCTAACTCTTCTAGTCTTAACCGCTGAATATGGTCATCTAGATATAGCAAGGTATATTCTGGATAAAGCTCTAAGGTTATGGAGATGATATTCTACATAATATTATTTGTTGTTACTTTAATTATTTTTGATAGAGCAATGTAAAACAATGATTAGAGAAGAAATTGATGTTACTGCAAGAACTCCTATGAGTAATAATCAGACAGTTGATGAAGAAGTTTCTTAAACCGAGGATCACACAACAATTCCCGGATAACAAAGTTTTTATAATGCAACCGATGATAGCCAACAAGCAGAGATCGAAGGTAAGTAAAAAACCAGAGATTTTACTACAGATAGCCGCAGTAGACACTGTGGAAGTTCGTCATTCACAAGAAACTGATGAGAATGTGCTTGCCAAAAAGAAAAGAAGGCGATACTATAAATGGCATAGAGATTCCAGAGGAGGATGAAATGGGTATACATAGTAAAAGTCAAGCACAAAAAGAGAGAGTAAAAGAATCTCGGGTAGGGCGAAAGAAAAATGAACAAAAAGCAGAAGGGCAATTTTTAAGGACACATGTTGGTGATGATTATGGTCAACGGGTAGAAACTGAAGAAAATGGTTCTCAGAGCAATGGTGGACAAACTAGTAATCCAAATAAAAATAACACTGCTTTACAAAGTAGAAAAAAAAGCAAATTGCCTACTATAGCTATTTCAACATTAATAGTGGCTGCACTTGCTTCAGTTGCTTTCTCAATTTATTTTGACGTGCTAGCTATGGGAATAGCAGTTGCAGCTTGTTGTCTGGTTGTTGCTACAATTATATACTGCTGTAGACCTGAAAATTCAGTTGAAAACGATAAGGTTGAGGAAGTTGAACCTGATGTTAGACAAGCACTTACATAAATAAGTATTGTAGCTTATTATTTAAAAATTACTATAATTATATTAATTATTGGTGAGTAGAAACTTGGTAAACTACGAAGAAGTATTCTTAAACAAGATAAAAAATATAAAGATAAGGTTTAAATTTCTTTTCTAAAAATACTCATTTGATATGAAATGACACACCATCTGGACTAAAAGAGCTGCTTTATACAGAAAGTGTCTAAGATTTATTGTGATGAGGATAAGGACCTGACCAGTGAACGAACTGCTTTGCGTGATTCTTGACTCTTAATTTCCTTATATTCTCTAACTAATTCTAATATTTCTCTACTGCTTTCGTCATCCTTATGCTCAAAATTACTCTCTTCATGTAGCGCTGTTGGTAAATTTTCATGTGAAGGAAATAAAGCTACAACATCAACTGACAGTACTTCTGCTATAGCCTGTAACATTTGAGCTGAAATGCTATTTTTTCCAGATTCATATTTTTGTATTTGCTGGAATGATACACCAACTTTATTTCCCAAGTCTCCTTGAGTCAGTCCTCTAACCAGCCTAAATTCTTTTATTTTTCTTCCAATTTTAGGACAACCGGTATCGGTTCTTTCCCCTGTACAGGAAGAGTCATTTTTCACATCTGTAATAGTCATTTTTTTTAGCCTCGTTTAAGATATCACAACTATAATAAACCAAAACTGTAATATAAAAAGATATTGCTTTAATGACTTTAAAATTTTATTAATTTTCTTGCTAAATATCAAAGTGTGAAGAATAGATGCTACGGAGTGAGACTAGGAAACATTCTGTCTTGAGCTGTCCATTAAAGATTTTATTTTCTCACACTTTTTATCTAATTCTTGGTATTTGCTTGCATAATCCAAAATACACTCAAAATGGGAATTAACATCCAGAGTTGCATCTTCTACAGCCTTTTCTAACAAATCTAGAGCTTTACTTAAAATTTCTTTTTCCTTACCTTGTTTTTGTAGCTTTAACCTCATTGCCTGTTGTACTGGTCTGTAAATGTTTACTGCATCTTGTCTTGCTCTTGCATTAACTACTGAATACCGTGTAAGTAAACAAATAACATCCCATTCTGGATTTAAAAAAAATCTTTCTGGAACACTATAAGGAGCGAGGTAAGCCATAATCTTTAAAATATCTAATGCTTCTTGTCCCTCTCCCTCGTATTTTATTGTTTCAATTGCCACTTCCAAAGTTCTATATATCGTTTTAGTGTAACAATCACCTTCATTAGGCTCTGTTGTTTTTTCGTATTCTTCTAAAGAATCACTAAAATCAGACTTTTTGTAACCTTTAATAAGCCTTGCTGTTGCATTTCTATCTTTGATATATGGTACTGCTTGCCTCAGAGCTAGTGGATAATACTGCAGTTTTCCTGCTAACTCTTTTATATCCTTATCTTGTATATCATTTTCTATTTTTAAGAACTTTTTGATAAATGCCATAGCTTCTTTATCAGTAAATACGTCTAATGGCAATAGTTCTATACTTTCCAATTTCTGGTTACAAGAAGTAATAAGAACATCAGGCTCCTTATCATCAGGGAGTGAAGAAAAAGATGATGGTAAAAACTCTTTGATATCCTTATACTGTCCAGCATTATCAAAGATAAAAAGACCTTTTATAATGCGAAAGTACTTGTATATATCATTTACAATAGATTTTATATCCCTTACCTTTCCGCCTCTTTTTTCTCTAAGAGGCATTTTTAATGCTTCTGCTAATCTCTGAAACGATTTCTTGAGGCTTTCTTGCGTTTCAGCATTTATCCATACAATATTACTACTGTAATCCTGTTCATAGTCATAAACATACTTTCTTGCCAATTCACTTTTGCCTATTCCACCTAAGCCAATAATAGCAGTAGTTTTGCTTTGTAATTTATCATGTAAAGCTTTTAATTCATTATCTCTACCAGTAAAAGATGGCACTGGTGCCTTCATATTACACCAAACTATACCTTTGTCATCAGCCCCTTTTTCTACAAGGTATTTTGCTACATCCAATTTACCATTGTAAGCAGCTAAGTGTAAAGGAGTATACCTAAAACCAAACTCCTTGACATTAAAATCAGCATTTTTCTCATCAATAAGGTATTTTACTGTATCTAGGTGACCGTGCTTAGCAGCTACGTATAAAGGGGTCCACCCATAATCGTCCTTAGTATTAGGATCAGCTCCATTAGCAATACACTCTTTTACCATATCAAGATTGCCTTCTTTTGCAGCATCAAGTAATTTGTGGTTATGCATAATGATATTATTATTTTCTATAGCTATATCTAAAACTGTTTTTCCTTTATAGGTATAGGTTTTTATATTAAAGCCTGGTTTCTTTGCTATAAAATATTTTATTACATCTAAATGACCTCTGCCAGCAGCATAAATTAAAGAACTGAGACCATTTTCGTATTTAACATTGAAGTCAGCGTTCTTTTCATCTATCAAGTATTTTATTACATTTAAATGACCAGCACAAATAGCCCAATGTACAGTAGTATTGCCACAATTGGACTTTACAGTAAAATCAGCTTTTTTGTCATCGATCAGGTATTCAACTATATCTAGGTAGCCATTTACAGCAGCTATGTGTAAAGGAGTAAATCCATAACTATCCTTGAGAGTAAAATCAGCATTCTCTTCATCTATATGATATTTTACTACATCCAAGATACCTCTTCGAACAGCAGAATGTAATGAGTAATGTTCATTTATATCAATTGATTTGATTTCCTTTTTCATACTATCCTCCATCTCATTTACTAATAGAATTTAGGTGTTTTATTACATTACGGTTTGCTGCAATATCAAGAGCAGTCATGCCATCATTGTTTTTTGCATTAATTGCAGCACCACAACTTACAATCAACTATGTTTTTTAAAATTTTTTGAATTTAGTCTTATTACAACTTTTGTTTATAATTTTGTATTCTTATTCAATTGAAAAATGTATTTTTGACAATAAAAACCCTAATTTATCATAGAAAAATTTTATATCAAACAACAGTTACTGCTTAGATCTTGTGATTAACGAATATGTGCATAAGTACTTAAAATGTGTGGGGACGTACTTACACACATATTCGTTAACCTATTTTCTATGCAGATTTTTTTAATTCACATTAACTGCTTCTTTAAGCCTCGCATTGGCAATTACTATGATTTTTCGCATTAGAGCTGTTATAGCCACCATCTTCTTTTTACCTCTACCAATAAGATCAGAGTAAAAAGCACCAAGCGCAGATTTGGATCTTGCGGCAGCCATTGCAGCCGTAAAAAGCTTTGCACGAACATTGCTTCTACCACCTGTTATCCTTCGGTAACCAATAGTTTTACCACTTTCTTTTGGATGCGGGGCAACTCCAGCAAGACTTGCAACTTCTTTTTTGTTTAAGTAGCCAAGTTCTGGCATCAAGCATACAAAATCTTGAGATAACTTGATACCTATTCCTGGTACCGTTCTAAGGATTTTTTGGCGCTTTTGTAACTCTGGATTTTCATCAATAATTTTTTGCATGGTATCGTTGAGCTCATTTATCTGACTGTTAAAAAAGTCGATTGTTTTTTGGCAACTTTCTTTTATATGGTCGTTTTCAGGTGCTGCAAGCCTACATTTCTCTTGAGCTCTCATTTGCGTAATGTCATCACGGCGTTGACAAAGTGCAACTAAGGCTGTTTGTTCTTTTGACATAGGCACAAATAGAGATAGAGTACTATAGCGTTCACATCCATATTGAGCAAGAGCTCTTGCATCTGATTGATCAGACTTTGCTAAAGTTCCATGAGATATGACAAAGCTTTTTACTTTGCGAGTATTAGCTCGATGTACAGCAACATCCTTATCAACAAGAAAATGTGCTAAACCAAGCTCATATTTTCCAGTGTTTTCCAGAGTTACTAAAGAATTAGGTAAGATATTTGAAAAATCTTGAAACAATTGTTGCCAACCAGCGGCATTATTATCAAACTTGATAATGTTCTTTTGGTTGTGAGCTGCAGCAACATTTTTAAATTTTCCTATATCAATTCCAATAAAATTTTGATAAGATGTAATCATAATAACCTCGATAGTTTAATTAATTTAAGATTGTAAACGGGTGCATACATATGTCCCATGCAACTATTCAAACGTATCGAGAGATAGGGCTAGTGTACCTTGATCTGAACGGCTGTAATACCAATTATTGGTCGGTCGCACACGCCCGTGATAGCCCTATTCCTATAGTTAGTAGGGTTATCCTCTCTCTTGTTTCTTTTATATCATATTTTTAACTTACAATTATTGAAGATAAGTACATAAGGATTCAGTCACAACTCACAATCGCGTCTGCTGAAATGGATCATGCTGCACATAAAAATATAAAACGCCTACAACAAGAAGCTCAGGCTACGATTGAATATAATCAAAAAGCAATAGACAATTTTTGTCACATATTTTCTATAAATAACTAGATTTTTATTCTCTTTCCTTTGAAGCTAATAAAATATATTATAAACTAATTCTAATATATTAAGTATTTTTATACTTTCGCTTAAATATTAAAAAATAAGCTCATTTTTCATAAAACAAAACACTCGCAAAGATCGCTTTTTCCGTATATATTCAATCAAAGCATGCATGCCAAGTAAACAATAAATTAGTGCGGTTCCGATGTCGTGAAATCGTGATGGTTAAATTCCATCCACCATAACATCTGGTTGAAATCGTTACCCACATTTTAAGGAATTGGCAACCCCTTAGGATGCAAGCATGGGTAAAAAGGGAGTAATATCTAATCTTGTGATAAATCCCTCCCAAGAAGAGTTAGATATGGTTACGAGAGAAACTTATGTCTGAATTGTCGTAATGTTTATATGCGAAATAAGGTTGATACGTATAGACCAATAAGGTACGGAAAAATGGATGATTAGAGTTAATTAGTCTAATCAAGATGTTTCCGATTTCCCGGCAAATAGTAAGGACCTAAGTCTAACGCGAAACGGTTTTATGGAACGGAGTAACCACATGGAAGCTCTTACTTATTCTTTATAAGGATAATTAAGTAGGTAGCCAACCGCAAGCTTCTGTGTGGAGGGATTGTCTAAGAAGCTAATGCCTAAGGTAATGCTTAGGATACGCAGACGTAGACACTGTATTTGGAGGGTAAAGTTGTGAATAGTAGTGAATATGTTATGGGCCAACTAAATGTTAGGTATGAATGGGACACAATTCCTTGGCGTAAGCTAGAGAAATATGTGTTCAAGCTACAAAAACGAATTTACCGAGCTTCTAAAAGTAATGATATCAAAAAGGTGCACAACCTTCAGAGACTATTACTCAGATCAACAAGTGCTAAATTGCTATCTGTTAGAAGAGTAACTCGGGATAACAGGGGTAAGAAGACTGCAGGAATTGATGGAAAAGCTAACCTTAAGGAAAAAGAAAGACTGCAATTAGCATATTCTTTAGATATAAAGGAAAAAGCCAAACCATCAAGACGTGTTTGGATTTTGAAGCCTGGAAAAGCTGAGAAAAGGCCGTTAGGCATACCCACTATTTCAGAGCGGGCGAAACAGACACTTGTTACTAAGGCACTAGAACCAGAATGGGAAGCTAAATTTGAGCCAAACACGTATGGTTTTAGACCAGGTCGATCTTGTCATGATGCAATTGAAGCCATATTTCAAATATTCAGAAGAAAGACAGCATTTGTTTTAGATGCCGATATATCTGGATTCTATGATAATATTAACCATAATGCGTTGCTGAAAAAACTCAATACCACACCAAATCTAAGGAAAATCATAAAAGGATGGTTGAGAGCAGGTGTTATGGAAAATGAAATATTTAAACCAACTGAAAGCGGTACAATCCAAGGAGGAACAATTTCTCCTTTACTGGCTTGTATTGCTTTATATGGTTTAGAAGAACATTTGAAGGATTCAATTGCAAGAGATATACAAAGTACATTCAAGAAAAATAGACAGGGTAAGACTTACAGAGAAGTAATTAAAAGATCTATTAGCGTAATAACTTACGCCGATGATTTTGTGGTATTACATAAAGATGAGGAAGTTATCCGTAAGGCAGAAATTCTAATTAAAGAATGGTTAAAAACTATCGGATTAGAATTAAAGCCATCAAAAACGCAAATTTCCCACTTGTTAAACCCTCTTAAGAACAAAAAACCAGGTTTCGACTTTCTTGGATTTACAATACGACAATATCCCAAAAAACAATATAAGAGAGGATATACGTTGCTAACTAAACCAAGCCGTAACTCAATTAAGAAGCATACACTGGTTATTAAAAATGAGATCAGAAGGATGCGTGGAGCACCTCAAGAAGCAGTAATAAAAACCCTTAGCCCTATTATTAGAGGATGGTGTAATTATTACTCTTCAGGAGTATCAAGCAAAACTTTTGGTTTATTGGATAGTATCATGTTTAGAATGCTTTGGAGATGGGCGGTACGTAAACATCCAAATAAGGGAAGATGCTGGATAAGGAAAATGTACTTTAGAAAGTATAAAAACGACAATTGGAGGTTTATGACAAGCAATGGAATATATCTTATCAAATACGCAGACCATGCTATTAAGCGGCATGTCAAAGTGATTGGATCCAAATCCCCATATGATGGAGATTGGGTATATTGGGGTAAACGTTTAAGTAAGGTATCAGACAAGCCATCACGAGTAATAAAGCTTCTGAAAATGCAAAAAGGTAGATGTGATTATTGTAAATTATATTTTAGATCTGATGACGTTATAGAAGTACATCACCGGGACGAAAATAGAAGCAATAACAACATTAAGAATTTAGCCATGATGCATGGACACTGCCATGATTGCTTACATTAAAAGTATGTATGACAAACACCAAATTACAGAGGAGCCGGATGATGGGCAAACTATCAAGTCCGGTTCTGAAGTCAAGGGGAGAAGGGTGACTTTCTCTCCTTAGATAACAAACTGAATAACTCAGCCCCTTCGCTCCATTTCCATTACAGAAACTTCTTTACTACTACGAGCTGATCCGCCCCTGTTTTCCGTATCGGTACTCTCACCCTTGGAGTTTAGCTCCTTGGATTTCTCCCTTATCATCGAAACGACAGGTTCCCGTAGTTCCACACAATAGCCTGAAATAGATTCATGCCACCTCTATGCCGGACGCCATCTACCCAGTAAACAAGTTCCTGATAGACTTATCCCAGGTTAATCAAGACCCCCTGGTTTTGACGCCACCTAATTGTTTTCGACACTTCATCAGTGGTTCACTTTCGTTCATCTTTCTATTCCATACATGACGCATAATTACGCCTTTTCCATAATGCTCACTACCTTGGCTCTTTACCAAAGCAGCTTATGGTTGTTTGAAGCCTGCCCTTGTAAACCGGCTTCGAGGGGCCCACCCTCATCTATTGCGTAGCTTTTGCACTTAGTTTGCTCTTTTCAGAACATTCTTTGTGTCTCTATGGCACACCTTGATCAACAACCTTCATCCCAACAACATTATATCCTGAGTCGACGTGTAAAATTTCCCCGGTAGTGCCACTGCTTAAGTCGCTTAGTAGATATAGAGCTGCTTTTCCTACATCTTCAATTGTTGTATTGCGTCTCAAGGGAGAGTTGTTTCTATTCCACTCTGAGATGAAGTGAAAATCACTTATGCCGGAGGATGCTAATGTTCTGATAGGACCAGCAGAAATGGCATTTACTCTGATATTTTGTGGTCCTAAGTCGCATGCTAAATATTTTACACTTGCTTCAAGTGCAGCTTTACAGAGACCCATAACATTATAGTTTGGTATAACTTTTTCAGCACCATAGTAAGATAAAGTAAGCAGACTACCGCCATTTGGCATAATCTTTTCAGCTCTTTGTGCTAAAGCGGTAAAAGAATAGCATGATATATGCATTGCATTTAGGAAATTATTTAGTGAAGTGTTAACATATTTGCCCTTTAATTCTTCCTTGTCAGAAAATGCTATTGCATGCACTAAAAAGTCGATAGTGCCCCATTCTTTTTTTATTGTATTAAAAGCTTCATCTATTGTTTCTTCATTTGAAACATTACACTTGAGTAGAAGCTTTTCGTCAACTTGAAGCTCATCTGCTATAGGTAATAATTTTTCTTTTATTGTTTCATTCTGATAAGTAATAGCAAATTTTGCTCCATACTCTGAGAGAGTTTTCGCTATGCCGTACGCTATTGACCTCTTATTTATTAGTCCAGTTATTAATCCTTTTTTGCCTTGCAATAGATTTGTTATCATAGGATTATCTACGTTATTGAATATAATTTGAGATATGAACCGGATAAAGTCAAGTGACTTCAAGTTATAGCTAAAGCTATTTTCAGAAAATTATTTTCACAAATACAATCCATTTTAGCATTATAATGTTCTAACAATAAGAAGGTCATATAAATATTAATATTTTTTGTATCTAAGTCGATTGCAATTTTTTTCGTTAATTTATCTACTAACGACCTACTGAGTTGCTTATGTTCATTAGAAATTTTTATAGTAACTAGTGTTTGAGTTTCCATTTGTCTCAATAAAACAGACACTTGTTCAACTTCCGCCACAGCGCTAGATATGGTTAGCACCATACTAGAAATTATTTTATTTATCTTTTCGATTAGATCATTGTCCAGATCCATAGAATATGAGGTGTTTGTATTCCATGTGAGTTGTATTTTTTTTTTAGTAAATAATTTTCGATATTTGATTTAGTCTGTCCAAAGCTACTATTATCTGCTGAAGAAGAATATGCCTGTTTCATTACTTTATATTTAGACATTAAATCATCGAAACTTTCTTTAAGTAATGACAATGCGTCCTTTTGGGCATCAGCATCATCCTCATCACCTGTTTCAAACTCTTCTAAGCCGAAAATTATTCCATTCATAGAGTTAGCAAAGTCATGAAGCAGACGCCCCGATAACAACTCCATTATTAATAGTGTGTTTTTGATATTTTCGTTCATTTGATAATTATAAATGATGACAAAATTTAAGTTACCCTATATCGGTAGGCATATGATAGTCAATTGCTAGAAAGTATCGTTGCATTTTTTGCACCAAGGCATTAATATAGCATTAATAATTATAAAATTTATAAAAAGGTTATGAGCACTTATGCCAAATCAGGAATAGATCTTGAGTTATATAACAAACTAATAAAAGAAATCAAGCCTGTTGCTCAAGAAACCATTAGGGAAGAAGTGATAAGCGAAGTAGGCACATTTTCTGCGTTATTTGATTTTGCTGAATTAAGTAAAAAGTACGATCATCCCGTTCTTGTTTCCTCAACTGATGGAGTAGGCACAAAATTATTAATAGCCCAAGAAGTAAACAAACATGATACTATAGGTATAGATTTGGTTGCAATGTGTGTAAATGATTTACTTGCGCAAGGAGCAACACCTTTATTTTTCCTTGATTATTTTGCAACAGGGATTTTAAGTAAAGACGTGTTATTATCTGTGGTACGCAGTATTGCAGATGGATGCAAGCAAGCTAAAATAGCTTTGGTTGGTGGAGAAACTGCCGAAATGCCTGGAATGTATGGTAATAATCACTATGACCTTGCTGGTTTTGTGGTTGGTGTAGTAGATAAAAAACAAATCCTTCCAAACTGCAACTCCATGAAAGCAGGTGATTACATAGTTGGCTTAGAATCAAATGGAATCCACTCAAATGGATTTACTTTAGTGCGTCATATCTTCAAAAACTTGGATATAAATTATAACGACCCATCTCCATGGAATAACAAATCTTGGGGAGCAGTATTGCTCGAGCCAACAAAAATATATGTTGATTCTCTATTACCCATAATGCAAAAGGTAAAAGGCATCGCACATATAACAGGTGGAGGGTTGGTAGACAATATTCCGCGAATTCTTCCTGAGGGTTTATTTTCAGACATAGATATCAATTCCTGGGAATGGCCTGAAATATTTTTATGGCTGGCAAAGGAAGGTAAAGTGGAGAAAAAAGAGATGCTCAAAACATTCAATTGTGGCATTGGTATGGCGCTTATTGTAGATCCTGAAAATATGAAAGATCTAGAGGATCACTTCAAAAAACGTGGAGAAAAAATTGAGGTTATAGGAAAGCTTAATAGCAAAGTTGCCTAATCTAAAGAGCGGTGTTTAAGTAAACTTTCAGTAAATATTATTTTTTAGCGTATCCATTCGCTCCATTGGCTGAACGGATGCATTAATTGGTTTATTTGTAAACATCAGTATATAATTCATCAATGCTTGGTTCCTTACTATTCCTAGCAAAATCTTCTGACTCTTTAATTAAAGCACGTATTCCTTTATCAAGTTGTTTGCATTCTTCTTCTGAGGCAATTTTGTTATCTACCATATATTTCTTCAAAGTTTCTATAGGGTCATGATTTTGTTTTACATTTTCAACTTCTTCTTTTGAACGGTAATTTGCAGGATCTGATATTGAGTGACCACGATATCGATATGTTTTCATTTCAAGTAGCATAGGACCTTTTCCACTACGTGCATACTCAGCGGCTTCTTTTGTAGCCTCATAAACAGAGAAAAAATCCATTCCATCAACTTGTTTTCCAGGAATACCAAAGCTCTCTCCTCTTTTATACAGTTCAGTTACTAAAGTTGATCTTTGCACAGAAGTCCCCATCGCATACTCATTATTTTCTATAATGTAAATCACAGGCAATTTCCATAAAGACGCCATATTAAATGATTCGTATACTTGCCCTTGATTTGCAGCACCATCACCAAAATATGTAAATACAGCATTATCTTTTTTCTTATATTTATTAGCAAATGCTATTCCTGTTCCGATCGGAACTTGTGCTCCAACTATCCCATGTCCGCCAAAGAATTTTTTTTCTGTATCAAATATATGCATTGAACCGCCTTTACCTTTTGAGCAGCCTGTTTCTTTGCCGGTAAGCTCTGCCATTACAACATTTGGATCGGAATCGCATGCGAGCATTAGGCCATGATCCCTGTAACTTGTAATAAAAGAGTCGCCAGACCTTGATGCAGCGTGGGTTCCAACTGCAACTGCTTCTTGTCCTATTGATAAATGACAAAAACCACCTATTAATCCCATTCCATACAATTGCCCTGATTTTTCTTCAAATCTACGTATGAGTAGCATTTTCTTGTAGAACAAGATAACCTGTTCTTTAGTGAAATTTTCCGCTTTCATATTGATTTCTTTTTCATTAAACTAACACATAATATCAGAAATTTTAAACATTTTATAATAAATCTGCATGGATTACTATCACTGGCTTGAAGCTTTTCATATCATCTCTGTCATAATGTGGATGGCAGGTATGCTTTATTTACCAAGGCTTTATGTTTATCATGCAAACGTGAAATCAGGCTCTGAAAACGATAGCTTGCTCCAAATAATGGAAAAAAGGCTTTTAAGATATATCATAAATCCTGCAATGCTTTTCTCATTTGGGTTCGGAGTGGCGTTGATGATTATAAGAGAAGCATATAGTGAAGGCTGGTTTCATGTAAAGGCATTAGCATTATTTATTATGTTCACTATTCATGGATTGCTTGCAAAATATAGAAAAGATTTTGTAAAGAATGTAAATAAGAAAACACATGTTTATTTTCGTATTTTAAATGAAGTAGTGACAGTATTAATAATAATTATAGTTATTATGGTTGTTGTGAAACCGTTTTAGATCATCAATAAGATGGTCTAGCCTTCACCACCTTCCCTTTTTATGAATATATTCATATTAGACACCAGTCCAAGTAATGCAGTCAAAATGCTCTGTGATAAGCATATAGTTAAAATGCCTCTTGAAACTGCCCAGCTTTTGTGTGGTGTATTTTGGGTTTTTCTAAAGTCCAGTAGTTTGACCCAAGCCAATATATCAATTCCTTACAAAATGACCCACCACAATCATCCTTGTTCAGTTTGGGTAAGGGAATCGCAAGGAAATTTTAATTGGTTAATAGAATATGGCATCGTATTATGTAAAGAATATAGCTATAGATATAATAAAATTCATAAATCAGAAGAAGTTATTCACTGGTGTGATGCAAATAAAAGCATGCTTAAATTTACTCTATATGAACAGACTCGCTTTGTGCAAACGATGCCAGAACAATATAGATCGGGAGATCCAGTTGAGGCCTATAGACAATACTATATAAATGAAAAGTATCACTTTGCTAAATGGGAAAAAGGCAGAAAAGAACCACTATGGTTTAAGAAAAGCACAGTATAAATGACTAGATGTAACAAAAATCCAGCTTTACACAAGTGAAAAGATAATTTAACTTAGGGAGATGATGGACTATATATTAACACTTCTGTCTTTACTGTTTTCAATTACTGAAAATTATCTTTTAATCACTGCATTAATTCCACTTTTTAGTGCATTGGCCATTCTTTTCACTGGAAAGTGGCCAAAGATAAGCAACAGCGTCACTATTGCTTCTTCTATACTTTTATTCATGTATGTATGCCTATGTACTTTATATTGGGCGTATGGCGATCACCCTCAATTTATCCTTATGGATTTTGGTAATAATCTGCATATCAGTTTAATGCTAGAGTCAACAGGGGTAGTCTTTAGTTTGCTAATATCATTTTTATGGATGTTAACTAGCATATATGCAATATGCTACATGCAAAATAACTATGCTGGAAGCAATTATTCAAGTTTTTTGTGCTTTCTATCGGTATCAATAAGCTGTGCAATGTTTATTGCTTTTTCAGGCGACTTGCTTACTACATTTGTTTTCTATGAACTCCTTACTATCAGTACCTATCCTTTAGTTACTTACAATGCAACAAGAGAATCAATAGTTGCTGGACGCTATTACTTTGGAGTATTATTTTTCTCCTCTTTAGTGCTATTTTTTCCTGCAATAGGGATGTTATACAACGAATTCAATACTTTAGATTTCGTAAGTGGAGGAATATTTAAATTTGATACTTCGCTTACTACTTTTGCTGCAGTATGTTTTGCTATGCTGATTTATGGAATAGGAAAAGCTGCACTGATGCCAATGCATTTTTGGCTGCCAAAAGCAATGGTTGCACCAACTCCTGTGAGTGCTCTGTTACATGCTGTTGCTGTTGTAAAATCCGGAGTTTTTATCATTATAAAAGTTATATTGTACACTTTCGGTATTGATAATCTGCAACGTTTTGTGCAGCAAAATTGGTTTGCTGGAGGATGGCTAACATATGCTGCAGGATTTACCATAATTCCTGCATCACTGATTGCATTAAAACAGAAGGAATTGAAAAAACTACTCGCTTATTCCACAGTCTCTCAATTATCGTATATTATATTGTTTGCCTCAATTTTTAGCGAGCTCAGCTTAAAGGTTGCAATTTTTCAGTTAGTTTGTCACGGATTTGCTAAAATTACTTTGTTCTTTGTTGCAGGTGCCATAATAACGAAAACAGGTGAGAAATATATAGATAGAATGCATGGTATAGGACGTAGCATGCCACTTGCCATGATAGCATTTACTATAGGTGCATTATCTATGATAGGAGTGCCACCTGCTCCGACTTTTTGGAGCAAATTCCTAATATTTCAAGCTATTTTTAATTCTGGTAATGTAGCGCTTTCTATATTTGTAACGCTAGTGTTAATCGTCAGCACTGCACTTAATGCCCTATATTTTTTGCCGATAATTTATAATGCCTTTTTTTCAAAATCTTCTCAGAATTCCTTTATTAAAAAGACACCTATTTTCCTTATTTTACCACCAGTTATTACAGCTATATGCACTTTGGTTATGTTCTGCTGTTATCAAGCTATGTTTTAAAAAGATCAGAAATTAACTTTACCTTATTATTGTATCTTAAAATTAAACAGAGGAGAAGATTGCAGAAAGGGCTTGAAAATCAATTTTTTACAATCCCTTTAGTGCTGTTATTGACCGAAAAAATAATCACTGATTAAAGAATCAAGGCTTCTTGCTGCTTGACCTTCATCTGCTGTTGCCGTAAAAGTGTGGCTTTCAGAGTCATATTGAATTCCTCCATCAATCTTCAAACCTCTGATGTAAGAAATTTCTTCACTTGCACCAGTGTCTCTATTGATATTATAAAACCTGCAGTCAAATGTTTTACTAGCTTCTGTCTAATTACCACCATGATGAACAGCATCATGTATATAATATGCATTGCTAAGAGTTAACTTGCTACTAGTCCCATCTCGATTTTCCGCTGTAATATCATAGAATTTAGGTTTAATATTTTCTTGGCTAACATCATTACTGAAAGAAGCGACATTTTTTAATTTTATTTGGTGTACCATATTATATCCCTCTATTTGATTAATATAAAATGGATTATAGAGAACAATAGTTAAGTTTTTCCTAATGAAATTTTAGGCATAATTGCAAACATCTAAATTTACCAAATAAGATGTCTTGGTTCACTTTCCTTACTATTTTCTTTATTATTACATATTGTTTAAAATTAAGCGGAGAAGAAAATTGTCAGCAATTACCATCTGGGGTTAAGAAATTACTTCTAATCCCTTTAGTGCTGTTAAAGATGGATACTGAAATCATGACTATGTATACAAAATTTATCGTCGTCCTGAGGACCTGAATATTCAACAGTGAAATTTTGATTTTGGTCTGTTCTTGCAGTCAAAACATGCTTTTCACCGTCATACTCAATTTTTCCTTTGATTTTTAAACCTTTGATTTCCAAAATCTCCTTAGTTGCAGAAGGTTCCTTGGCAGTAACGTAGTCAAATTTACAGTCAAACGTTCTACTAGCTCCTATACCATCGTCATCAGACATAGTAGCACTAACATGATTTTTGTCGTCAATATGTAACTGACTGACCACCTCGGGTGATATATAATTTCCGTTATCAAGGGTGAAATAACAGATGATCTCAGCATTTTTATTTCTTGCTGTAGAACTATAATACTCACGCTTGATGTTTGTTGGATCAACATAAGACTGGTAATTAATAACATTTTCTAATTTTAGCTCGTGTGTCATATTTTTATACCTTATATATAAAGCACATAATATAGATTCATAGTAAAATTTTCCATAACAGGCATGTTCCCTGCTGGAGAGAATATGCTCTTGGTTATTAGGTTTATTATAACAGACCATTTTTTGAATAGTTTAATCAATTTTTGGTGGCAGGTTTGCACTAAAACTTGCAATTATAAGCAGCTTGTAAGATGTCTTGGTTTACTTTCCTTACTATTTTCTTTATTATTACATATTGTTTAAAATTAAGCGGAGAAGAAAATTGTCAACAATTGCTATTATTGATTTTGGTTCACAGTTTACACAACTTATCGCAAGACAAATTAGGGAAATGGGTGTGTATTGCGAGATATTTTCGAGCAACATCAGCTTTGAAACAATATCAAAATTTAATGGATTTATTCTCTCTGGAGGGCCACAATCTGTAAATGGTGGCCACTTAGAAATTAATGGAATAGCACATGAAATTATAAAATTTAATGAGACGACAAGTGTTCCTATACTTGGGATATGCTATGGACAACAACTTATCTGTCATTACTTTGGAGCAAAAGTAAGAGAGGGTTTTAAACAGGAGTTTGGCAAAACTAAGATCAAGGTGCTGAAAGAGTCTCCTATTATAAAAGATACGTGGGATGTTAATTCTGAGGTGGATGTGTTAATGAATCACGCAGATAGTGTTGATACTGTACCACAAGGATTTACTGTCATCGCATCGGGTGTAATAAACCAAACGATTGCAATAATTGTCAATGAACAGCGGAAGATTTACTGCACTCAATTCCACCCTGAAGTGAAACATACGGCGGATGGTAGTAAGTTGTTTTCTAATTTCTTAGACATTGCAAATTGCGAGAGAAATTGGACGATGAAGTCATTTGTTGAGGAACAGAAGGAAAAAATTAAAAATGCAGTGGGAGATAAAAAAGTAATCGCTGCAGTAAGTGGTGGTGTTGACTCAAGTGTTGCAGCAGCGCTCACATATAAAGCTATAAGAAAACAATTGAACTGTGTTTTTATTGACACTGGGTTGCTACGCAAGAGCCAGAACAGCGCTATGTTAAAAGAGATTCCAATAAATTATATTGATAAATCACATTTATTTTTGAGCAGGCTAAAGGAAATAACTGACCCAGAAGAAAAGCGTAAAATTATCGGCAACACTTTCATTGAGGTGTTTGAAGAAGAGGCAAAAAAAATAGGTAATGTAGATTTTTTAATGCAAGGTACAATCTATTCTGATGTAGTGGAATCAGGGCATGCTTCAGACAACACTAGTACAATTAAATCCCATCACAATGTTGGCGGATTGCCAGAAAAGATGAACCTTAAGTTAGTAGAACCTTTACGCTATCTATTTAAAGATGAGGTAAGGTTACTTGGAAAAGAAATTGGGCTTGCAGATGAGATAATATTTCAACATCCATTTCCTGGACCCGGACTTGCAGTAAGGATTATAGGCGAAGTTGATGAAAAAAAGGTGCAAATACTGCAAGAGGTAGATGAAATATACATCAACACAATGAAGAGCTATAAGTTATATAGTGAAATATGGCAGGCTTTTGCCGTATTATTACCGATAAGAACTGTAGGGGTAATGGGAGATGGCCGTACCTACGGATACGTTTGCGCTCTGAGAGCTGTAACATCATCCGATGGGATGACAGCTGATGCATTTCCATTTGAAGATAAGGCCCAACACGCGCTGGTATTTTGGGATTTTCTACAGAATGTCAGTAATATAATTACCAATAAAGTTTCTGGGGTAAGTAGAGTTGTGTATGATATAACTTCCAAGCCACCTGCAACTATTGAGTGGGAATAGTCACGAGGGCTCTAAAGTAAGTTAAATATACTGAGTAAAATCCAACGCACAGAAAGCTTTGAAAACAAAAATAGAAAGGTTTATTGTTTGATGTATGGAGCAATTTTCATCGCCCCATAATAATCTATAAACATGTGATATTTAAAAAACTATCGTTTACTTCCTCAATTTTTACTTCCTTAAGCCAAGAGGCATTTTTATATCGTGCCTTTACTTCTTGAAAGAAATTTGATTTACCAAAAGCATATTCACTTAAGTTATTAGCATAGTACTGAGCGTTCCCTAAAATTACACGGTTCACTTGGCTTAACGCTCTGGCAGGATAGTAAAATAGAGAAACATCATTATTCACTTAAAATCTTTTTCCTCCATTGCATTAATGGCTTGATAATAACCATCAATTTTATGAACACTATGTGTTTGTGGTGTTTGAACTCTCAATTGCGCACCAACGTGAGAGTACCCAAAACTACCTGGTGCTGAAGAAGGTACTGGATCCTGCCTATGCTGAGTCACTCTAATAGTTTTTTCTTGAAGAACATTATTATAAATTTCACTAGCAGGGAGAGTAGACCGGTGGATTCAGGGATAAGAATAAATGCACACAACGAAGATGGGTATAGCTTTTCTAATATTACAATATTTATGCTGTGTAAAGATAAATTTAAAGGTGATAAGCAAGAAAATATAATAAGGAAATTAGCAATAAATGGAGCAGATTTTTACAAGAGTTTCATACAGCACAGTAAAAAAACCATTGAAATTTGCAATAAGGTACAAAAGGAAATTGAGCCACTAGTACATGAACGGCTTAAAATGCTTAGAGAAGTTGCAGAAAGCGCCACTATAGAAGGGACAGTTTGTAATGTTGAGGTAGACAATAAAACATTTTTTATGGAATTCTCTCAAGATAGCAGGGTTGATATTGGTAAGGTTTTTAATGGTGCAAGAAATTTAGGCTTAAACAAAGGCGACTTAAATTTAGGTGGTAACATCGTAAGGCTAGGTGACGCTGAGGTAAAAATTAAAACCGAGCAAAATGGCAAAAGAAATTACGTGGATGTATCTGATAATAGTGCATTTGAAGTCACATTTTCAACTAGTCTGGGAAATCTAAGTGTCATAATTTACCATAATTTAGAAAGTTATCATCAAGTACACGTTGAAGTCAAAGATGAAAAAATGTGGAATGAGCTACAAAAGAAAGGAGAAATTGTAGGAAATGGCTGCCTGTTTGGAGGAATGTCTGTTAGCGAAGCTGTCGAAAAAGGAGGGTTTTTTAGCTCTGGAAGATGGGGCAGCCAACAGTCTACTGAGGTCATTAAGCGTAGTGAAACTATATCTTGGGTGGGCAAAATAAAAGACCAAGAAACAAAACCAGTAATACAGGCCACTACCAGAACAATCCACTGATGCATAGCATCCTTTCTGGAGCATACACAATTTCTTTGAATTGAGAGTTGTTATTCATCTGTTTTCTGCTGCTCCATTGAAAGGATGTGCTTTATTAGCGAATAGATAAGATTGCATGACACCTCATCTTTAATCTTTCTGTATTCTTTCACGAATTTTAACATTTCTTCACCATCTACATTGCTGTTATCATAATCAAACGTCTTTTTTTCACAGTGTAACTCTGCTGCATTTTCAGAAATATTTGTTAAGAAATATGATATATCAACTGATAAAGCTTCTGCTAATTCGTATAATTTATCAATTGTAACGCGAGTTACTCCAGTCTCATATTTTTGTACCTGTTGAGGTGAAATGCCAGCCTTTTTCGCTAAGTCTGCTTGGCTTAAACCACAAATTAGTCTTCTCTCCCTTATTTTCTTTCCTAAGACCCCCTGCGAAACAACGTGAAGCAAGTTGCTGATAAAATCTGGTAAGAAATCCCCAGCCCAAAAATTATTAAAAACTATGCCTCAAATTCACAATTCCTGCTATAATATTAAATCTCATGTTGTATTTCTTCTGAAAATTGCGGTAAACATTTGACATTATTTTGAAGATTTTTATCTCGCGAATCTTATTTTCCACACGCATCCTGAACGATGCCAGCTTCCGATTATGCTCCTTTTGCTCCTCCGTATAGTGGCTTTTTACGGTGTTTTTTGTACGGAATCACAACGTTTTTCTGCAGTTTTTGCCAACCTTGATACCCAGAATCGGCATATTTTATGCTATCTTTGGCCAACAATTTTTCCTGTTTCCTTATGCGAAAATCATGCATTCGACCTCTATGCGACTTCGAAATCGACAGAATTTGCCCATTTCCCTCGATCACAATTTCGGTTTTTATTGTGGTTGCTTTCTTTTTTCCGGAATAACTTTTCTTACGTTTTTTGCTGTCTTTCGGCCGCTGTATCGGTTGCTCCGTGACGTCTGCTAAAATTTTTAAAATCCTTTCTGGCGTCAGCGTTCTATCCTTTTTTATAGTAATTTTTTTGGCCAATAATGGCTACATTTTCTTAAAAAGTCGGCAAATATTTGAGTTGTGCAAATTAAACAAAAACCCTAAAAATGGATGCGTTATGTACGTTCTGTAATAAATTAGAACACATAAAATCCTGTCTTCTAGCTCCTCAACATGCGATTTTCTTCCGTGACATTTCTTTTTCGCCTCCATTTTTTCCCACTCTGGACGCACTTTTGCCACAATTTTTTCAAATTCAGATGTTGTGAGCCCTGTCAATTGTCTAAAAATATATGGTGTTCTTGCTATTTTTACGTAACTTATTGCCATCTTCCCTCTCCTAAAACTTTCATTTTACATGCTTTTTAGTCGTTTTTACCTACTTTCTACCTTTTCGCAGGGGGTCTATTGTTTTTTGTATGGAATCACAACGTTTTTCTGCAGTTTTTGCCAACCTTGATAGCCAGAATCAGCATATTTTATGCTATCTTTGGGCAACAATTTTTCCTGTCTTCTTATGCGAAAATCATGCATTCGACCTCGATGTGACTTTGAAATCGACAAAATCTGCCCATTTCCCTCAATCACAATTTCGGTTTTTATTGTGGTCATTTTTTTCTTTCCGGAATAAGATTTTTTACGTTTTTTGCTGTCTTTCGGCTGCTGTATCGGTTGCTCCGTGACGTCTGCTAAAATTTTTAAAATCCTTTCTGGAGTCAGCGTTCTGTCTTTTGTAATGTTGTCATACCCGTTAATTGCCTAAAAATATACTGGGTTTTTGCAACTTTTGCGTAACTTATTGCCATTTTACTCTTCTAAAATTTTCATTTTATACGCTTTTTAGTGCTTTTCATCTGTTTTTTACCTTTTCGCAGGGGGCTTGTTTTGTATCTTTATTAACTTCATCATGGGATTTTATGAGTGACGAGCATTATCAATCTCCTAAATTACATACTATGTCTAGTAAAATAATACACTATTTTCTTTATTATTTTAACTTCTTTTGCAATCAGCTATCTCAATAAACTTAGTGCCAATCTTATAAAATAAGTAATAATTAGATATACAGCTGCAATAAGTATGATTGCAGGTCCAGTTAATAAATCAAAACTTGCAGATAACATGAGGCCTGATATTCCAGAAATCACAGAAAAAACTGTTGCAATAATAATCATCTGCATTGGAGTTTTTGAAATTAGCCTTGCAGACGCAGCAGGTATTAACAAAAACGCAGCAATAAGCAATATCCCTATTGATTGAGCAGCAATTGCTATAAATATGGCAAGAGTAATTAAAAATTCTAGCCTCACCAAACTTACGTTGATTTTTTCAACCATTGCCAAATCTTGATTGATTGAAATCATTAGCCAATAGCGCCATCTAAATATTAATATCAGGGCAACTACTATAGAGGTTGAAAAAATTAATATTATATCACCCTGTTCCAATGTTAATATATCACCAAATAGCGAGCTAATAATACTACTATTGCCCGATGGTAGAACAGACATCAATATTAAACTTAATGATAAAACTACATTGGTAACAATGTTGAGTATCGTATCAGCGGAATATAATCTATTAAAATTAAGTGAAAGCAGTATAGCAAATGTAATTGCAATGAGCATTATGCTTATTGATGGACTGATCTTAAAGATTAAAGCCAGTGCGACACCAAGCAATGAAGAGTGAGACAAGCTATCACCTAAATATGATAGCCTTTGCCATATCATAAATGATCCTAAAGCGCCTGTTATCAAGCTAATTATAACTACCGCAATTAGGCTATTTATGAAAAAATCCTGCGCAAATATTTCAAGCATGCTATATGGCTATTAGATAAGTAACGACAAATCTATCTTCGGATATTAAAATGTTATGGGTTCTGCATGCAGCACCCGTTGCCATAAATTCAAAATTCAAACCTTTTTGCTCAGCAAGATAAGATTTAATTGATGAATTTGGTGTATTTCGTGCTTTACCAGTACCTATTAACAAAATTTCTATACCTTCTATTAAAAAACGTTCAAAACATTCTCTGTTATTTATATCAAATTCACTCAACTCAACCACCTCTTCAGGAAAAATTATAATTGAACCGCAATATTCGCGATTATTTACCAAAAATTTTCCTTTCTCATAACCATTGATAAGATTCTTATTCTGGAAGATTAAGGGAGTTATATCCATAAAGTCAAACTATTAATTGAGTATTACATACCCACCATTCTGGCTGCTTTTCTCTAATATTAACTGCAGCAGCCTTTGCATTTTCTTCACTATCAAACATTCCAAAACACGCCACACCACTACCTGTCATGCGAGAAAGTATAGAACCTTTTTGTGAATCTAGTGCTGATATCACATCTTTAATTTCAGGAACAAGGTCTATTGCTGCTTCTTGAAGATCATTTTTTGTCTCTTTGACGAGCTTTAATAAATCCTTTTCAGTTTCATCGCTCCACTCAATTGGCTTTGTGAATTCTCCTTTATATTTGGAAAATACCTCAGGTGTGCTCAAAAACTTCTTTTTTGGCTTTATAAGCACTACATATTGAGGTAAGGAAAATTTTTTAACATGGTACAATTCTTCACCAATACCCCTAACAAAAACAGGCTTACTGTCTACACTTGCTGGAACGTCAGCACCAACGTTTAAGGCTACTTCGTTTAAAATTGGTCTATCAACCTTCCATAACTTGCCCAATGTGCGTATCACAGCCCCAGCATCTGAGGATCCACTGCCCAAACCTGCAGCATTTGGTATATTCTTTACAACCTTTATAAAGACTTTAGTGCGATTTGGAGCATATCTGATAAGCATGTTCACTGCTTTCATTACAGTATTATATTGATTGTTTATTCTGGATTCAGAATTTACAAATTCAACCTCAGAATGATCATACCTAAAATCTTTTTCACCTATCTTTATCTCCAAAAAATTAGAAAGGTTGGCAAAAACAAATAAGCCTTCGATTAGGTGAAATCCTGATTCCTTTTTGTCTACTATATGCAAAAAAAGGTTGATCTTTGCAGGCGCCTTCACACAAAAACTTTTCATTATATATCTTCACTCAAACCACTTTTATAGTATAGTTATAATGTCATTTCAGTCAACTTTTATGCACCTTATACACTTCTGATGAGAACAAACGCAATAAACCCTAATTTTTCTGTATGGGTAAATGCATCTGCTGGTACAGGCAAAACAAAAATCTTAATAGACAGAGTATTAAGGCTCTTACTAGAGAATAAAAAAAACATCCTCTGCTTAACGTTTACCAACGCTGCAGCAAATGAGATGGAAAATCGCATTCATAACACGCTAAGTAAGTGGGCAATATGTTCAAATAGTGAGTTAATGGTGGATTTAGAGCAGTTAGATCTTTTGCAGAACAGAAAAAAAGAAACCTGGATCCCAGTGTCAAGCACTGGAATGACAGAAAACTATGATAAAATATCTGACCATTATTTTACTCAAGCAAGGAAACTTTTATCTGAATTGGAAAATTTTGGTTTAACTATACAAACCATACATGCTTTTTGTTATAAATTAATCTCCAACTTTCCTATAGAAGCTGGAATTGCTCCAAATTGTGCGTTGAGTGAATGCAAAGAATTACATTCCTCCGTGTTTGATAAAGTCCTGCATAACGAAACTGTGCAGGATAGTATCAATCTTGTTGCAGCTGAAATTGACGAAAATAAACTACGTGATTTGCTTTATACTTTATGTATGAAAAGAGCGTTTTCTGTCATCCGAGTAGCTGACACTGGGATCCATGAAAAAAATACGTGCGTGATATCTAATAGCTTGGAATACATCAAAGATAAGCTGAATGCCCCAGATGAAATTTATGATTTACAGAGTGGAACGACTGAACATATAAAAAGATTAGCTGAAATATTAAGTGAAGGCAGTAAGAGAGATCAAAATTACAGTGCAATACTTTATTCTACCGTCATCCAAGTAACTGATACTGGGATCCAGAAAGAAAATATGCAGATTCCAGCGTCACGCACTGCAGATCTAGTAGATTCCAGTGTCAGCTGCTTGGATGACAATAAAATAGAAGACCTAGCAAAGGTATTCATAAAATCAGAATCGAATGAAAAGAAAAGCATATCATCCATCATAACAAAAGGTGTTCTTGAGAAATTTCCAGAGGCAGGGCAAATAATAGAAAGTGTTCAGGATGCAGTGTTCTCTTATATAAGCGATATGAATTCTTATCAAATATTTGAAAGAACTCACCATTTGCTCAGAATATTTAAGGTATACATTGATTTATATAATAGCGAAAAATCGGAAAATGCCCTGCTTGACTACAATGATATAATTGACTTAGCAACAAATCTCTTAAGCAATCCAGATTACAAAGATTGGGTATTGTTTAATTTAGATCAAAAAATAGATCATATCTTGGTTGACGAGGCACAGGACAACAGCATCAGTCAGTGGAAGATTATAACAAATCTTTGTGATGAGTTTTTTGCAGGTAACGGTGAAAAGCGAACCTTATTTGTTGTTGGTGATGTAAAACAATCTATCTACAGGTTTCAAGGAGCAAATCCTCATTTATTTCACTATATGCAGCAATATTTTCACACGAAAACTGGCAGCAGAGATTGGATATCATGCCAACTTGAAAAGTCATTTCGCTCAACTCCAGAAGTTTTGATGCTCGTAGATAGATTATTTAACAATTTCCGCGCAGAAATATCTTTTAATGATAATGAGATAAAGCACGTCCCAAACAGAGGAAATGATCAAGGATACATTGAAATTTGGCCATTATTACCAAAATGCAAAGAGGAAGAACGGCAGGCTTTGCGAATTCCTCTGACATTTAGAAAAGGCTATACAATAGCGGACCGATTACTAGCCAAAACGATAGCTCACAAAATTCACAATTGGTTAAATGAAGGGCGAATTTTAGTTGCTAAAGATCGTCATATAGAGCCAAGGGATATCATGATTTTGGTGCGACAACGAAATGTATTAGTTGATTATATAATAAGTGAACTCAAAAAAGCCAACGTACCAGTTGTAGGACGGGATTATTTTAGAATTATGGATTACATAGCTGTGCAAGATCTCATAGCTTTGGCTGAATTTTTGCTCCTTCCAGAAAATGACCTTGCTCTTGCAAATGTTTTAAAATCACCACTATTTAATTTTACCGAAGATGATTTATTTAACATTGCATATGATCGAAAAGAACAATCACTATGGAAGAGATTGCAGAATTATTCTGAAAGCATTTATAGCGAATTAAATAACCTCATCAATCTATCTCATAAAGAATCACCGCTTGCGTTATTTACACATGTACTACGCACAGGTAAGAAAAAATTCGCTGCAAGACTCGGCCTTGAGTGCTTTGAAGTTATAGATGAATTTATGCACCTTGTATTGCAATTTGAGAATCCATCTCTTCAAGCGTTTGCTCAGTGGATAAAGGAGAATAATCCAGAGATTAAAAATGATATGCAACTCAGTCGCAATGCTGTGCGAATAATGACTATTCACAAATCAAAAGGCTTGCAAGCTCCGATAGTGTTTTTGGTGGATACAAACACAGTGCCAAGAAATAATGAAAGCATTATCTTTGATGGAGTGGAGGTACCGTTTTGGTGCGGAAAAAATAATAATCCTTATTGTGATCAAGTAAAAAGAGAGAAAAAAATTGAGGACTATAATGAATATTTGCGGTTACTATATGTAGCGCTCACACGTGCTGAAGATGAGTTATATATTTTGGGCAAAGAGCCAGTACAAAAGGGCTCCTGGTATGATTTGGTAACTTCATATGGAGGGCCATTTGAAAAGAAGCAAGTTCCAATGTTCAAAGAGGAAGTGGAAATATCATGCGTAAATTCAAATTACCCTTATATTTATAAGAAACGTGACTACTTTGATATTCCGGTAATTTCGCTTCCGCCAGCTTTAAGAGAAATCAGTGTAATTAAGGAAGAGAGTAAACAAGAAGAAGGTTTCACACGTGGAAAAATCATTCATAGCATATTGCAATATATGCCTAAAATAGAGAAAGAAAGGAGAAAAAATTGGATCAAAAAATACCTTGAGAATGTAAACACTAGTGAAGATAAGGATGAAATTTACAGCAAAATATTAGCCTTTAATGAAAAATATGACTACTTGTTTGACTTGGAAGGTAAATCAGAAATTACGCTGAGTGGCATAGTTGATAATGAAGCAGTTTTAGTACGTTTAGATAGGCTATGCATAACGGAGGATAAAGTGATTATAGTTGACTATAAATCACACCGTAACATTTCTACTTCCTCATTAAATGAGATAAAAAAACAAATGTTGATCTACAAAACCTTAGTACAAGAATTATACCAAAATAAGCACATAGAGTGTATGGTTATTTGGGTGGAAGATTTAACCATAATAGATTCCATATGAAACACTTTTTCACTAAACAACTAGTTCCTATAGCAAATTCTAATCAATCTCAAGCCAAAATCTATATTTGGGTAGCCACACCTCTAGAAGCTTCTGGATTATCCAGAGAATTTAACGGTCTCTCTTTATCTTCCTCCATACTCTCCTGATTTTAATGAAATTGAGCACCAGTGGTTTCCTATCAAATAGGGCAAGGACATCCCTATCTTTAAATCTTTCCGCCTGGCTGTTGATTCTGCCTTCTTATGAATCATTCTGATTATTGAGAGAAGGGTTATAATGATTGACACATTCCATCTATGCTGCAGTTTGCAACTTCTATGTTACCCAAAATTATAGCTTTTACGAATGATGAACCATTCAACTTTCTCTTTCTTTTAACAAAGCCTGTTGTAATTGATATTTCATCTGCTTTCTCATTAAAAAATTCGTTGAGAGTTTTCGATAAATTAGTTATTTTGTTCATCATAAATTCTCTTGTTTTGTTTGATAAATTTAAGAGAACTTATACCTCATTATTTTCCTTCACTCTATCAACTTTACTTACACTTTTCCTTAACTTGACACGTATGGTTTTTTGAACATTCCCCTTTTTTCAAGATACAAAGTCTATTCTTTTCCTACAGTTGTGCCAATATAATACTGCTCTAGCACGTAATCATTGATAATTTCTTTAAATTCCTCGAAGATGCTATCACCCTGTAAAGTTTTAAAATACTTACCATCCTTATAGACCGCTGAAACAGGCTTTTCACCATATCCAGGCAAACTGATTCCTAAATTTGCGTGTTTACTTTCTCCAGGGCCATTTACTATACATCCCATAACAGCGATATTCATATGCTCTACACCTGGATTTTTTTCCTTCCATACCGGCATATGAATTTTTATATAATCATTAACTTCTTCAGTTAATATACGAAAACGATCGCTACTCGTGCGCCCACAACCAGGGCATGAGTTGACTTGAGGATTAAAGTGGCGCAGGCCTATCGATTGCAATATTTCCTGACACACTACTACTTCATTAATACGCAATTCGCCAGGGCGTTGAGTTAAAGAAGCTCTTATGGTATCTCCAATTCCGTTTTGTAATAGGTATGTAAGCCCTGCTGTAGTATTTATTACGCCTCTATTACCCATACCAGCTTCAGTTAGACCCAAATGCAGAGCATAATTAGAAAATTTTGCAAGTGCCGTATAAACTGAAATTAAATCTTGCACTTTGCTAACTTTACATGAAATGATTATTTTGTTTGGGTTCAGACCAATTGCTTCAGCTTTTTTTGCATTACCAAGAGCAGACATCACAAGTGCTTTTCGCAATATGACATCAGAAGGCCTTGGATCACTAGATAAAGAGTTTTCATCCATTAGTTTTTGCAAGAGGTATTTATCAAGACTGCCCCAATTTACTCCAATTCTCACAGGAAGATCATGCTTTACTGCATACTCTATAACCCTTTCAAATTTTTCATCACGTTTATTACCAAAACCTATATTACCTGGATTGACCCTAATTTTACCTAGCAGCTTAATATTATCTGAATAATCTTGAATTAATTTACTCAGCTCATATTGCCCACAGCCCACCAATATCTTACCGTCCAAGCCTTCTTTATTTAGCTCTTCTACTATGTAAGGTATCGCCCTTGCTACTTCCTCTGAGTTTAGAGCAATTCGCACTAGCTCTGAACCTGCACGCACTAGTTCTATTATTTCTTTTGCATATTGTTTTGCACTACTTTTTATATTACCTGGATCTACGTGAACACCAAGAGCCATAGATTGAACAACTATAGGATTATTTCCGCCTATTTTGATTTTTCCAACTTCTACAACGTGAGTTTTGTGTCTGAAAATGGGTGATAGCTCGTATGCTTTATCATTACAATCCACCAGATTTTTGTTCAACATTTTATTAAGTGGCCAATATTGTGATACTACTTTACTACTTCAGCTACACTTCCAAACGACTCTGCACTATCCAAACTATATTGCGTATTAGCACCCATATTATTTAAATTAGCAATAGAATCATGAGAGCATACCCCTTTTGGCAGAGCTTCTTTTATGGTTACATTTATAGGAGAGATTTTTTTTTCGCGTGCTGAACTATTTTTTTTTTCTTCTTGTTGATATTGAAAAATTGGTCCTTGATAAGAATCATCCACAAATACAGCACCCTTCAAACGTGCGATATTAATACCATGCTGATTTATCATAGTATTTTCTTCATTATTGATTATACACACTTCTTCGTTACTTGACTCATTCTCAAGACTAATAATTTTTTTTTCTTTTAGCTTGTTAATTAGCTTTTCTTTATTGATGTGAATATCAGCTCGTTCTTGTGATTTTCTTTTCTTCAGGGTGGCTCTGCGCTTTTCATACAACTTATATGACTCAGCAAAATCTTCATCTGCATGAAAATTTACACCACCAGGGTTGCCAGGAGGCCTGTATTTCTTACTCAGTTTGACTTTAGACTTAGCTTCAGTATTATGTGCAATAAAAAAGCCAAAAATCAAAAGGGTTAATATAAACAAAATTTTAGAAAAAATCTTAAGCATATTTATGATAAACATTGCATGTTTAAAGATAGCAATTAATGAACTTTAAGTAAACCGCTATTTTACTAATTTGCATGAAAAACACAGAGAAATTCCGCGAACACGGCGCGGAATGACGGTTGATATTATATAGCGGGATGACGACTGTGTGCAGCAGCACCCCGCACGAAAAACTAGAAGTGAAACATTACTCCAGCTTCTACACCATGCACACCATACATAACTTCCTGTTGTAGATTTATTTTTGTCTCAGTTGTTGTACCTGAAGTAGTATGTTTTAGTATAGCATCTTTAAACTCGTTGCCATATAGGCCGAAATAACGATAACCACCATACACCTTAATTTCTGAAGTTACAGCGTAACTAATACCAGCTTTTGCTTGATAAGCTGGCTTCCAGTGATCTGCACCTGCAAAATTAACTTTTGCAACACCAACACCAGCACCAACATAAGGAGTAACAGGGATACTTTCATTACCAAGATCTACATGATAGTATGCATTCACCATTGCTGCTATAGTCTTAAATCCTTCATTTGTCCCCGTTGCTTTACCAGAATCAGACCCGTCGAAAGCAGTGACCTTAGCAAACACCTTAGCATTGTCAGGTTTATCTGCTGAATTAGTATCCTTATAGCCTGCACCATCAACATCTAACTGAGAATAAAGAACTTCAAGTTCAACTCCGATGTTGTCTTCCATTTTTAAACCAGCAGCAGCACTACCAGTAATGAAAGTAGTTTTGTAGCTAGGTTTATAAAAATTCTCATTGTTTGTTCCTTCAACTTTTTTATAACTGAAAAGAGGAATAAAGGTACCAGACGTAGCATGATCAGATTTAAGTTCCTTACCACTCATCATGTTGAAATACTCGACATTATACTGCCCACGAACGTAGTAACTAGTGTTTTCATCTTCAGAACCCATAGGATCCGCAGAAACATAGTTTGATAAACTCAGCAACGTCACTAAAGCTGCTGCTGAAAAAAATTTTTTATATTGCATAATTGCCCTCGAAAAAAAAATTAAAATTCCACTTTAGTAGTTTAGGTAAAAACTAAAGTAAGTCAAGTACTAATTTGATAACACAAAATATTTGATATTTAAACTAATTTTCCTGAGAAGATAAAGATTTTATTAATGAGTAAACAGCATTACGTGACTTTTTATTCTTAATCTTCTGATATTCTCTCACTAATCCTAATATCTCTTTACTTTCTGCGTCATCTTCACCATGATTATACTCGAAGCTACCTTTATCCTCGTGTAACGCTGATGAACCGCTATATGAAGAAGTAGTAGCAGTAGTGCTTGTAATACTAGAGAAAAAGTACTCAGGCGTTACACCAAGCGCAATTGCTAAATTGTATAACCTGCCCACTAAAACACTATTTATTCCTTTTTCATACTTCTGTATTTGCTGAAAAGTAATGCCCACCAATTTTCCCAAGTCGCCCTGAGTCATGCCACGCACCAACCGTAACTCTCTTATTTTTTTCCCTATCTCTAGGTTTACAAAATTAGTTTTAGCCCTCTCTTCAACGTTATATTGTAAATTATCAATATTCATTTTTCAACCTCCTGTGTTTATAACCAAAAAACCACCATTGGTGTCATTCCAGTGGGTGACACTGGAATCCAGTTTTTCATACAACTTCACCATGCCAATTACTACTAATACCTACACTAAAGAAGCACTCGCCTAACTAACACCTAACTACTTCAATATCCAGCTATAGTTCATACTGGATCCCAGTGTCACGCACTGGGATGAGAGAAAGGATATAGAAACAAATTCAAAAAGGGAGCTTAAATCCTGGTGGTAATCCCATCATACCTGCAAGATCAGAAGTTGCATTTGTCATATCTTCTTCTGCTTTTTTTATGGCATCATTAAATGCTGCCACTATTAAATCTTCTACCATTTCTTTTTCTTCATTTCTCATGAATTCTAAATCTATATCTACCTTTTTGGCTTTATAACTGCCTATTTTTATAACCTCTACTGTTACATGAACTTTACCGCCGCCAGCAACGCCTAGAAACTCTTTCCCAATATATTTTTCCTGAGCTTCTGCAAGCTTTTTTTGCATTTCTTGTGCTTGCTTCATTATTTGACTAAGATCCACAACTTACTCCTTATTTTCTATATTAACCACTTTTGCACCTTTAAAACTGTTAAGTATATCCTTAACTGCAGGTGCATCGGTTAAGTTACTAATTTGATTGTAAGCACTGCCTGTATCAATTTCAACAACCCACTCTTGCCGAGTAACTTGATTTAAGTAACTCCTTAAACCATTGCAAAAATTACTGTCTAATTTAGATAGAGCTTTTAACTTTAAATATCCAGGTTTACAACCGATTAATTGTAGATCATTACACAGCTGTTTGTAAAGATAAATTTGATTATCTTGTCGTAATAGTTGCAAAATCTTATCAAAATCGTAATTTTGTTGTTTATCTCCTATAGGTTGGATGTCATTCCAGTGCGTGACACTGGAATCCATACATTCTTTCTGGATCCCAGTGTCAGCTACTTGGATGACAGAGGGAGAAAGTGCAACAGGTCTACCCTGTCTATTTCCTTGCTCTGCATTCTGTGAAAGAACTTTTTTCACCACCTGTTCTGGAGAAGGTAGATCAGAAAGATAGCAAAGACTAATTAGCATCATTTCAGCAGCAACATCATTGCATGTCGAAGCTTTTACATCTTGAATACCTTTAAGTAGAACCCTCCACAATCTCGAAAAAAATATTAAGGACTTTTTTATACTTAATCCTTTTATTCTATTTGTTTCATATTCTGTAACTGGATTACTGATTTCTTTCGTAATAAAAAAACGGCATACCAACTGGATTGCCTGCAATAGATCTTCAAAAATATCAAGCGAGTTTGCCGCCTCTACTGCCTTATCGAATATCATTAGCGTTTTCTGTACATCACAACTTAATATTGCCTCTAATAGATCAAATATCACGCTTCGATCAACTAAACCAAGTATGTTCGTTACGTTTGCAGTGGATATTGCACCATCTTTACTATATAGCACTGCTTGATTCATCAAAAACAAGGCATTACGCATTGAATTCCCAGAATGATGTGCGATTAGTTCTAATGCTCTATTTTGAGTAGAGTAGTTCTCCTTTCGTGCAACATCATTTAAACGCTCTACTATTTTGACTACAGGGATGTTGTGCAAATCAAATCTTTGACAACGTGCGATAATAGTTATTGGTATTTTTTTTATTTCTGTAGTTGCTAAGATAAATTTTACATTTGTTGGTGGCTCTTCTAGAGTTTTAAGCAATGCATTAAATGCACTATTTGATAACATGTGTACTTCATCTATAATGTAGACTTTAAATTTAGCACTTATAGGCGAATAGCAAACATCTCCCAGAATTACTTTAATGTCATCAATGCTAGTGTGGCTCGCTGCATCGATTTCGATGACATCTGGATGACTTGAATTTTTTATCGCTAAACAATTTTCACATGATCCACAAGGTTCAAAAATTGGCCCTAAATAACAATTTAAACATAAAGCTATTATCCTTGCAGTGGTAGTCTTACCAACTCCACTACTGCCAGAGAGCAATATGGATTGTGGAATTTTGTTTAGAGCAAAAGCGTTTTCCAATATACGTACTAATATATCTTGACCTACTAAGTCTTTAAAACTGCTAGGGCGATATTTTAGTGCTATGTTCATAGCGTAAGAAAAACTAAATAATTAAGTAGGTATGCAACCCAAAAAGATTCTGATATGGCTGCTTCATTTCTGATCTGACCGAAGTTACAGAGTTTTTGCCTGCATACCTAATAAAATATTATACTTTTTTTTTTATTTAGCAAGGTATATCCTGTTGTTAAGCTTATAATTCATATGTTAAACTTCTTGCAGCACTATTTTAAAATAAACGAAAAGTTAGCTGTTGCTCAGTGGTTGTCATTTCAGCACTCACCTTTGTCATCCCAGTGCGTGACACTGGGGTCCAGGGATTTTTTACACTGGATCCTAGACCCAAGTCATAGGATAACAGTAAGGTTCATAGTATATAGGAATTAATTATGATTTTATATCATTTCCCTCTTTGCCCGTTTTCACGAAAAGTGAGAGCACTGTTGAAGGAAAAGAAATTGAACTGTGATTTAGTGTGTGAAGATCCGTGGGAAAAGCGTGATCAATTTACAGAAATTAATCCAACTGGGCAGGTACCAGTACTCATAGATAACCATTTTGTTGTCACAGACAGTAGTGCTATCTGTGAATATCTAGAAGAAATTTACAGCAGTAATATTAAGCTTCTTGGCTCATCCGCCATCATTAGGTCTAAAATACGCGCTTTAATCAATTGGTTTGATAATAAATTTTATAATGAAGTTACTAAATATATTATGAATGAAAAAGTAATTACTAACCGCAGCCCTGATTCTAGATTTCTTCATGCAGCTAAGCATAATTTATCTTGTCATATAGAGTATATTGAATACCTAATCAACAAAAATGTTTGGCTTGCAACCGATAAGTTTACTTTAGCTGATATTGCTTTAGCATCACATATTTCTGTAATGGATTATGTAAATAGTTTTCCGTGGAAAAAAAGCAAAATTATAAAAGAATGGTACTCCATAGTTAAATCCAGGCCTTGTTTCCGCGAGATATTATCAGACAGAGTGTCTGGCTTAACTCCTCCCAAGCATTATACTGAACTTGATTTTTAGTTTATGTAAGCTTTAAAGCGACAGTCATTCCTTCATCGGTTGGTATTAAAATGGAATGGTATTTATTTTCATCTGACAATCTATTATTAAACTCTCTCATAGCGTGCCATGATTTTTTTGATACTTCCTCTGTAGGTGATTCCAAAAACACTGTATTAAATAACAAACTATTGTCTGCTACAATTAAGCCTTCTTGTTTTATATATAACTCTGCCCAATCTAAATATTTAGGATAGCTTCCTTTGTCAGCATCGATGAATATCATACCAAATGGTGCTTTTGTTGATAACCCATTGAGTTTTTCCAATGCATCGCCTTCAATTAAAGTAATTTTATTATTCAAGTTAAAAGCACTAAAATTTTTTCTTGCTATTCTTAAGTGTTCAGGATTATTTTCTATTGTGTATACATGACCGTCTTCAGGTAGAGCTTTTGCCATACATATTGATGAATAACCGTATAAAGTGCCAACTTCGACAATACTTTTTATTTTATTGATTTTTATAAACAAGCTTAATAACTTTGCTTCCTCAGGGCTAATTTGAATGTGTTGCTTTTTTTCAAAAATACAATATTCTTCTACTTTTTTATATTCTTTTGAAAATAAACTGCTTATATATAATGATTTTTTACTAAAGTTATTGCGCATTATCTTTTGTACTATAGATTTAATTAGGCTTGCTTCATATAAAATTTATAAATATAATAATATAGTTTAAGATAATAAAAACATTTATTTTAAGTTATTATTTTATAATGTAAAATTTTAAGTGACAAAGATTATTATATATTGTATTATAATCAACTAGTACAGTAATTAACAGGTTGCTGCACTAAAATCAAAGGGACTGTTTATATGCATTTCTTTTCTTAAGATACATGTTTTTATAATCAATTAGAGGGGGTTATATGACTGAAAATATTATTAGTGAACGTAAAGTTATTAGTAAAGTTAATGTTACCAGTGAAGTTAGTGTTAATAGTGAAACTGGAGCTAAAAAATCTAACAGAAGAAGTGTGGAGAATGTGGGGGCTGCATTGATGCTTGACCCAGCTTATAAGGAACGGCTTATTCAATTCCTTAATATAGCTCGCGGAAGCAACATGGATGCTGTTCACTGTGATGATGGAACAATTATATTTATAGAACCTAAACCTGTTATGACTTCTTACGTTTGGGATCCTAAGAAAAGAGAGTTTGTACGTAAAAAGCAACAGGCAATCGCGAAAAGTGATAATTGCTCAACTTAAGTTCTTATTTTATAAGCTACAGTGATATCATTAACTCAGGTAGGATTTATTCATTAATAACACCGTCATCCCGTTGCTTGTTAGCGGGGTCTACACTAAGATACCGCGAATGGATCGCGCTATGACACCGGGAAATCTTACTTGTTCCGTCTATGTCACTTCACTGTGGCTTTTTCATATAGCTTATCTATTACATTAATGAAGTACTCTAGTTTTTTGTAACCTTCATGCTTAATTTTATCGTCTTCTATATATGATTTATCGTTGTTAAGCTTGATGAAAAATATTGGTGTGGCCATGATATCAAGCTTATTAATTGCAAGTAACTTATCATTTATAATTTTGTCCATTGTTTTTTCATCATTGACGCATTGGTCAAATGCATCCTTCTTTAAATTGCTTAATGCAGCAACTCTTTGCAATATAGTTAAATCAGTTGAATTGGAGTAATTCCATAAATCTATTGAATTAAAAACAGCCTTGTTGAAATTAAAGTAATCTTCTTGTTTTTCATAGCAATGACTTAACATTGCAGCCTTTAGCGCTCGATGGTCTAAAGGAAAATGCCGAAATATATATAACATTTTACCTGTATCTATATACTTCTTTTTAATTTTAGGAAAAACGTCCTTGTGAAAAAGAGAGCAATGATAACAAGTTAACGAAGCGTATTCTATCATTAGAATTGGCGCTTTAGGATCTCCTAATAATTTATCACAAGGCAACGGCGACAACAGCTTCTCTGGTGTCATTTCATCAGTTTTTTTTTGAGCGTGGTTGTCATTGCATAAATCTTGCTTAACGATTGCATAAGAATTAACGCTTATGAAAATTAATAAGAACAATAGTCTAAAAATCATTACAATATAAATATTTACCTATCAAAAAATTATGCATTTAGATAAATAATGTCAAGATAACTTTTGTTTAGTGAGCCTTTCAGCTCTATCTTTAAATGCGGCAATTATTTTGCTTTGTGTATATTTATATACTGAATTTAGTAATATTGAAAATGAGCTAGATTTAAATTTAAACTCTATGTAAAACTTTACCATAGTTTTATTTTTATCTATTGGAGTGAACTGCCACTCATTGTATAGATGCTTGAATATTCCATTTGATGATACAGCCTTTATCCACCCTTCATTTGTTTTGCTTGGAGGAACAGAAGTCACTTCTGATGTATACCTTCCTTTAATCCCTTGAAAAGAAGCTAGAAGATCTACAATAATATGGTTGTCAATTTTTTCTTTTATATGAACTGCTTTGCACCAAGGAACAAAATCAGGATATTTCTCAACATCAATTACAATTTGAAATACTTCACTAGGTAGGCAGAGAAAAACTCCTTGTTCTCTGTATTGATGAAGCATAAATTTAGTACCAATCAAAAAAGGATCCGTATCTACCGTCAGCCTTAGTAGATTCCTGAGACCTGAAGTTAAGGTGGGCATCGCATATTAGTTTCAACGAAACCAGCAGAGGCAATTCCCTTCACTAGAAATTATCGCTCGGGAAATTTAACTTAACTCATAACGAATAGAACAGACCCCAGGGTTATGATAGCTAATTTATACAGGACATGTCTATAGCTATATTGAAGTTAACAACCAAATTAATTATTATTTAACCTTTATAAAATTTCGTATTTTAGGTACTATTACTAATAAATATATCTTATGAATATTATCAAAACGTTAATTGTTATTGTTTTTATCATCATTTCTTCAAGTGCTTACACAAAAGGGCCAACTAGCTGTGCAGGCTACAAAACTTTTGTGCGTGCCATGAAGCAACAAGTTGATAGCATATCTCTCAAGGAAAATAGAAAAAACCGGGACTATGTATATAAAAAGCTTCAAGAAGTGATTCAAGATAATGTTAACCTTAAAGGGATATCGCAATTCGTTATAGGAAAACATTGGGCTTTAGTTAAACAGAAAGAAAAAGAGGATTTTTTACGAGAGTATGGAGTATATCTTACGCGTCTCTGTGTTAAGATTTTATATAAATACATGAATGACAGTGAAATGATAATAATGAGTGCAAGAGCAATTGACGATAAAACTTGCTTGGTGAGCACAAGACTTTCTTACGGTGATGAAGAATTTACAAATATTGATTTTAAAGTCACTGAGTACGAAAATTCCTTTCTAATAAGTGATGTTGTAATGAGTGGTATGAGTATTTCTATTAGCCAGCGCTCTCAATTTAGTGAAAAAATTGATACATACGGCATAGAAAGTGTGATAGAAGAATTAAAGTGCAATAATGATCTATGATATACATGCCACATTGGCCTAAGCCACTTGGTAGCAGGCCGAAAGATTTTTCTCTTGATCGCATGAAAAGTTTCTTAAGTAAATTAGGCAACCCACAGAAAAAAATGCCTCCCGTAGTGCACATTGCAGGAACTAATGGAAAAGGCTCAACACTTTCATTTATAAGATATATAATGCAAGCAGCAGGGTATAAGGTGCATGCATACACTTCTCCACATTTAGTGAATTTTAATGAAAGGATAGTGATAGCAGGTAGCTGCATTGATGATAATGAATTATATACTTTGTTAGAAGAATGCCGTGCAGCGGTTGCAGAGCAGCCTATTACTTTGTTTGAGGCTGCAACGATCACAGCTTTTTCAGCTTTTTCTCGTCATAAAGCTGGTATTACTTTAATTGAATCCGGTATGGGTGGCAGGCTTGACGCAACAAATGTTGTGAATAACCCGATTTTAACAATCATCACTTCCATTGCACTTGATCATACTGAATATCTTGGCCCTACTGTAGAAATTATAGCAGGTGAAAAAGCTGGAATAATGAAACCCAATGTTTCTTGTGTAATAGCACCGCAAGAAACATCCATAATGAATGTACTAGAGTCCCATGCAATAAACAAAAAATCTCCTGTGTATAGAGGAGGGTTTGAGTGGAATTGCAGTAAACAACTATCTGTGTCACACACTGAAGATCGAATGATTTTCCAAACCTCTGATCAATCAATAGAATTTCCTTTGCCGTCTTTAAAGGGTGATCATCAGGTAATTAATTCAGGAAACGCTATTGCAGCATGTAGTGTTTTGAGTGGGAAATATGGATTTGATATTGGAGAAGAGGATATTGCTTCAGGTTTGCAGCATACTTATTGGCCAGCAAGGCTAGAGCACATAAAAGAAGGTAGGTTAATTTCCTCATTACCAAAAGGCTGGAAATTATTTTTGGATGGTGCTCACAACAATGATGGTGCTAGAGTGTTATCTGAATGGGTAAGGGATAATTTTGCTGAAGGTATTTATGCAATTTTTGGTGTTACTCGCAATAGAAATGTAGAGGAATTTCTGAAGCATTTAAAGCCATATATCAAACTATTGTGTGCAGTTTGTGTGAAATCAGAACCCAGTGCAACAAATACAAGTATAATTACAGAAAAAGCTAATAATATAGGAATAGAAACCATTGAGTGTGAATCCATAGGCGATGCCATATCAAATCACATACTAAAAGCTCCTATCCCAAACGTAAAAACCATATTAGTCTGTGGTTCTTTGTTTCTAGCAAGAGATCTCTGGATAAGTAATAGCTAATTGATGTGAAGAGAAGCAACCTGTAGCAACTAAGCTTTCTGGGTTTTCATTTTCAATTGCTATAGATTTACCATCACTTCTTACTTGCCCCTCAATCAGATTTATAGTCGTATTTTTGAGAATATAATTACATGCAGTATTTAAAACAGGTGTAGCAGAAGCAGCAACCAAAAGTACTGATGGTAATGAAAGTAATAAACCGGATAACAGCACAGAGTTAGTTGCACCAAAACCGTTAGCAACTAAATCCAATACCACACCACAAAACATTAGAGATGGGAAAATTGTACTATTCAAAATAAGCAAATTTTTTACCCATTTCAATTTAGTTCTATCACTTTCTGAAAAATCTCCACATTCTTGATCAAAGGTAGACAATAACGATCTAATAGTATTCCTGTTAAATTCTTTTCCATTTTTACGATAGACAACCCCACCAATACCACCCGAAATAAGTGGTACTAGTAATAAAGCAAAAAAGCTTGCTGTTATTAATATATTACAAGAAATACCATTGATTATTAAAAATGCAATTGATGTGATGATTGTTAATATTTCTCCTAAGTTCTTTAAACAAGAAGAATATTTTAAATAAGTGGACACATTGCGCGACACTGACAACTCTTTTTCTTTCAGTGTGTTTCGACTTCTTGCATTAAGGCGTTCTTGTAATTCTTCATAACTACATTTCCAGAGCTTATTGCGTAATTCTTTCACTAGATTATTTCTTTTGCCTAAGCCTTTTTCTAATGGTTCTACTATAAACTCATAAAGCACTTCTTTAGCATGATTGATTTTTCTAATCTTTTCCCCACCCTGGTCGTTTTTATCAGGATGAAACTTTTTTGATAAATTATGGTATCGTTTTTTAATTAGTTTTACGGTATCTTGATCTTTACAATCCTTCCATTGAAGATCAAACCCTAAAAGATGTAGCCTGAAGGCTTCATATTCAATTTCATCTAAACTTCTATAACCCATATGTTTCTCCAGATTGATTAATTTAATATAATATATGATTTTTTAAATTTAATCAATTAGTTTATTGAAAGATTTCATTGCAAATTTAAGAACTATACTAATCTGTGACTCTTTGTTTTTAGCTAGAGGCGCTCCAGGTCCCATGCCTTCAGTTTTCACAACTTCTAGAGCTTTTCTTTCATAAATTTCAATTACTAACTTTACTATGCTATTTTCAAATTTATGTGTTATAACAATTTAATTTATAAGGAAAATAAAGTTGAAAAAGCTGGAAGGATTAAACAAAAACTTGGTTATAAGCACAAGAAATTTTTTATCTTCGTTATTTTTTACATTACTATTTATTCTATCAGTACGCAGTTTTTTATTTGAACCATTTCACGTGCCTACTGGTTCTATGAAGAGTACCATATTAGAAGGTGACTATCTTTTTACTAGTAAGTATCCATATGGCTTTAGTAAGCACTCTTTTCTTTTTTCACCAAATATTTTCAGGGGTAGAATTTTTTACACTCCGCCACAGCATGGTGATGTAATAGTTTTTAAGCCCACAAAAAACGATAGCACCAGATTTGTTAAGCGAGTAATAGGAGTACCTGGTGATAAAGTGCAGATAATAGATGGCGACTTATACCTTAACAACCAAAAAATACAACGAGAACAAATTGAAAGGTTTTTTGATTATGAATCAAGCCGTAACATACCTAGATACATAGAAACTCTTCCAAATGGTAGAAAACATGAAATTTTGATAGATAATGTTTCCCATAAACTATCTTATAATACTCCCGCCTATTATGTGCCTGATGATCAATTTTTTGTTATGGGAGACAATAGAAATAATTCTCAAGATAGTAGATTCCCCGATGTCGGGTTTGTGCCAATGGAAAATATCATTGGCCGTGTGAGCGTGGTTGGTTTATCGTTTAAGCTGGGAAAAGTTGATTGGCTACCATTTAATTTTAGGCTACCTGTTGCCATAAGATTAGACAGAATATTGCATAAGATTGTGTAAAAAGCTCTGTTGCCCTATACACAACGGTGTGATTTTGAAGGCAATAATATATGAAAGCTATATTATAATTATTTTCGTTGAAATAGTTTTTTTATGTACCTCTTAATAGTTCGCCTTTTATGTTTCACTTTCATTTTTTGTTTCACCCAGTATATTCACGCAGTGGAAAAAGTTGATATTATTGCACCTTCTTGTAAGGGAAAAGAGTCAGAGCTAATCGATATAAAAAGTTATGTAGAATCTCTGGATTTTAGCGCTCATGTCTCTGATAAAATATATAGCAGTGATAATCCGTTTTATTCCAACTCTGATGAATTCAGAGCGAATGACTTAGTTGATGCACTAACCAATGATAGTAAAATAATCTGGTGTATCAAAGGAGGGAAAGGGGCTTCTCGGTTAATTCCTTATCTTGAAAGATTATCCGATGATAAAAAAGAAAAGATTGCTCGAAACAAAAACAAAAAAATTCTTATAGGTTACAGCGATATAACTGCTTTACACATTTACTTGCAAGCCAAATACGACTGGCAAACTCTTCATGGTACTATGCTTGAGATGATAGTGAGTGATTCCGTTGCAGAAAGCTCTGTGCAAAAATTAAAAGAATTAATTATTGGCCACCAAAATTCCATTAAATTTGATAATTTAAAAATGATCAGTAACGGAGCTACATTGGAAAACGGTAGATTAGAATCCAAAATCGTTGGCGGTAACATGACTTTAGTTGAAAACAGTATAGGAACCACTTGGCAAATCAATGCAAAAGACAGAATTCTATTTTTAGAGGATATAAGAGTCTACCCATATTCAATAGAGCGTAGTTTAGATCACTTAAGACAAGCTAATGTTTTTGATCGAGTACACGCTGTGATCTTTGGTGATTTTATTAAATCAGGTAATGATAATCTAGTTGAAGTTGTAAAAGAGAGATTTGCAAAAAGTGTTGATTTTCCAGTATTTACAATTCAAGGAATAGGTCATGGGCATGCAAATGACCCACTACCTCTGAATACCACAGCTATTATTGGCGTTCAAGATGAAAAAGAAGGTTTGTTTTTTATGGATGTAAAAAATATCAACTTTGGCTAATATAGTTAACATTTACCATTAATAGCACCTTCATAGCAATGTTTCACTTTAGCATAATTTTCTATGTGCAATGCCCTTGTAAGAGGTAAGCTATCAGAGTCAAACAGGTGCTTCATATTTCTAAAATCTTACTTGGGCTAGCTCTACATGGGTTTTATTTTGACTTTTGTATTAATTTTTGCAGAATAATAATATTATATTTATAACAATGCATGACAAAAGTCGATTGGGAAGCAGTAATTGGACTTGAGGTGCATGCTCAGGTTTCTTCTAAGACAAAGCTATTTTCTAGCTCGTCAACTGAATTTGGTGCAGAACATAACACTCAAGTTTCTTTAGTGGATGTAGCAATGCCAGGCACACTACCAATACTAAACTACTACTGCGTGGAACAAGCAATACGTACTGGTCTTGCAATATCTGCAGAAATTAATAAAAGTTCTTATTTTGATCGGAAAAATTATTTTTATCCTGATTTACCACAAGGCTATCAGATAACACAGTTTTTTGAGCCAATAGTTAAAAATGGCAGAATGTTTATTGGAGAGAATAAAAAAGAGATAAGAATCGCTAGAATTCATTTAGAACAAGATGCAGGAAAAAGTATTCACGATGAGAATAAAACTTATGTGGATTTAAATCGTGCAGGTGTTGCTTTAATGGAAATTGTTTCTGAACCGGACCTTAGATCATCTGAGGAAGCTGCAGAATTTATGAAAAAATTGAGGCAGATTTTACGCTATATTGGCTCGTGTGATGGTGATATGGAAAAAGGATCGCTTCGCTGTGATGTAAATGTATCTGTTCGTCCAAAAGGTAGTGATACACTTGGAACTCGTTGCGAGATAAAAAATCTGAATTCAATACGTTATATTGTACAAGCCATAGATTATGAAATACAAAGACAAATTGAAATTTTAGAAAACGGCCGAGAAATAAGTCAAGATACATTATTATTCGACGTTGCTTTAGGAAAAACAAAAGTGATGCGAAATAAAGAAGATGCAAGTGACTATAGATACTTTCCTGAACCTGATCTACTGCCGGTTGAGGTTAGCCAAGAGAAGATTGATTTGATAAAGTCATCTCTGCCTGAATTGCCAGAGCAGAAAAAGCAACGATATATTGAAAAGCTCAGCATTAATGAATACGATGCAGATGTAATTACCTCTGATAAAGCAATTGCTGATTATTTTGAAGATTTAATAAAGAAACATGATTCAAAGATTGTGGTAACATGGCTCACTGTTGAACTTTTTGGTCGTTTAAACAAAGCTGGAATTAATATTACTGACTCTCCAATCAAGGCAAGTGCTTTATCCGAACTTTTGGATTTTATTGTTGATGAAACAATCTCTGCTAAACTTGGCAAACAAGTATTTGACATTATGATTGAAACTGGCAAATCCGCAGCTTCAATCATAGAAGAGCAAGATCTGAAGCAGATCACTGATAAGGGTCAAATATCTGAGATTATTAACAAAATCATTGAGACTCACCAAAATAAAGTTCAGGAGTACAAAAGCGGTAAAACAAGGCTTTATGGATTTTTTGTTGGTGAAGTCATGAAACTTACAAAGGGCAAAGCCAATCCTGATATAGTAAATTCAATTCTGAATGAAAAATTAAGCAACTAGCTTCAAGGTGATTAAAAATAAAATATACGATTCTATACAACTTCTTGAGGAAATTTTACGTACGCTTATCGTGAAACTTACCCAGGATCTCCTTAAGCAAATTTGTAATGTGCCTTATTTGGTTTGTTAGTAATTGGAGTTTGTATCAGTATTAAAATATACATTTCTCGGTTTGTGGACAAGCTCTCATACCATAAATCCTTATCTTACACTATATAGATTTCATCTTAAATTTAGATAAGCATGTATTGGAATATCTCATTAGCTATAAGAAAATCTTGGCGAGGGGTTTTGCCATGTTCTATGAATACAGAAACTGCATAACGTGGATTGTGGTAAGGACCATAAGCAATAAATACTTTATGACTTTTACCACTAGAGTTTGTTTCTGGTGTGCCAGTCTTGCCAGCAATTTGAATGTTGCTAGAAAATCTACCCCCCCTTTTATATGTTGATGCAGTGCCAATTCTGGAATTAACTACATCAAACATAGCTTTTTGAACAATATTCAGATGCTTGCAGTCTACGTCAATATCAGGAAAGTTTTGTGTTGTTTTACCCATCTCAATATGTGGTATTACCTCTTTTCCTGTTGCAAGCCTCGCCGAAAGAACTGCAAGTTGCAATGGTGTTGTAAGTATATATCCTTGTCCTATAACTAGATTTATAGTGTCGCCCAATTGCCACTCTGAATACAGCTTTCGTGCACGCCAATCTCTGCTTGGTAACAACCCTGATGCTTCTTCTTTAAATGTTTTAATTAGTGGTCCACTTCCAATACCAAATTTGCTGGCCACTTCTACAAGCGAATCTACACTTATTTCTTTTCCTATATTATAAAAATAAGTGTTGCATGACGAGGCTATCGCTTCATTTAAAGACATGTATCCATGACCTTCACTTTTCAAGCAGCGAAATTTCCTCTCACCTATTTTCATATGTCCGCGACATAAAAACTCTCTTTCTGGTGTTATTATTCCATCTTTTAAAGCTGCAAGCGCAACAATAACCTTAAATACTGAACCAGGCGGAATTTGATATGATAATGCGCGATTTACGAGTGGCAAAGAGGAGGTATTTAAGCTTTCCCAAGTCTCATTTGATAGTCTGCTAGCAAAAAGATTATTATCGTAAGAAGGTGAATTATATAATGCTAAAATTTCTCCGTTATTTACATCGATTACCGTTACTGAGCCTTTGTGGCTCTTAAATATCTCAGCTATTTTCTTCTGCAGATTAATATCAATTGTTAGCTGTACATCTTGTCCGTCTTGCTGCGCTATATTTGATAATTCTCTTATAACGCGTTTTCTAGAATTTATTTCCTGCTCGGATTTTCCTGGCTTACCTTTTAATGCATCATCATGTGTATATTCAATGCCGCTGATTCCTATTTCGTTCGTGCCTTGTTGCTTTTTTGTATATCCAAGTACATGAGAGCATATTGAACCAAATGGATAGTAGCGTTTATAAAGAGCAGTTATTTTTGTTTTTGGCGATTTTGCTATATCAGATTCAATTTCTGACAACGTTTCCCAATCAACTTCTCTGCTTGAAGTTTTCTTTCCATCAAACAAAACAACATACGAAATTTTGTTTACCGCAAGTTCAATACTATTCCTGTCTATTATTCTGCCTCGCTGAGGCATAATTGTACTAACCCGTACTCTATTTTTATTAGAAAGAGCTTCATATTTTTGTTTGTTACTTATTTGTAAATTATATAACTTATAGCTAAAAACAGCAGAAATAGTTAAGTGAATGACACCTATTATAAACGCTCTGCGGTTAAAGGTTTTATTTTTTGTGTGCATGAAATCCCTTCAAAATACACTTCTTTTTCTACTAATATACTTTTTGCTTTTATTGCATTACAAACCCTTTTCTCCCACTCGCTTAAAGTCACAAGCTTGTAACCTGATTTTTTTAGTATTTTAATAATGTGAGGTAAAGCTTGAGCAGTGTTTGATCGACTATCATGGTCATGAAATAACATGATGGCTCCATTATGTACATTACTTACAACTCTTTCAACCAGGATTTCCGGCTTATCGCCTTGCCAATCTCGCGAATCAACTGTCCACAATATTGAATACATATTCAGTTGATTGGTATTTTTGATCAAACTATCATCGTGACATCCGTATGGCGGACGAAACCATTTTACATCTTTTTTTGTTATATTCTTAATTGCTATATTTGTCTTTTCCAGCTCTTGCATCTGTTCTTCGCTGGGTAACAACGTTAGTTTTCTATGCGACCAAGAATGATTACCTATCTCGTGACCTGCTTCATGGATTTTATTTACTATTTCAGACGTTTTTTTATTTATGCGCTCACCAAGCACAAAAAATGTTGCTTTTGATTTATGTTTTTTTAGAACATTAAGAATATCATTCACTCTTCTACTCGAAGGTCCGTCATCGAATGTCAGTGCAACAAACTTATCGCCTTTATTGAGCAATTTTTTTATATTACTTAAATTCTTGTGTGATAAATCCAGATTACAGCTCAGACCATTGTAAGGTAGATTAAAATTACAACTTTCGCAAAAAGCTGCATTTGAATACAGTAAGAAAAAAATGATTATCCTTACAAACATTTTATAATCAGCAAAACAATACCATACTATGCATCTTTTTGCCAAATTGAGCTATTTTTAATTTCCAGTCTTTACTTTGTCATCTTTTTAATATATTATATTAAGAATTTAATATATCGCATCATGATAGCAAATATAAACACTGTTGCACTTCAGGGAATTAGCACAGTAAATGTTAATGCACAGATTCATATGGCAAATGGTATTCCAGCTTTTAATATTGTCGGGTTGCCAGATAAAACTGTTGCGGAGTCCAAAGAGCGCATCAGGGCAGCACTAAACTCGATCAATCTGCTATTACCCCCAAAAAGAATCACTGTTAATCTTTCACCTGCAGATTTATTGAAGGAAGGTAGCCATTATGATTTAGCGATAGCTCTTGGGTTGCTTGTGGTAATGAATGTGATACCAGTTGAAAAAGTTCAGTCCTATATAATTATGGGTGAACTTGCGCTGGATGGGAGAGTTATTCCAGTTTCAGGAGTGTTGCCGACAGCAATTAACGCAAAACAAGAAAACAAAGGAGTAATCTGCTCAAGAGAGAATGGCGTAGAAGCCGCATGGGTGAAGGATGTTTCAATTCTGGCTATAGAGAAATTAACTGATATTGTAAGGCATTTCAAAGGTGAGCAGTCAATTGAGCCGGTAATCTTTAGCTATGAGAATGTACCAAAAGAAAAAAGAACAGTGCATGATATGAGGGACATAAAAGGTCAAGTTGTTGCAAAAAGAGCAGCTAAAATTGCAGCAGCAGGTGGACATAATATGCTTCTTGTTGGACCTCCCGGCACAGGAAAATCTATGCTTGCTAAACGTTTTATAGGACTTTTACCGGATCTCAGTGAATCAGAGATGATAGATGTGAGTATAATCTCTAGCATAACAAAAACTGATAACGGAATGTTCAAAGTAGCTCGTCCTTTTCGCGAACCTCATCACTCATGTTCCATGCCTGCAATGATTGGAGGTGGAAAAAATGCAAAACCTGGAGAGATCACTATGGCTCATAACGGAGTATTATTTCTTGATGAATTACCTGAATTTCCAAGATCTGTAATTGATTCTTTACGTCAACCACTTGAAGATAGGAAAGTCACTATTGCAAGAGCAAATGCCCACATAACCTACCCCGCTAATTTTCAACTTATTGCCGAAATGAATCCTTGCCGGTGTGGTCACTTGGGTGATGCAAGTAGATCGTGCAATAAAGCTCCAAAGTGCGGAACAGATTATAGAAATAAAATATCGGGACCGCTCCTTGATAGAATAGATATATGTGTTGAAATGCCAAATGTGAGTATACTTTCCCCTGAAATCTCTTCAGAAGGAGAAAGCACAGAGGTTATAAGAGAAAGAGTGATAGCAGCAAGAAAAATTCAAACCGAGCGCTATAGTGAATTGAATGTTCGCTGTAATGCAGAAGTAAGTGGTGATGCACTGAATAAATTCACTGAGCCAGATCAAGCAGGGTTAGAATTGCTAAAATACGTATTGAAAGAAAACTACATTTCTAATCGAGGCTACACACGAGTGCTCAAAGTTGCAAGAACCATTGCAGACCTTGCAAAAAGTGAAGAGATAAAGAGAGCGCACATTGCAGAAGCACTGAATTACAGAATAAGGATATATTAACAAATTAGTTTGCTTGACATGAAGATTCTTTTCTTTATATACTACCCTTAATGAAATTTTAACAATCTATTTGAGGGGTAGAGTTATGACTAAAACAAATTATACATATAAAAAAGGGGATGCTCCCTGGATTTCAGCTAAATCAGGTTGGGATCAAACAGCTGGTGATAGTTGGAGAGTTACAGGTGGTGCTAGTGGGCTTGGTCAGTGGATTGACAATAATAGATGGAAGACAGCCACTCTTGTTGGTGTCCTTTCACTGGTAGCACTTACATCTGCTTATTTTTTAAGTCCAGCTTATGCGGCTTTTGTTGGTACCGCTGTAGTAAAAGCGGCGGCACTTGTTAGCCCTGTTGTTACTGCAGTATCTGCATTTTTAGTTGCTCATCCACTAATTGCTACTTTTGCGATTATTGCTGCAGTAGTTACTGTTGGTGTTCTTGCATATATGAACAACGACAAAGCGAATAAAATTGATGAAGTGAGTAGAGAGAAAGGTGTTCTTGCATATAAAATTGAGGAAGCAGGTTCGTTGCTTAACGGCAATAGCCCAGAAAGCAAGATAAATGAGCTTAAGAACGTGCTTGGTTTTTCACCAGCACCAGCAAAAACAACAAATTAGTTTTCAGCAAAAACAAAAAGGGATAGATTTCTATCCCTTTTTATAAACATTTTCTATTTACCAGCAAATCTAAAATGCAGAATTATTGACTACTATTTCATGGTACTTGAATATTATTAAGAATAAATGAATTTTATTTACTGTTCGTGGCCTATAGAGTGAAAAGTATTTACATCTTGTTAAAAAAGTAGTAACTTATTGTCAAGTGAATTCGCTAAATTGAGTAATTTAAATGACTACTATTAATCTTGGTTTGCCAGAGCTGCCTATATTACATCCAAGGATTACTGTTATAGGGGTTGGTGGCGCTGGTGGAAATGCCGTGGATAACATGATTCAATCATATTTGCAGGTAATGGAGGATGCCGATGCTCAAGAGATAGTAAATTTCATTGTAGCAAATACCGATGCTCAAGCGCTAGAAAAATCTTCATGCAAAAAAAGAATTCAGCTTGGTGTTAATCTAACCAAGGGGCTTGGTGCTGGTGCTTTGCCAGATATTGGAAAAGGTGCAGCAGAAGAGTCAATTGATGAGATCATGGAGCATATAAAAGATAGTCATATGCTTTTTATTACAGCAGGAATGGGTGGTGGTACTGGAACCGGTGCTGCGCCGGTAATTGCAAAGGCAGCAAGGGAAGCAAGAGCTGCGGTTAAGGATAGAGGACCAAAGGAAAAAAAGATATTGACTGTTGGTGTTGTGACTAAGCCATTTGGATTTGAGGGCGTGCGGCGGATGCGCATTGCAGAGCTGGGTCTTGAAGAATTACAAAAATACGTAGATACGCTTATTGTTATTCCAAATCAGAATTTATTTAGAATTGCCAATGAAAAAACGACATTTTCTGACGCGTTTAAACTTACTGATAATGTGCTCCGTATTGGCATCAGAGGAGTAATTGACTTGATGGTTGTTCCAGGGCTCATTAACCTTGATTTTGCTGATATAGAAACAGTAATGAGTGAAATGGGTAAGGCAATGATCGGCACTGGAGAAGCAGAAGGAGAAGATAGAGCAATTAGCGCTGCAGAAGCTGCGATATCTAATCCACTCCTTGATAACGTATCAATGAAAGGAGCACAAGGAATCTTGATCAACATTACTGGTGGCGGAGATATGACGTTGTTTGAAGTTGATGCTGCAGCAAACAGAGTGCGTGAGGAGGTAGATGAAAATGCAAATATAATATTTGGTGCTACTTTCGACCAAGCAATGGAGGGAAGAGTTAGAGTTTCTGTTCTTGCAACTGGTATTGATAGCAATGTTAATCGCGATAATAAATCAGAAACTTCATCTTTAAATCAGGGCGAGAACTCAGAAAAAGAAAAGTTTAAGTGGTCCTATAGTCAAAGTGTAGGAATACAAGATAAACCTCTAGAAACAAAAGAATACGCTACAACTGAGCAAGGAAGTAAATGGGGCAGCAATATTGATATACCGGCTTATTTAAGGAAAAAATAATGCAATTTTGGCTGCTTAAGTCAGAACCAAGTGAATATTCGTGGCAAGAAATGGAAACAGACAGGGTGGCTGAGTGGGATGGTGTGTGCAACTACCAAGCCCAAAAGTATATGAGAGCCATGAAATTAGGTGATCTTGCATTTTTTTATCATACAGGAAAAGAGAAAGCAATACTTGGAATAGTTGAAGTGTTTAAAGAATATTATCGTACTGATCACCCCAAGTTTGGGTTGGTAGACGTAAAATTTTCCAAATCTTTAAATAATCAAGTTATGCTGCAAGATATAAAGGACAATCCACTTTTAAAAAATATGGCTATATTAAAACAACCACGTCTATCAATTTCTCCAGTTTCAGAAATTGAATGGAATGAAATAATAAGAATGAGTGAATATAAGCTGAAAGTAAGTATAGAAAATAGTTTTGCCAGATGATATTACGTAATCTACTGTTTTTGTTGCCGCCTGAAATTGCTCACTCTTTGGCGATTATGGTGTTTAAAAAGATGCCATGCAGAAAGCCTATAGAGCTACCAGAGTCTCTAAGTGTAAATTTTTTTGGTAATAAACTGAGAAGCCCTATAGCTCTGGCTGCGGGTTTTGATAAGAATGCAGAAGTTATAAGACCCATGCTCTCATTTGGTTTTGGATTTGTAGAAGCCGGTACTGTAACTAAAAATCCACAATATGGAAACAAAAAACCAAGAATTTTTCGGTTAATCAAAGATCAAGGAGTAATCAATAGATTAGGGTTCAATAATAAAGGAATAGAATATTTTCTTAAGCAATTAAGCGAAACTAAGCTTGATGACTGCATTTTTGGTATAAATATAGGGAAAAATAGCACATCGAAAGATCAAATCAGTGATTACGTCGATTTAATTAAAGTGGTATATGGAAAAAGCAATTATATAGCGCTAAACATCTCATCCCCTAATACACCCAATTTGCGTAATTTACATAACAAACAAGAACTGCTGGATTTTTTGCAAGCCATAACACTAGCTCGCAAATCAATTGAGAATACTAAATCTGTGCCGATAATATTAAAAATATCACCAGATATAGATCAGCAAACGAAAGAAAACATAGCTGAGCTTTCACTGGAATATAAAATTGACGGATTAATAATAAGCAATACTACAGTGAGTAGAGATAATTTACGTTCTCATCACAATGAAATTGGTGGATTGAGTGGCAAGCCCTTGTTTAAACTTTCAACCAAGTTATTGAGTGATATGTACAAACTTACTAAAGGTAAAATATTGCTTATAGGATGCGGAGGGGTTTCAAATGGAGCTGATGCATATGAAAAAATCAAAGCAGGAGCCACTTTAGTGCAATTATATACTGCTCTCGTATATTATGGGCCACAGGTTATAAACAGAATTAATCTGGAACTTGCAGAGTTAGTAAGGAAAGACGGATTTAGTAATGTTGGTGAGGCGGTAGGATGTGCTTAAGAATCCGTCTTGAAAACATGCATTTAAAGAAGTTTCCTGTTGGTTTGATGTTCAACTTGATTATTAATTTATAATTTTGAATTCATGTCATGAGTTTCGAAAGAGATATAATGATTTATTTCCTCCTTTACGTACTTAACGTTCAGTTTAAGTTAAACATTTATTAATATATATTTTTAATAAATTAATCTTAGTGTTTGAGCTTAGTAATAACGTGCTATTTTTAAAAATATACTACTCTAAGTATATATTTTTGTAATTGCATTATCATTTATTTAACAAAGTGTGAGTATAATTTGTTCACTGAATTAAATGGAGAAAGTTGAATGAGCAAATTACCAAACAATGCAAAAACAAGTAAATCACAGGTTACTCAATGGGAAGTGATAAAAAATTGTGAATATTCTGACAATTGCTTATCAAAAATAGTAATTTTATACGTTATCAAGATAACTGATCTATCAGACTTTTATACAAATGATGAACCTGAAACCAATACCATTTTAGCAAAAGTAAGCGTAACAAGTGAAAATGTATCTTGCAACAAGGCTACCGCTATTGAAATTTTGGAAGATATTTTCCCGTATAAGTTTAACAGTAAGAAGAAAAATAACATATCAAGGTTAGAAGATTTGTACAACTACTTATACTCTATTATTGATAATGGTCTTCCAAAAGAAATGTTTGAGAGTCTTGTAAAAGAATATAAGGGTGCCGTCAACTTATTTAAAACAATCACTTAGTTGAACGCAATGTTTTCAAGACTTTATTTTCTATTTCAGAAATGCCGATTTCAAGATTTTTATCTATCAAGCATATGGTAGACAAATACATTTGTTTTTTGTTTTCGACATTGATAGTTAAAGTTCCAGGAGTGATTGTTACTGAGTTGGCAAACAACGCAATGCTCTCATCATTGTGCCCTTTGCATTTCTTTAGGATAATAATTGGCTCAAGTTTGGGCTTAATTTGTAGCACCTTTTTTGTTACATAAACGCTTGATAGAATCATTTGGTACATCAGCCAAGGTATATAACTTGCTAGCCTGAAAAATGACAGTTTGCTCTTACCATTTAAGATATGCCTTAGAGAACTTTCAGCGTTTATCAATCGCCCAAGGACAAATAATGTAAATACAGAAGAAAATATTCCACACAAGATAAAAAAAGGCTCAAAATATCCAGATAATATAACCCATAAAGCAAATAAAGTTATAAAAGCTAGAGAAAAAAACTTGATTTCTTGCCTAAAGTTGAGATTTTTCATGGTCTATAATATAACTCAAATGACCTTTTAAGGAAAGATATATTATGAATTAAGTCAAAAATTCTATAATATATAGGCTGAAAGATATCCTTGAGATATGGAAGTTATTACGGAAAATACAAAGGCAAGATTTGAATATTTCATCTTAGAAGAATTTGAAGCTGGTATGGTTTTATTAAGCAGTGAAGTAAAGTCATTAAGGGAAAGAAAAGCAAATATTTCTGATGCTTATGTAATTGAAAAAAATAGTGAAATATGGCTGCATAATATGCATATTGCAGAATATAAGGCTGCAAATCGAAAAAACCATAAGCCAAAAAGAGAACGCAAACTACTCTTGAATAAAAAGGAAATAAACAAGCTGATAGGCCAGATTAAAACTGCTGGCATTACTGTTGTGCCACTTTCGATTTATTTTAATGATAAAGGGCTAGCAAAAACTAAAATTGCTATAGTAAAAGGAAAAAAACTTTATGATAAGCGAGCAACCATAAAACAAAGAGAGTGGAATCGTGAAAAAAGCAGATTATCTAAAAATGATTTATAATATGCCTAGCCTGTCCTGTCCTTTGTCATCCCAACAGCTCTCCTTCGTAATCCGAGTAGCCCACCTTTTGTCATTCCAGTGGCCCACTATCTTGTCATCCCAGTGCGTGACACTGGGATCCAGCCTGTTTTTTCTTTCATCATGGACATTAGATGCTCCTAAAACCTGTTGTCCATTGCATAATTTGCAAATATTTTTACACCTAGATCCCAGTGTCACGCACTGGGATGACAGAAAAAAGGTGCTGGGATGACACCATCTTTTGGGCTTTTGCCTTCAAAGTTGCAGCATTTGTGCAATTATGTACCTAGAAAATCCCATTCAAGCTAGTCATATGTCTTTAAACCCAATAATTTTCAGCATCGGCCCCGTATCTGTATACTGGTATTCTTTAGCATATGTTCTGGGAATAACATTTGCATATTGGTATTTACATAAGCTCGACAATCAAAAAATATTCACTAAAAATTTTTACGATTCATTATTAACATTTACTATTATAGGAATTATCATTGCTGGTAGACTTGGCTACGTGTTGATATATGAACCAGGTTTTTATATAAGTAATCCTACTCAAATATTAAAGACCTGGGAAGGTGGGATGTCGTTCCATGGTGGTGCTATAGGAGTTTTGTGTGCAGTGGTAATTTCATGCAAAAAACATAAGATTCCTATATTTTACACACTAGACCTAATTTCTTGTGGAATCCCCGTAGGTCTATTTTTAGGACGGATAGGCAATTTTATCAACGGAGAATTGTTCGGTAGAGTAACAAACATGCCGTGGGGCATGGTATTCCCAGAAAGTGGCGATAATTTGCTGCGCCATCCAAGTCAGTTGTATGAAGCATTTTTTGAAGGGTTGTTACTCTTCACAGTTGCAAATTCACTGTTTTTCTTAACCAGAATCAGACTATATCAAGGTGCATTAACTGGTGTTGTAGTGATGTGGTATGGGACAGCACGTTTTTTAGTTGAGTTTTTTCGCGAACCAGATTATCAAATTGGCTATTTATGGTTTGATTTAACCATGGGACAACTACTCTCGATACCTATGATTTTGCTGGGAATGCTTGTATATTCCGTGCTTGTTCGCAAACAAAAAAGTATATAGCACTTCTCAACTGGAACTGTACATCTAAATATTATTTTACCTCAAATATGTTGAAAGGCCTGTAGACTAACCTACATTAATTGTATAGTATTATTACTTTGAATGAACAAGTTCGCTATGCTTTGTGCTGTGATATTCGCAGTCATTGCTTATTACTTTAATAATGAGATTATTTTTGAAGTAGCAAAGCTATCCAGCGATGTATTCATCAGCTTGTTAAAATTGATAAGTTTGCCTTTAGTTTTTCTTTCTATAGTGTCTACAATTTCTGGGCTCAAAGATTCAATTGAAATTAAATTTTTAGTAAAAAAAACGCTGTTTTACACTCTGCTTACAACTATTATAGCTGCACTTGTTGCGTTATCTTTCTACTTACTAATAGATCCAGTAAGGAAAAATTTTATAAGCAATACTATAGAAAGTGTGAATGGCAATAACCACAGCTATTTTTCATATTTAAAGTCGCTTATTCCTTCGAATTTTGTGCAGGTTTTTCTTGAAAATAACATCATTGGTAGCATATTGATTGCTTTTTTAATGGGCGGCGCTATTATCTCGCTCTCAAAAGAAAAACAAGACATATTACACCAAGTATTCTCTGCACTTTTTGATGCGTTATTAAAGATCGCTCAATGGTTATTAAAATTTATTCCGATTGCTGTGTGGTCCTTTATTACATGTTTTTTACATGAACTAAAGGGTGGCAGCGAGTTCTACAGTCTTTTGTGGTATTTTGTTTGCATCATGTCTGCAAACTTTGTGCAAGCGTTTCTGATTTTACCGCTACTCATGTGGTATAAAGGCATATCACCAATTCAAACGCTGAGAGGAGTTATGCCAGCACTTACACTTGCGTTTTTTTCTAAATCATCAAGTGCAACACTGCCAACAACAATAGAATGCGTACAGAATAAGCTAAATGTACCAAAGAAGTTATCATCATTTATTTTACCAATATGTACAACGATTAACATGAATGCGTGCGCTGCATTTATTCTGATCACTGTGATGTTTGTTGCAGAAATGAATGGGTATACTTTTTCCTTAAGCGAAATGTTTATATTGATTTTTTTAGCTACAGGGGCTGCAATTGGCAACGCTGGAGTTCCAATGGGGTGCTATTTTATGGCAACAAGTTATCTCGTATCAATGAACATTCCTTTGCATACTATGGGTCTTATTTTGCCTCTTTATACAATAATTGATATGTTTGAAACTGCAATAAATGTGTGGTCTGATGTTTGTGTGACTCAGATAATCAATAAAGAATATAATAGTGAAACTTAAAAAATGATGCTAGACAGGAATGACCAAATAATAAACGAATTTAAAGAAGCTGAAGCTATTTTGCAGGGCCATTTTGTGCTGTCCTCTGGACTCCATAGTGATACATATATACAATGCGCTAAGATTTTTGAAAATCCAATCAGAGCCATGAAAGTCTGTGCATTATTGGTGGACAAAATAAAAAAGGAACTGGGTGATATTTTGAACTCAGTAGATTTGATATTATCTCCTGCGATTGGTGGAATAATTGTGGGTTACGAGATCGGCAGGCAGCTTGGAATAAGAACGGTGTTTTGTGAACGTGTGAGTAGCAAATTTGAACTGCGCCGCGGGTTTGAAATTAAACAAGGTGAGAAAATATTACTCGTTGAAGATGTGATCACCACAGGCAAATCTTCACTTGAAGCAGTAAAATGCGCAGAAGATAGGGGTGGTAAAGTAATCGCTGAAGCTTCCCTTATAAAAAGAAGTAATGAAACGAAATTACCTTTTCACGTTGTACCTTTAATCGAACTTAATATTAAAAGCTATAACGCAGAAGAGCTTCCTGATAAACTAAAACGACTACCCAAAACCAAACCTGGAAGCAGGTGATCCCTCAATGGCGTCAACTTAAGGAAAAATATCGTGACCTTTCATGGAGTGTTCCCCAACTAAGCAAAGCATAGAAACGTCATATTAATTGAGGTTTGCTTTGTAAGCGACGATTGTTCAATTTCCCACAGTAACTGCACCATGGCAATGCTTGTATTTCTTTCCTGAGTTACAAGGACATTTGTCGTTTCTTGATACTTTAGGAAAATTGCTCTTTTTGTCGGAATGTAACCTATTGCTTATATCATAATTATCTGCTAACTTAAAGTGCGCCAAACGATGGATGGTAATCTCCTTCCACTTTTCAAGCATTAATTCAAACATTAAGAAAGCTTCACGTTTAAACTCATTTAGTGGATCTTTTTGTCCCATAGCACGCAAACCTATGCTTTGTCTCAGGCTTTCTAAAGTTGAAAGGTGCTCCCTCCATAAATGATCAACTGTCATTATCATCACTTGCTTCACTATTGTATTCCATAAATCTGTAGTGTGCTGGCTATTAAAATATCTTTCCTTCTCAGTAAAAAACTCTTGCACTTTATCATTTATATAATCCAAAGCAGCTTGCTTATTTATAAGCTTTGCCAAGTTTTCTGCATCCAACACTATTCCATACCTTTTATGGAATTCTTTGGCAATATCATCAATGTAATCCTCGTAATAACCATCTTGAACTATGTTTCCTATAATCTCCTCATTTAATTCGCTATATACTTCAAATAAATCATTAATTTCATTATCTAAGATATGAGTTCTTTGTTCAAAAATAACTTTACGTTGACTATTGATTACATCGTCAAATTTGAGTAAAGATTTGCGTATATCGTAATTTCTAGCTTCAACTTTCTTTTGCGCTTTTTCAAGGGCCTTATTAATCCATGGGTGATGAATAGCCTCACCATTTTTTAGTCCAACCCTTTGCAAAAAATTTCTCATTCTATCAGAGCCAAATATTCTCATTAAATCGTCTTCTAGTGATAAAAAGAACTTAGAAAGCCCAGGATCTCCCTGGCGACCAGAGCGTCCACGCAATTGATCATCTATTCTTCTGCTTTCATGCCTTTCAGTTCCAACAACACACAAACCACCAGCTTTTATAGCGATTTCTTTATCTTTCTTCACTCTTTCGATTATTTCTTGATACTTTCTCTCTTTTTCATCATCACTTTTTACTCTCTTCAGTTCTACTTTTGCTATCATTTCAGCATTTCCGCCAAGCTGAATATCAGTTCCACGCCCTGCCATATTAGTTGCTATAGTAACGTTACCTGGTACGCCTGCTTGCGCTATTATGTACGCCTCTTGCTCATGATAGCGAGCGTTTAACACGGAATGCTTAAGAGAATGGCTATGCAAAAGAGCAGAGAGTTTTTCTGAATCCTCAATGCTCACCGTACCAACAAGGACCGCTTGAAGGCGTTTGTGGCATTCTTCTATAAATTTTAATACAGCGTTATATTTTTCTTTTTCTGTACCATAAATCTCATCATTCAGATCTGTCCTTTTCACGGTTACGTTAGTTGGAATTTTCACTACATTTAATCTGTATATATCACGAAATTCTTCTGCCTCTGTTGCTGCTGTTCCAGTCATGCCGGAAAGTTTACTGTACATACGAAAATAATTCTGAAATGTGACCGATGCTAGGGTCTGATTTTCATGCTGAATTTCAAGATTTTCTTTAGCCTCAAGAGCTTGATGAAGACCATCAGAATATCTCCTACCCTCCATCATACGGCCAGTAAATTCATCGATAATCACCACCTTACCGCTTTTCACAATATAATCCTTATCGGCAGTAAATAGCTTGTGTGCACGTAGCGCCTGATCTATATAATGGGTCATTATCATGTTATTGGTATCATAAAGTGATGAATTTTCAGCAATGAGATTATGTGATTTCAATAGTTCTTCCACTCGTGAAATTCCATCTTCTGTGAGAAATATCGTCCTGCCCTTTTCATCCACCTCGTAATCAGAGTCAGCTAATTTAGTGACTATCTTATCGATATGCTTATATATCTGATTATTTTCTTCAACCTGGCCAGAAATAATAAGCGGAGTGCGAGCTTCATCGATAAGTATTGAGTCTACTTCATCAACTATTGCGTAGTTGAAACCTCTTTGTACCATATCGCTCTGAGAAAACTTCATATTATCTCGCAGGTAATCAAAAGCCAGTTCGTTATTTGTGGAATAGACAATATCCGCGCTATAGGCCTCCTTTCTCTCCTCATCTGTCAAATCGTTTGTAATGAATGAAACAGAAACACCAAGAGAATTATACAATTTGCTCATCCACTCCGTATCTCGCTTTGCAAGGTAGTCATTAACAGTGACTACATGCACTCCCTTGCCTTCCAAGGAGTTGAGATATGCAGCTAAAGTCGCAACAAGTGTTTTTCCTTCCCCTGTTTTCATCTCTGATATCATGCCATTATGTAGCACCATTCCACCAATTAGTTGCACATCAAAGTGCCTCATATTGAGAAATCTTCTTGAGGCTTCGCGCACAATTGCAAATGCTGGCACAAGAAGGTCATTTAACGTTTTTCCATTTTTTAGTTCTTGCTTAAATTCTTCAGTTTTACTAAATAGCTCTTGATCGGATAAGCTCTGCATTTCCGGCTCTAATGTATTTATTTTTTTAATAATATTTCTAAAGGATTTTATTATCTTCTTATTTGGTGACCCAAATATTTTTTTTATAAAAAGGAATGATAACGTCAAAATCAAAGATATAAGAATGGTTGTCAAAATTAGTGGAGAATCTAGCATAAACTTAAGTGATATCAACTTAATACGAGATTATATTACTAAACACAAGTTACAGCAATGAGATATTGGGTAAAGGAGCGCCACTATAGATAACACTCCTTTTGATAATTATATTACCATTCACGTTGTGGAGCTGCACTACCGTTGTCTACAGTTCCTTCCTTCTTTGGGCTGTTCCTTTTCCCTTTGGATCAATGTTATTCATACTAGTATCTGGATCACCCTTTTTATCCTCATGAATTACTACGATTACAGGCCCTTTCTCAGCACCAGATTCATGACCAGGAATTTTAATTTCACTAAACATGTAACATATTGTACAGCAAAGAATTGTTACCCCTGCAAGCATTGCAAAAGATCCTCCTACAGTAGCTATAACAGCTAAAGCCGGTGTTATTGATTCTGCTGTAGCAACCCCTGCAAATGCACCCACTCCAGCAGCCATTAATATAGTTCCAAGAAAACCAAATGCAAGTACTTGACGTGTTTTAATTGTTTTTATTACTTCTTCATATTTTCCTTCATGAATTTTTTCAGCTAATTCTTGAGCTTTTTTATCAGTTATACATAATATTCTCATCCTGCCACTTTGAAAAACTTGAGAAGCAACGTTAGGCTTATTGAGAATACAATAAAATGTAGCTATTGCGTCGTTATTCGAATCAAAAATAGCTTCATATAAATCATTTGCTGTGTTATTTAACATTACTTTAAGGATATCGTTATCTTTTTCAACATATTTTAAAATATCACTAATAGCTGAATCATTTTTACAACCTATAGCATACGCAAGTGGTGTTAATTCTTTAACATTACCTGGCTTGAAAGTTGCAATCATTTTTGAAGTAAGAATTTCTTTTAGAAGTCCACTGTCTTCTGCATAACCTAAAATATCGAGAATAGCTTGATCATTTCGTGCAGATATAGCAAAAGTAAGTGCGTTGTGAAATTCATCTGTTGATGCAAAACTTACAGTAGACGTTTCATTAAGAACTTCTTTTAGCATTGCGTCGTCTTTGGCATATTTTAAAATAAGCTCAACAACCTCGTCATTATTTTTGCAAGCTATAGCATAAGTAAGTGGTGTGAAAAGTGCTCTTGTAATGCCACCGAATACATATTGTACCATTGCTTTTGAAGCAAGAAGCTCCTTTAAAAATTTATTATCTTTGGCATATTTTAAAATATCTTTAATAGCTGTAATATTTTTCTTATGTATAGCATAGATAAGCGGCGAATAAGAGCATTTGCCATTTACAAGGTCAGAAATAATTCTATTTCCTAATGTCATAGCGGTGTTAAGACTCTGACGCGCAGTTGATGAAGTAACATTGCTTCTCGAAAAATCTATATTACTATTTACTGTGATATTTCCTTGCATGTATAGAATAACTTCTCTTATATCTTCCTCACGCTTATCTTTTAAAATATCAGCAATACCCTTATCCTCTTCATATTGCTCGCATTAAACTTTTAAATAATTCAGAATTACCCATACCTTTTTCCTTTGTTGTAAAGTCAACGTAGTTAAATTATTATATATCTTTGCAAACAAGTCAATCACTAATTTCTCAACTTCTTTTGATCTATTGTTCGTTACTTAAGTTTACTAGTTAAATAATCTCTTAAATTCTTAAGTTCTTGTAATAAATTCTCTAAATACTCTGTATTTTGATTAATTTTTGCATTATTACCAAATTCTCTTTGCACCCCTTTTATTGTATATCCTTTGTCATATAGCATATATTTTATTTTCTTTATGGCTTCTATGCATTTATGGTCATATAGCCTTCTTCCCTTGCGCTTTATAGGCTCAATTTGATCAAACTGACTTTCCCAAAATCTTAAAACATGCTGTTCTAAATGTAACTCTTCAGCAACTTCTCCAATCGTATAGAATAATTTCACCTTATCCATTAAATTTATTATTATTTATTAGTTTTTTTATGTTTTTTGAAGGTCTGAAAGAAATTGAATTTCTTGCTTGAATCACCACTTTCTTTGATGTTTTTGGCACATTTCCTGGCCTTTCCTTCTTTTTCTTAATTAAAAATGTTCCAAACGACGATATTTTCACTATTTTATCTTCTACCAGACTTGCTTTTATTTCATTCAATATATCATCTACTATTGCAGCAGAGTCTTTCTTTGAAAACCCTATTTCTTGATTTATAATTTCAACTATTTTTGCCTTAGTTAATGTTGTTTCTTTTAATTCAGTATGGTCCACCATTGATAAGTACTAACTATGAAGATATAATATAACAATCAACTTGGAGTTAAGCTACTGTATTTTGGGGATATGTCTCTTTTGTGGCATAATTTAAAATACCAGCAGCTGCTAGCATTGCAAATATTGCAAAAAGTGCCATTTGATGACCTGTAAAGAGGGCCAACATTGAAACTATAATTCCGCTGGCAATAAACATAAATCCATTGATAATAGATGATGATGTGCTAATGTACCTTCGTTTTACGATCTCACTACCAACAGTGAAGTTAAGCATATGCCCCCCTGCAGCAAAACCAAACATCAACATACAAAAATATACAATGTTAACTGTTAAATGACTGCATAATAAAATAATAATTGAAATGCATTGTAATGTAAGAAAAGCGGAGATTACGTGCCTTCTATTTTTGAATAACTTTGAGATTCGATCTGCAATCGGCGCACCAGTCGCAAGACCAAGCCATAATATTGCAGTTGCTATACCAAGTTGAACAGAGTCAAGTCCTGCACTGCTGAGTAATCTTGGAGCCCATAGAGTGTTAAGTGCTAAAAATGTTCCAAAAGTGATAGCACCAACTATTGAAGTTATCCAAATATCTCTCAATTTTAGCACTATTAACATAGAATATATTACTGTTTTTATAGAGCTTTTTATTGTGTATTTTTTTGAATTTTTCTCCAAAAATGCGTTTGAGCGAAGAGACGTAAATATTAATGTCATTGAACCAAATAGCATTATATATATAATAAGATCTTTCCAGTATACTCCTATGGAAAGTAGACCAGAGAATGATATTTGGATTACCAAAGCAGAAAGACTTGAAATTGTCTGCACCAATGAAAACATCAGCGAAAATGCAAGTCCAAATTGAGTAATCGGAAAGCATACGCTACTCACATAAGCAGCGCCCACAAAACCAAATGATGCTCCGGTTGCTATTAGCATTTGAGATAAAATTAAATGGAAAAAATTGCTACCGTGAATAAGCAAAATGAATCCTAGGATCATAGTTGATAATGAAAAAAAATAAATTTTTCTAATGGAAAAAATATTAAACATTGATCCACTGAAAAACTGCAAAATGGCGAAAGTCCAAGTATATAATGAATTAGCCAGTGCAATTTGTGTAATTGTGAGCCCAAGCTCTTCTTCCAGATTGACACTTATAAAAGTATATATTATTTGCATGTTGCTAAATATAACAACTAAGTTGCTAATAAGCCAAATGAGCCATGCTTTAGTTCTGCTTTCCATAAGACTTATAATTTAATATTATCTGTACATTCCCAAAGTGCGAAGGTGCGGGTTGATTATAAATAATTCTAAGGATTTTGCACGTTGTTTTGCATTTCTTAAATTTGTAATTTTCTGGAAGGCGATATACTCTTTGGTTTTGCCAAGTCAAAGTTAATATGAAGCCAATCTATTACTTTTAAATTTATGAATACTGACGATAGGCATTGTCGTACACTGTTCCGCTCTGATCAACGCTAACAACATGTATGCTACTACCTGGTTGTTTTAATATTCCTCTACCTTCTTTTTGCGTTATTTGTATTCTAGTACCAAGATAGTGATACGCTCTGCTACCCCAACATACCTGACTAGATCTACTGGCTTCGTTGCTACTTCTATTGGCATCATGAAATTGCTGGTAAGGCCAACTGTTATACTTATTATTAGGCATAATCAATTTCTTAAATTAAAAGAATATTTTACATAATAATACTGATGCAGAGTTTAGTATATATATTCCTTTAAATTTGTAATTTTCTGGAAAGCAATATATCCTTTGGCTTTGCCAAGTTAAAGTGAATATGAAGCTAAAGCATTACCCTGATACAACAAGCAGTCCTAACTTTCCATCACTGGAAAAGGAAATTATAAAATTCTGGCAGGAAAATAAAGTATTTGAGCAGTCAGTGAAAGAGCGCTCTAAGGATAATTGCTTTGTGTTTTACGATGGGCCTCCATTTGCAAATGGTCTGCCGCATTATGGACATCTACTCACCGGTTTTATAAAAGATGCGTTTGCAAGATATCAAACGATGCTTCAAAAAAGAGTGGAGCGTAGATTTGGTTGGGACTGCCATGGGTTGCCAGCTGAGATGGGTGCTGAAAAGGAGCTTGGAATATCTGGTAGAACTGAGATAGAAAAATTTGGCATCGGTAAGTTTAACAATCATTGCCGTACTTCCGTGATGAAATTTGCTTCAGAGTGGGAAAAATATGTGAATAGGCAAGCAAGATGGGTGGATTTTCAGAGCGACTATAAGACTATGGATAAGTCTTTCATGGAATCTGTCATGTGGGCGTTTAAACAACTTTATGATAAGGGTTTGGTATATGAATCAGTCCGTGTTGTTCCTTATAGCTGGGCATGCGAAACTCCATTATCTAATTTTGAAACAAGACTGGATAATGCTTATAGGGAAAAGACCAGTAAAGCTGTAACGGTTGCATTTGAACTTTTAGAGAATCCGCAACAGTTTAAGAATGCTACACAAAAATGTAAGTTACTTGCCTGGACCACAACTCCATGGACACTGCCAAGTAATTTAGCTCTAGCGATAGGAAAGGATATCAAGTATTGTGCAGTATCTTTGGTGTCATTCCAGCGTGTGACGCTGGAATCCAGTGAAAAGGAATCATGGATCCCAGTGTCAAGCACTGAGATGACAAATAGTAGCACTGGGATAACAGATAGTAGCGCTGGAATGACAGCAAATAAAAATGAAATTTACATCTTCGCTGAAAGCTATTTGGAAAAATTTGTTCACCACTGTGCGCAAAACAATATTCAATATGAAGACAGAGGTGTAAAGCTTACAGCAAATGATCTAGCGGGTCTTTCTTACAAGCCACTGTTTGACTATTTTAAAGATACAAAAAATGCATTTCGCGTTTTTATTGCTGATTATGCCACAGAAGGAGATGGCACAGGAATTGTGCACACAGCTCCTGGGTTTGGTGAAGAAGACTTTAGCCTTTGCCAAACTCATGATATTCCAGCTATTTGTCCAATCGATAACAGTGCAAAATTTACTGCTGAAGTTGGGGATTTAACTGGAATGCACGTTTTTGATACAAATGATGTAGTGATAAAAAAGTTAAAAGAACAAGGAAATTGGTTTAAAACTGAGCAATATATTCACAATTATCCACACTGCTGGCGGACTGATACTCCTTTGATTTATCGCACTATGCCTTCTTGTTACGTAGCCGTTACAAAATTTAAGCATCGAATGACAGAGCTAAACAAAAAAGTTAATTGGATGCCAAATCATATTAGGGATGGCCAGTTCGGAAAATGGCTTGAGGGAGCACATGATTGGTCAATTTCGCGTAATCGCTTCTGGGGCACTCCAATTCCTGTTTGGCAGTCAGATGATGCAAAGTACCCAAGAGTGGATGTGTATGGTTCAATAGAAGAGCTTGAAAGAGATTTCAATGTTAATGTAGAGGATTTACACAGACCGTTTATTGACACTCTAACAAGGCCAAATCCGGATGATCCAACAGGAAAGTCAACTATGTGTCGTGTGCCTGACGTATTTGATTGCTGGTTTGAATCTGGCTCAATGCCATTTGCACAAGTCCACTACCCATTTGAAAACAAGGAGTGGTTTGAAAATAATTTCCCTGCAGATTTTATCACTGAATATATAGCACAAACTCGAGGCTGGTTTTATACGCTTTTTGTATTGTCCACGGCTCTATTTGATCGCGAACCATTTAAAAATTGCATATGTCATGGGGTTGTTTTGGACGTAAAGGGACAAAAACTATCCAAGCGTTTGAACAATTACGCAGATCCAATGGAAGTTTTTGACCAATATGGTTCTGATGCACTGCGTTTTCTTATGCTTTCTGGATCTATTGTTTGTGGTGGGAATTTGCTGCTTGATAAAGAAGGAAATTCAATACGAGATGTTCTGAGAAACGTGATAAAACCTATTTGGAATAGCTATCACTTCTTTACTATGTATGCGAATGCAGATGGTATTAGAGCTGAAATTTGCAAGGATTATAAAAACACTCTCGATCGCTACATGATTTCTAAGTGCTTTGAAGCTATACAAAGAATCCAGACGGCCATGAATAACTATAATTCTCAAGAAGCTTGCAAAATTCTAATGGACTTTTTTGAGGTGCTGAACAATTGGTATATTCGCCAGAGTCGTGAGCGTTTTTGGAAAGAGAGCCTAGACCAGGATAAAACCGATGCTTATAATGTTTTGTACACAGTTTTTTATTATATGTTAAGGACTGCAGCTCCATTATTGCCACTTATAACAGAAACTATATGGCAAGGACTTAAATATGAAGAATCATCGGTTCATTTGGCTAATTTTCCAGCATTAGAGAAGTTTGATGGTGCACTCACTACAAAAATGGATTTAGTAAAAGAAATACGTAATGCTGCATTATCAATTCGTAATACTTATAACATTAGAGTGCGTCAGCCACTTAGTAGTGTAACGATTTACCATAAGTCTTCATGTGATTTCCTTACAAAAGAGTACCAAGAAATCATAAAAAGTGAAGTAAACGTAAAAGAATTGAAAATAGTGGGTGAATTGAAGGAAGTTGCATCGCTAGAATTGAAATTAAATTTTCCATTACTTGGCAAGAGGATGCCAGATAAAATCAAAAAATTAGTACAGTACGTGAAGCAAGGGAAATGGCAGCAGATTGAAAATGAACAAATATTACTGGGAGATCAGTCAGAAAACTATATTATAGAAAAAGACGAGTACGAGTTGTTATTAAAAGCAAATAGTGAATTTTCTTCCGTATTTGATAATAATAAGGGTATTGTGATACTGAATACCACTTTAAGTAGTGAATTAATCTTAGAAGGACTCGCAAGAGATGTTGTGAGACTCATTCAGGAAACTAGAAAACAGGCAGATTTTCATATATCCGATCGAATTAAAGTTATAGTCAAAACGGAAGATGAAAAAATCAATGAAGCTATAGACAAGTGGAGTGAATACATAAAAGAGCAGACTCTTTCATTACATATTGAAGTTAATGCAAGTGCTGAAGTAGATAATTACTATTCCAGCAACTACGAAAATATTTTCGTATATGTTAGCAAAGTAGTTTAAGAATCTGTCTTGAAAACATTTAAGCAGTTAGTTTGTAAGGCATAATAGTCATCATATTAAAGAAAATTTTAGTCTTAGGATGCACAGCCCTAGAATATAATGGCATGGACAAGGTTTACCTGATTCTTGAAAAATAAAATCGATAGCAGCTTTAAAGAATTTTTAGCTACGGTATAATATCAATTTATTATCTTTTACAATGAAATCAAAATATCTTAAGAAGCTCATCCCAAGTAGTGAGTAAGACATAGCATGAGTATTTACACTAGCCTGTACGTCATTAATCAAAAAATTCCCTATTTTAATCTGAGGGATGCGAACTACTCCTGCCTTTATTTGACCTTTTGCGGTTTCATATGTTTTAAAATTCTGAATATTTTGTAGATTAATACCTGTACGAAATGCATCTTGTTGTGATAAAACGATATCTGTTGCACCAGTATCAACCAAAAATATTATGCTGCGATTATTAATTTGAGCTAGAATGTAAAAATGTCCATCACGTGATTTTGTAAATTCAATACTTCCATTACCCTGAACCCTTCCTTGGTGAGGTATAAAAGTACTAAGAAAGCTATCACTTAATTTGTCTCCTTGCGAATCAATTAGCATTGCAGTGATAACTATTATCAGCAACCAAACAGCTAGATTTTTTACTGCGTTCATATTGTTAAAATTTGAAGCTATTAAAATAAATTTTCAAGGTTAGCATTAAAAGTTATTATTAAAAATAAGTAAATTTTATTGTTTTAGCGCAATAACTAATATACACTTTAGGGAGGTATATTCAGCTTAAATTTTATGTCAGAAGCAAAAAATCTAATCTTGGCAGCTATTCTTTCCATATTAATCATGGTATTTTGGCGTATTATTTACGATAACTTTATTAATCTGAACCAAAATCAGCCGGCGGTTGAAAATATCGAGCATATCGAATCCTTTAATGATATTGCCCCTATAATATATCAGGATCGTTCCGAAATTATTAACTCCACTCAAGAACAAAGGGTTAATTTGGCTAATCACATACTTAAAGGGTCAATTTTTTTAAAGGGTGCAAGATTTGATGACTTAATTTTAAGTAATTACCACTTAGAACCAAATTCTTCTTCTCCGCAAGTAGTGCTACTATCACCTGAAGAATCAAAAGATGTATATTTCGCGGAATTTGGATGGCTTGATCCTAGCAATAAAATTAAAACTCCAGATTCCAACTCAGTTTGGCAAGCCGATAAACTTAATCAAAAAGAGGTAAATTTATTTTGGGACAATAAGAATGGAATTTTATTTAAAATGAAAATTAGCCTCGACGACAACTACATGTTTAAGGTTGAGCAAATTATTGAAAACAATACAAAAGATAATGTGATTTTGGTCCCTTACGGTAGAATTAATCGTAAGCGTGATAATATTAACGAATCTTTTTGGATATCGCACGAGGGAGTGCTTGGTGCATTTGATAATAAATTAGAAGAGTGGACATATAAAGATGTCTCTAAGAAACATTTAATAAAAGCAAGTACAACCGAAAAGAACTGGTTTGGTTTTGCTGATAAATACTGGCTTACAGCAATCATACCTGAAAAATCTGAGAAGATAAATGTAAGCATTAAACATACAAACGTTAATGATGTTGATAAATTTCAAGCAGATTTTGTTAAATCTTACAAGACCGTACTACCTGGTGCAAGCACTTCCAATGTAAACCATTTTTTTGCTGGAGCAAAGAAGTTGAAATTACTGGATTCTTATAAGGATAATTTAAATATACCTTTATTTGATAAAGCTGTAGATTTTGGTGTTCTTTATTTTATAACCAAGCCAGTGTTTTTATTACTTGAATATTTTAACTTCGTTTTAAGAAATTTTGGCTTAGCAATATTACTACTCACTTTGGTGATCAAGCTTTTGATGCTTCCTTTAGCGAATAAATCATATGTTTCGATGTTTAAAATGAAAAGCCTGCAGCCTGAATTAACTCGTATAAAAGAGCTGTATAAGAATGATAGTCTGAAACAGCATAAAGAGACGATTGCATTATTCAAAAAAAACAATGTAAATCCAATATCGAGCATTTTTCCCATGTTAATACAAATCCCAGTGTTTATTGCTCTATATAAAGTATTGTTTGTTACTATAGAAATGAGACATGCACCTTTTTATTTATGGATCAAGGACCTTTCAGCTCCTGATCCAACAAACATTTTCACATTATTTGGGCTATTTAATTACAATTTTCCTGTTTCTATAGGTATTTTACCTATAATTTATGGAATTACTATGTTAATTCAACAAAAATTGAGCGGGAGCGATCATGCCAAAAAAGATGACGTTCAAATGAATGTTATGAAATTTTTACCTTATATTTCTGTCTTTATTGTTTCTTCCCTTCCTGCTGGTCTAGTAATATATTGGATATTTAGTAATATCATCACCTTAGTCCAACAATCATTAATAAAGTTATTTTTAACGAGAAAAGTAGGAGCGAATGTCGAAAATACTAATAGTTAGTTCAATTTATTATACTAAAATAGCAAGTCTTTTGCTTGAAGGTGCAGTTGATAAGTTCAAAAGCAATAATATTGACTATGATATAATGGAAGTCCCTGGTGCATTTGAAATACCGGCTGCAATTCTTTTTGCAGCTCAAAGTAAGAAGATTAATTATGATGGTTATCTGGCTCTCGGATGTGTCATTCGCGGTGAAACTGATCATTATCAATATGTTTGTAAAGGGGTAATCGAAGGTTTAAATGAAGTTGTTATGCGTTATGCAATACCACTTGGTATGGGTATAATTACAGCAGATAGCGAAGATAAAGCCCTAGTTAGAGCAAGTAAAGATAAAAAAAACGTTGGTGGCCATGCAGCTTCAACTGTTTTGCATATGATAGATTTATACAATAAATTAAGATAATGGAGGAAAAATCTGTAGATAAAAGGCGCATGAAAAGAAGCGCAGCAAGATTTTTTGCCGTACAAATTGCTTATTCAAATACATTAATAGATTATAGTGAAAATTCCTTCGAGTTAAATAATTACGTGAATAAGTTGATCGATGTATTTAAGTATGAGGAAGTTAATCATCAACTCTTAAATGAGCTATCAGATAAAGTTATAAATAATAGTGAAGAATACGACAAAATAATAGAGTCTTACTTGCATCCAAGCTGGTCTCTTTCACGTTTAAATCTTATAAGCTTATCTATTTTGCGTGTTGCTGTATGTGAGTTGACCAATTGTGATACGCCAGTTCCTGTTGTGATTAATGAATATACTAACATTGCATCTGACTTGCTTGACAAACCAAGTGAAATTGGTTTTATTAATGGATTGTTGGATAAAGTGAAGGATAAAATTAAACCAAACAATAATCGCTTGTAAGGAAGACTCTAAACAATTTGAAATTGATCATTTTTTCACCTTTCAAACTAAAGTTAAATATTCTACAATAAACCACAGCCACTCTTAAACGCAGAATGAATAAATTAGCTAATTTATTGGATAAAGAATTATCAAAAAACATAGAAAAAGAAATATGTAGGCTGCCGCAGAATATCGAAGCCGAACAAATGTTAATTGGCGCTATGATTCGTGATAACAGAATTTGCGATGCGGTAGAGGATATAATAACAGCGGAAAATTTTTATGATCCATTACATCAAAGTATTTTTGTGCAGATCTCTAAAACCAGAAAACATGGCATAGTTGCCAATGAACTCAGCCTCAAGATGTTTTTTGAAAACAACCAAGCATTTACCGAATGTGGCGGAGTTGAATACCTAGCAAAACTTGCAGCTAAAGCAAGCATTGCTCTTGATATATATAGTTTGACTAGAATAATTCGAGACACTTATTTAAGAAGGTGTTTAATCAAGCTCGGGCAGGAAATAGTTGGTGATAGTTATAACTATGACATTGAAAACCCTGCGCAGATGCAAATTGAACAAGCAATGACAAAGCTGTTTAATCTAGCAGTAAAAAAGCAAGGTGAGAAAACGTATATAAAGCTTGCAAGCTCGATTAAAGATGTAGTTGAGAAAATCAACATGCTAAAAAATAACCCTGAGGCGCTCGGCATTACAACTGGATATCAGGATCTTAATCAGCTACTTGGGGGCTTACAAAAATCTGATTTATTAATTCTAGCTGCAAGGCCTTCTATGGGGAAAACAGCATTGGCACTCAATATTGCACTCAATGCTTGTAAAGTTCTGCAAAAAAGAACTGATAAACAAAATTACGTAGCATTTTTTTCGCTAGAAATGTCAGCAGAACAATTAACTGCAAGGCTCATTACTATAGATTCAGGAATTAGTTATTATAAAGCATTAACAGGAAAAATCAGCGATTTTGAATTGCATGAATTTATCGATACAAGTACTCAACTATCTGATCTACCTTTCATAATAGATGATACTCCTGCCCTGTCGATTAGCGCTCTTCGCACCAGAATACGTTTGCTATATCAATTGTATAATATAGAAGTTGTATTTATCGATTATCTTCAATTAATCAGAGGCACTACGAAAAGGAGCAATGAAAATAGAGTGCAAGAAATATCGGAAGTAACACAAGGGTTAAAAGCAATTGCAAAAGAACTAAATATTCCTGTTGTTGCACTATCACAGCTTTCACGGTCTGTTGAGCAGAGAGATGATAAAAAACCACAGCTTTCTGATCTGCGTGATTCAGGAAGCATAGAGCAGGATGCGGATATAGTAATGTTTCTCTATAGGGAGGAATACTATGAACTCAGAAAACAGCCAAGTGAAGGAAGTAATAAACATAGGGAATGGCAAGAAAAAATGGAAAAGATTAGAAATATTGCAGAGCTTGTCATTGCAAAACAGAGAAACGGACCAATTGGAAATGTAAAGTTATATTTTGACTCCAATAGAGGTGCATTTAAAGATTACACTGAAAGGCATAGCCTGTAGCTTAGTTTTATTGCAATTTTCTTGTCTCTAAATCAATCTATATTAGAAAGTTTTAATAAAATTAAAATCTATTTATTCTCGAATAGAATCAATTTGACTTTGCTTGTTAACTTGTGTTATCATTAATTTAATAATTTAGGTATGTAAGGTAATAATTATGGCAAACAAGTCCAACAAAAGGAATAATGTGCCCTACTATATAGTGGGTAGTCTAGCTACTTTAGCTTTATTAGCATCTGGAGTATTCGCTGCAGCTCCCTATGTTCAGTTTTTAGCTCCAATTGCAGCTTTAGGGCTGAGTGCTCCACTAATTACAGTTTGTACTGCATTTTTATCAGCTGTAGTTATTGCGCTTTCATATAACGCAGTTAGTAAAAATAAAGCTCAATCGACTAAACGAGTTGCCTTGATTTCTAGCATGAAAGTTAAACTGACTGAAATAAATAGAATGCTTCAAGAAGAAGTAGCTCCAGAACTTGGAAAAGCTTTTACATCTACAAAAAAAGCATTCAGTGATGGCCGTGCGCTTAATATCGTGAAACGTGATATCCTATTACCATCAGTAGAAGTAGCTCCAAAACTTGGAAAAGCTTTTACATCTACAAAAAAAGCATTCAGTGATGGCCGTGCGCTTAATATCGTAAAACGTGACATCCTATTACCATCAGTAGAAGTGGCTACAGAACTTGGAAAAGCTGGTTTTACATATACAAAAGAAAAATTAGCGAAAGCGTATATGGTATTTACAGAGATTGGTGGAAGTCTAACAGAAAAGGTTAAAGCAGGTGAATGGTTTAGTCCAAGACAAGTATTGGGAATTGGAGCTACGTTTGGATTTGCGGGCCTACTTGCTCAATATTTTATCAGTCCGGTTACTAATGCTTTATCTCTTGCTAACAACTCTATTAATACTGCTAACAATCATAATAATTCTGCTTCATCACCTGCTAATCCTTTCAATCCACAGTTTATACTAGATGATAAGTTGAATCAAGCTAAAGATATGCTTGAAACCACTAAAGAGAGAGCTAAAAAGGGTTTTGATGTTGATCCAAAAAAACATAACTTTGTTACTTATGAAGCTCCACAGGAATCTACTTTAACACAAGGTAATAAAACGAAAAGTGCACCACCTAGTAAAATAGATGATACTGCTGATCTTTCCAAAAGTCCTACTCCTTCGCTTCACATATAGTTTAACTCAAGGGAAACAGCTTTAAGCTGTTTGTCCTTTCATCCACCACCAATCATGCAGCTTTCTTTTTTAGCCATTTGTATAACGCCGCTATTCATCACCCCAAAACATTACCTATACCTAACCATTGATGTACCATTTTATGGGGTATTAGGTTTACTTTCCTTAGATAGTCTCTCTGCAGGCGCTCTTTCACTATGAAATTTTTCCTTTACTATATCCACATAGTGCCCTTTCTATTTTCAATAGAGTTCAAGTACATTCTCATGACTTCCATTTTAAATTCTTTCGAATATTTTGGCTCATTTTTTCTAAACACCGCCACACAATTTTTGCACTTATGCCTTCGTATTCCATGCTCTCTGGGTTACATCTTTTACATTTCATATACAAATTTTATTTTGTACATTAATTTTATAATCTAGTCAAATTTTACAAGGCAATGCCCATTTTTTCCTTCTTTATGTCCATTACTCATTATATCAGCTAAAGGCTTCTTTATCTTGTATATAGTACTTAGCCTATATTATCAACGTACTTAGGTTACATAAGGGCTATTACAGAAGAACTATCGTCAACGAGAACTACCAGCTCCTTTAGATGTACTTAGCTTATTAACATCTAGCTTAGCTACTTCCAGTGTTAATTCTGATACTGATGTAGATGATTGACCGCTAAGAACATTCTCTATTGAACTATGTAGAACACCAGCAGCAACAAGTTTTTCACTTACTAGTATTAACTCATCACTATTACTAGCCTTACTATTGAAAACAACCCCAATAAATGCTACCTTATCACCTTCTGTTATTGATTTGATATTTTTAGATTTTGCATATTCTTTTATCTGGCTATTTGCTTCACTCAGCTTTTCACTAGCTGCCTCCATTGTTGTGTCAGAATACTTCAATTCGAATCCTATAGATACAGATTCTTTCAACTCTTCTATTTTCTTTTTTTCATTAGAGTTTTCATTATCAGCAACTTGCTTCACGTTGTTTCGCAGGGGGTCTCTTGTTTTAAGCCAATTTTATTTAATACTTCTTCAGTAAACGAATGCTTGTTATACTTAGGCTCTTTACTACCATCTTCCTGTATATGAAAAACAAAAATCCTATTTTTATTGTTTTGTTCCTTAACAGCAAACATATATGTAGTAAGACGGTCTTTTATATTCTCTTCTGAGTGGTTAAATGAATATACCTGTATACCTTCTGCTTCTTCAGGTTTTTTCACTAAAGGTAACTATCCAAGTAAAAAACGACTTAAGTAATTTCCTGTATATTGCTCTGAAGGGAATGTGTAGTATACTTGGCCTAATAGGGTTTCTATTTCATTTACTTTGTTTTCATTATCTCCATTACCATAAACTGTATTAAGTAACGATTGCATAATAGGTTCTTGATTCCTTATTATCTCAGATGCTACTTCAGAAATTTTATATGAATCCTTTGGCTCATTAGGGTTAACACCTATGCAAATTACTTTGTCAGCATTTGTTAATAAGCGCATTTTATTACGACGCAATCCCCTAGCATAGCTTTTCGCTTCTGATAATGCATTATCTACATTACCATCTGCTTTTAATTCCATTACCACAGGAACAGCTGACCAAGATCGATCTTTTCCTCTTAATTTATGGAAAATGTTCTCAGCGTATTGCACCTTTTTTGCCCTTTTTTGAGAAAATTAAAAGTAAATAAGTAAATAAAAGAATTTAAGATAGCCCTAAAGATAATGGTTCTTTTAAAAAATATTTTATTCAAAAAAAATGTTGCTTTGTAAATAAATTTGGTTATCTTATGCTAGCTTGAGTATATCTAATAAGTATCAACTATGGTTTTATATGATGATGAACTGCTCCGCACTGTAAAAAAGGTTATAGAATTTATTAGCAAAGGTAATATAGATAATAACCTGGCTCTCCTTCTCTTAGCTGCTGAATATGGTCATCTAGATATAGCGAAGTATATTATTGATAAGGGTCTAAGGTTATAGAGATGATAACGCTTCTTCTGGTAGCCAATCTCATATTCTCTCTGCTAAGGTGAGAGTGCTACCGTGCAATAAGTAACACTCTTGAAAGTTGGTTAACATGCTTTTTGTGTATGTTGCTGTTGCATAACAGTATGTACATCAATCTTCGAAGCAGGTAATGAATTTCTACATTCCTTTAGCTCTTTTATCATAAGGGCTTTTTGGTTATTAATATCGGTATCTGTTAACACTGATTTACTTGAACTCAAAGAACTATTTTTACTTCCATTACCGCTATCACCAAAACTAAAAGAACTTCTTGCTGAAGTGGTTATAGATTGATTATTTAAACTATCTGAAGAATTCATCATCTCAAATTTATTAATGAGATTACTTACAGGATTCTTTGACTTAGGCGTTGATGTATATCCCCTTCTTGCTAATTCTTTTAAATCTTTATCAAATTCAGCTGAAAGTGAGTCAGACGTGCTTGGTTCTTTGCCATACGTTGAGAGCGATGTAAGCGAACTACTTTTTTCTAAAGGTACTGTTGGAATATTTACTCTAGTAGGTCCATTATGAGAAAGATCATAGTGAGAAGAGTAGCGTAAACTTGGTTTACCTTTTACGGTTGCAAAATTTCTACTATCTACAGCTTCACTATATACTGCTTGTTTCTTTGGCGAAAAGATATGCGATAAGTCTCTTGGTGAAACTTTATTCTTTACTTTCTTTTCCTCTTTATCAAACATTTTACTTAAATTTGCAAGTATGTAACTTTCTTGATAATCTTCTATTACCTCCTTAATTTGACTATGGTGCTCAGAGAAAATGCTATCAATAAAATAACTATCCTTCGGTAATGACCTTTGTGTTAATAGGCTTTGTACTTTCCCTGCATCTAATTTATTTATAAACTTTTTCTGTTCTTTCCATTTATCAGTATGCTCTATCCAACCTGAACTGTTTTCCTCCTCTATTTTTGAGTTTATTTTTGATACTATACCAGATAGTATGTTTTCTACTAGATCAACACTACCTTTCTTGTTATCAAAAATTTCCTTTAACTCTCCCCTTATTTCCTGAGATTGATTCTTTTGTTCTGTAGTAAATTCTTTTATTTTTTCTAGATAATTCTCCTTACCAGATGCATTGTAGAATGTGTCTGCTAATGAATGCAATGTATTACTAGTTTTCTCTTTCATTTTTTCTTTTACTGCGCTAGCACCTTTTTTTAGCAAATCTGCTGAATATTCATAACCTTCTTCTATTTTGTTTTTAGAATATATAGCACCGTCTTTAACCTTTTGTGCTGAATATTTTATACCTTCAGTTGTGTTGTTTGCCGACCATTCTATTCCTTGAGCTGCATAGAAAACTGTTTTGACAGCAAAGTATAATGTTAAAGCAGTTGCTACACCTATCAAAGCAAGTGGCAAAGCAACCAACAATACTGGAAGTACTGTAAAAAATATCGCACCAACAGCTCCTGCTGTAAGCATTTGTTTCTTTGCAGGCCATTTAGAGAAGTCATTTACTGACTTTTTCAATATTTCAATAAATCTGTTTTCCTGAACGTTATGTTGAGAATTATATTGAGCTTGTGAAATATCTTTATAACGTAGTTTTGTTTCTTGATTATGTAACATTTTTTTACCTCTAGCTAATTAATATATTACAATTATGTATCTTTGATTCTTAAATTAGTATAAAAATTCGATTCCAAGATTAGCATATTTTAATTTTATCTATTGCATCAATGCTTAAAATTACAACACCTAAAGAAGATAAAAATAATCTAGAGATCTTTTACGGATTTCATTCTACTCTTTTCGGAAATGCTCTGATTGGAGTCACTGAAAAAGGTATTTGTTGCCTGTCTTTTGTTGATGATAGCGAAACTTCAGCTATTGCAGCGCTTCAAAAAGAATGGCCACAGGCACAACTAAAAGAAGATACATATTATACAAAAACTGTAGTGCGCAGTATTTTTGAAAATGATGAAAATCCTAAGAAATCGTTTTGTTTATTTGCTAAAGGTACAGATTTTCAAGTAAAAGTCTGGCAGGGATTACTCTCAATTCCAAAAGGTACAACAACGACCTATGAAAATATTGCATGCATGATTGGTAAACCAAAAGCTGTGCGTGCTACCGCAAATGCAATTGCTAATAACCCTATCTCTTACCTGATACCTTGCCATCGTGTTATTCGTAAATCTGGAGAAATTCACAAGTACCGCTGGGGAATAGAGCGTAAAAAGGCTATTCTTGCTTATGAGGCAACACACCTCACACTGGCATAAAAAAGGATAAAAAATATAGAGATTCACACCCCTCTACTACAACCTTCATTTGTTCTTTTGCCTTGTATTCTATTTGCCCAGGAATCTTCCCTTGAACTGCTTATGTCTGTGCTACTAATTCTTCCAATTATTTCTTCTGCCTTAACGTCTTGAGAAATAACTTCAAAAGATTCAGGCCTTTTACAGCTTATTGTTTCAGAAGATTGAAGTTTTCCTGATCTTTTAAAACCTCCTTGTGTAATAGCATTATAAACGGATAATCTTCCAAATAGACAACTTTTTCCTATTTCTTCTTTGATATCTATTAGTTCATTAAATCTTTCAAGGTTACAAACTTCTACTTGAATAAAATCTTTATGTTGTATGCTGTTGTGTAATCTAACATCTAACTTACCTAAACTTGTCTGAAACGTTATTATTACATCACCATTGTCTGAAAGATCAGTGTAGTTTCTTGTGCCATTGCTTGTCTCTATTTCTACTTCATCTTTACCGATTTTTACTATATTACCACCAAACGTAATGTTTCCATCGTATAACCCTAAACCTCTTGCTGCTTCTATGGCTTTTGCAACATCTACTGTGCTATCTGCCGAGCACTCCAGGTAAAAAGTTGTATTATCTATTTCTATAAGTTCTATTTTACCAGTAGTTGCACTTGCTACAGCTTTGTGAAAATCATCGATGCGTTTATTAGCTTCTAAGTAAGCTTTTTTTATATTGGTCTTGTGATCTTTAAATACTTCTTCCAATTCTTGATTTATTTTTTCATAGCTATTAATATCGGCTCCTTTTGATACCAAATTACATATTATATTGCTGGAAATTTTAGAATTCTCTTTTAGCTCTTGTATTCTTAGCATTACAATATCTGTAAAGCTGTGATCTTTATTATTAAGAAAATTTAACCTTACTCCTGAACTTAACGCTTCACTTACAACTTGATTTAATTCAGCTATGTCTTCACTTTTTACTACATTATATAAAAATTTATTTAGCCTTTCTCTGTCATGAAATCCAAGTCTCATTTTACTTACACTTTCTATTTTTTGTTTAGTAGATTTTTTATCAGGTTTTTGTTCAATAGATTGCCCTTCATCCCTGCCATCGATAGTATTTTCTTCTAACTCTTCTAACTCTTCTAAAAGATTTGGATAAATATTTGGCAGTTCTTCCATAATTATTCCTTGACTAAAATAATTATCATCAAGTTCTTCTATAGGAGCAGTAGCTAATGGACTACCTTCACTATTGGCAAGAGCACTCCTCAGAATATTCCTTACCCTTTCATTATGACTTACCATTTGTGCTATCAACGATCCTTTTCCTTCTACTAAGCTACCTAGCACTTTCCTATCAGAAAATATTGCCAATTTTTCTATCATTCTATAGGCCTTTTCCCTTTCTTCCTCTCCATAGTTGTTATCGCACGCAATCCTTATTGCAATATGCACTGGCATCCAGCCTTTGTTGTTACCAACATTTGGCTTTACTCCTTGCAATAATAATGTTTTCACAGCTTGTTCATGATTGTTACTGGTAGCTATTGCAACCGGTGTTGTTTTTTTATATTTAATGTCGTCTTTATTCCCTGTTTCAGAGTCTCTAACATCAATAAACTCTCCTTCGGCAAAACTCCCTGTACCGTAAACCTTCTCTAAATCATTAAGTTCTGATCTTGTAAATTTTCCACATTGAACATTGATTTCAGCTTTATTCTTAATAAAAAAATCTATTAAATGCTCACGTCCGTATTTAGCTGCTATATGAATTGGAGCAACACCATTGTTGTTTTTTTCATTAATATCCACTCCATTCTCTACAAGAAAGTTTAGTATTTCTCCTTTGCATCCATATCTTACAGCCCAATGTAATAGTGTATTTCCGTCATTATCTCTAATTTTGGAAAATATTTCTTTAGCTTTTTCATTATCAACTACTTCAACTTCCATCTCTTCATTTCCAACAATATACCTTTGTATTCTCTTTGGCAAAACTGCACTTAAGGTTTGCAAGTTGAGCTTGTTTGCTTTAATCGCATATTCAAATACTGTATGCCCACCCTTATTTCTTATACTTCTATTGGCTCCATGACTTACTAATTCCTGAGCAACCTTGTCGTTACGATATTAGACCCCCTGCGAAAAGGTAAAAAACAGATGAAAAACATTAAAAAGCATGTAAAATGAAAGTTTTAGAAGAGGGAAGATGGCAATAAGTTACGTAAAAATAGCAAGAACACCATATATTTTTAGACAATTGACAGGGCTCACAACATCTGAATTTGAAAAAATTGTGGCAAAAGTGCGTCCAGAGTGGGAAAAAATGGAGGCGAAAAAGAAATGTCACGGAAGAAAATCGCATGTTGAGGAGCTAGAAGACAGGATTTTATGTGTTCTAATTTATTACAGAACGTACATAACGCATCCATTTTTAGGGTTTTTGTTTAATTTGCACAACTCAAATATTTGCCGACTTTTTAAGAAAATGTAGCCATTATTGGCCAAAAAAATTACTATAAAAAAGGATAGAACGCTGACGCCAGAAAGGATTTTAAAAATTTTAGCAGACGTCACGGAGCAACCGATACAGCGGCCGAAAGACAGCAAAAAACGTAAGAAAAGTTATTCCGGAAAAAAGAAAGCAACCACAATAAAAACCGGAATTGTGATCGAGGGAAATGGGCAAATTCTGTCGATTTCGAAGTCGCATAGAGGTCGAATGCATGATTTTCGCATAAGGAAACAGGAAAAATTGTTGGCCAAAGATAGCATAAAATATGCCGATTCTGGGTATCAAGGTTGGCAAAAACTGCAGAAAAACGTTGTGATTCCGTACAAAAAACACCGTAAAAAGCCACTAACGGAGGAGCAAAAGGAGCATAATCGGAAGCTGGCATCGTTCAGGATGCGTGTGGAAAATAAGATTCGCGAGATAAAAATCTTCAAAATAATGTCAAATGTTTACCGCAATTTTCAGAAGAAATACAACATGAGATTTAATATTATAGCAGGAATTGTGAATTTGAGGCATAGTTTTTAATAATTTTTGGGCTGGGGATTTCTTACCAGATTTTATCAGCAACTTGCTTCACGTTGTTTCGCAGGGGGGCTAATGGAGATACAGCACTGCACGTTGCTCTCAATAATAAAGATGAATGCGTACCAGAAGCCATTTTAGATCATGCTGAGAATATAGATTTTCATATCAAGAATAGAGAGGGAGAAAGCCCATTATTGTTTGCTGCAAGCCATAGTACAGAAAATATTGTAAAGAAAATAATCAGTAAAAACGTCAAAGTAGATAAATATTGTTTACATAAAGCAGTGGTGAATGACTATACTGGAGCTGGATTGCGGACTGCAAAAAATGATATATATATTCATGATTATAATTACTTTAATGACACTGATGATCGAATTAATAATTCTGAAGATACTCAATGTAGAGTTGTTAATCTGTTTATCAGATTAGGCTTAGATATTAATATTATAGATAAAAATGGAAATACTCCTTTACTTTATGCTGTTGAATAGACCCCCTGCGAAACAACGTGAAGCAAGTTGCTGATAAAATCTGGTAAGAAATCCCCAGCCCAAAAATTATTAAAAACTATGCCTCAAATTCACAATTCCTGCTATAATATTAAATCTCATGTTGTATTTCTTCTGAAAATTGCGGTAAACATTTGACATTATTTTGAAGATTTTTATCTCGCGAATCTTATTTTCCACTCCCATCCTGAACGATGCCAACTTTCGATTATGCTCCTTCTGCCCCTCCGTTAGTGGCTTTTTACGGTGTTTTTTGTACGGAATCACAACGTTTTTCTGCAATTTTTGCCAACCTTGATACCCAGAATCAGCATATTTTATGCTATCTTTGGCCAACAATTTTTCCTGTTTTCTTATGCGAAAATCATGCATTCGACCTCTATGCGACTTCGAAATCGACAGAATTTGCCCATTTCCCTCGATCACAATTCCGGTTTTTATTGTGGTTGCTTTCTTTTTTCCGGAATAACTTTTCTTACGTTTTTTGCTGTCTTTCGGCCGCTGTATCGGTTGCTCCGTGACGTCTGCTAAAATTTTTAAAATCCTTTCTGGCGTCAGCGTTCTATCCTTTTTTATAGTAATTTTTTTGGCCAATAATGGCTACATTTTCTTAAAAAGTCGGCAAATATTTGAGTTGTGCAAATTAAACAAAAACCCTAAAAATGGATGCGTTATGTACGTTCTGTAATAAATTAGAACACATAAAATCCTGTCTTCTAGCTCCTCAACATGCGATTTTCTTCCGTGACATTTCTTTTTCGCCTCCATTTTTTCCCACTCTGGACGCACTTTTGCCACAATTTTTTCAAATTCAGATGTTGTGAGCCCTGTCAATTGTCTAAAAATATATGGTGTTCTTGCTATTTTTACGTAACTTATTGCCATCTTCCCTCTTCTAAAACTTTCATTTTACATGCTTTTTAATGTTTTTCATCTGTTTTTTACCTTTTCGCAGGGGGTCCACAAATAAAGAAGTAGAATCAACAGGCATTTTTACATTTGATATGGCTGAGGTTTTTCGGGGTTTGAAGAAGGGGAAAGGAATTGATGAATGTTTGCTTGGCAGGCATTGTCAAATTAATAATGAAAAACCATTTTTTCCTAGTGAGCATGAAATAAGCTTTTTACAGTATGTAGAGAGAGGGGAAGGTGATATAGTTGCTTTCCTTGAAAAAGATAAATCATCCAATAAGCAAAAATTATCTTTGATAATCTTTAAGGACAGCACATTATTGGCATACGATACCTCTATTTATGAGTTTGAAGATTCCATAGAACAATTATATGTTAAAGACAATGGTCAAGGTGACGCTATCGTAACTGCAATAAGTGGAGGAAATATTATTACTTTTATTCAAAAGAGCTCTAAAATACCTTCTAAGGCAACGGTAATACCAGCAGTAGTATCACATCGCTAAGCGAGTTTGTGCATATAGTCAACGGCGAATTAATGCCAGGTATTACCACTACAGTAACTCCTATAACTGTTACAGAAACTGTTGTAACTTCTGAATCTACTTCTACAGCTTCCATACCAGATAGTAGTTCTCAACCTTCAAGTATAACAGCTGAGACAGAATCAACGCCTTCAAATCCAACAACTGAAGAAGCAAGCACAGAAAGAACTACAGCAGTAGAGCCAACAACAGCAGATAAAACAAAATACAGCGGAATCTACAACAATCGTTGCTACACAAGCAACTAAGCGTGCTACAGTACCAACTAATGCACCAACAACTTCAGGTAGAACAACACAAACAGTGACTATACGAAGCACCACTAAAGGAATCTCCCCTGAAAACCCAACAGCTCCTACACCTACTATACCACTATTGCCTCAATCAAGCTCCTCACCTAAACCACACGAACTTTCTTCTGCAGATACAGGTGGCCCTAATACAGAACTAACTGCTGGAATAGCTGCAGGAACTTTTTTGGGACTTGGTATCGCTGGACTTATAGGATTTGGAGCATATAAGTGTATTCAGAATCACCGTGATAAGAATGCTGCACCTAGTGATGTTGAAGCTAGTTCTGCGCAAACAGATAGAGTATCATGTGGTGGGGGTAGTGTTTACGAGTTGGATTATGCAGAACGAAAGGGCCCAGGCTTATTATCTCGTGTACGTTCTTACTTTCGACGTAATAAACCGAATGACGCAGAACAGCTAGATAATCTAGTGAGAAATTCTAGTAGTCACAGTTTGGGTAGTGATAATACTCACAATAAATCACCAAACGTAGACATAGAACATAATCCAGTGAGCAATGTTAGGAGATCAAGTGATTCCAATGATAGTAACCAAAGCGATGATCGCAGTATATATGAGCCTCACGTATCAGTAGTAGGTAGTGGTCCAGCGAGCAGTGAATTACCAGGAAGTAGCAGAAGTCCTTCACCTAACAGAAGTCCATCATTATCGTCACGCTCTTGACTGACTGTAATGGGATCTAAGAGTAGTAGTAATGAAAGCTTGGAGTGGGATTGGGATAATGTAACAGGTACTGAGCTAGTGGATATACGAGATGGTGTTCAACTATTTTCTACAGGTGATTTGTCTAATGGAGTTACCTAAAAATACTTTATAACCAACAAATTCTGGAGTATAAACAAAGCAGATTTCTTTTGAAGCCTGTCATCCTATGACTTGGGCCTAGGATCCAGTTGTAAAAATTTCTGGATTCCAGCGTCACGCGCTGGAATGATAACTTAAAGCAGTGCGAAGGAAGTCTAATGTTCATATTAATGATAAAGTATGCTGATAAAAAATTTAATAAAACAAGCTACTAAAATGGGGAGCAGTGAAAATATCATAAAGTATATAGAATATCTCTATCAATTTGAGAAATTTAAAAACACATTAAACCTTACACTGTCACTCATAAAGCAAAATAGACTTTCGTTTGAAGTATATCCAGAAGGGTTAGTGGATATGGAAGAGGGAGTATGTAAAACGATTCGCTCTTCTGGTGCAAATAGGTATGTTATTGTACTCAGGAGGTCAAATCCATACATTATAGTGCATGAACTTTCACATATGGTAGAGAACGAGCTTGACTTAAATCTAGATCAGGAGTTTCTTCATAAAATCTATCAAGATGTTGAACAAAACTTAAAGCAATCGAATATTCTTGTGCAGAAAATTATCAGTCAAATTATATTTAAGGAGATACAGGCTTATCAAACTGCAAAATCACGAGCCTCTGAATTATTTGCACGCTATTTTGAGCTATTTGCTTGTGCGCAGGAGGTTTATCCTAAAGATAAGGAATACTTAATTCGCACTCAAGATTTGAACAAGGTTTTTTTCAGTACTAATGAGTGGAAAAAGCGCTACTTGGATTTACAAATAGTGAGTAAACTAGATAAAGAAGTAAAAGAATACAGCAGTAGAACTGCTACTAAAGACGTAACAAAAGTACAGAGTAATTGGACTAATAAATTTTCTTCAGGAGGTAAAAAAATTGGCTCTATATTTGGAGATGAGAATTAATTAGGCTTCTCAGCGTAGCTAGGGCTAACTAAACAGCCATCGCCTTATAGGCGATGAAACCCCCTGCGAAGCAAGTTGCTGATATACCCCTTCTCCTAATAGTCCAAATAGTGTAAGATAAGGATTCAGGATATGAGGAGTATTGAATGCCAGCAGCATATAGTTATGATTTAAGGAAAAAAGCAATGGAAGCTCTGGACGCAAGGCGAAAGCAGAGAAGTTGTGGCAAAAAGATTTAAGATAGGAGAAACAACTTTGTATGAATGGCAGGTGAGGAAGAAGGAGACGGGAGATTTTGCATCGAAAAAGCTGGGAAGTGTAGGTTATAATCACAAAATTACGGACTGGAATGCTTTTGCTGAATTTGCGAAAAAACATGACTCAATCGGAAATAGCTGAACTTTGGGGCAATATCAGTCGCCAAACGATTCATCGTGCTCTCAAAAACATTGGATTTACAAGAAAAAAAAGACCTATGGATATAAAGAAAGAAATGAAGAAAAACGAGCTGAATTTTTGAAGATTATAGCAACGTAAGCTCCTGATAATCTCGTATATATTGACAAATCTGGAATAGACAACACGGAGGATTATGAGTATGGATATTGCAAAAAAGGAGAAAGATTTCATGCTCTTAAATTTGGGTCAAAAAGTCAGCGAATTAGCATGTTTGCAGCACTAAGCAAGAGAAAAATAGTGGCTCCATTGACTGTTGAAGGATACTGCAATACAGAGCTTTTTAACGCCTGGTTTGAGCAATTTTTAACTCCAATTTTATAGCCTGGGCAGACGGTAATTTTAGATAATGCGAGTTTCCATAAGTCCAAGAAAATGAGTGAGCTTGCCAAAGGAGTTGGTGCTGAAATTCTTTATCTTCCTGCGTATTCTCCTGATTTTAATGAAATTGAGCACCAATGGTTTCCTATTAAAAATAGAGCAAGGAAAAATATCCCTCTCTTTAAATCTTTCCGTCAAGCTGTCGATTCTGCCTTTTTTGAGCCATTTGGATTATTATGAGAAGGGCTATAGATAGCTGTCACGCACTGGGATGACAGGAAAAAAAGCATTGGGATAACCCAAATTACATATTCACAATTTTCAATCGAGGTATTGTTATGTCAAATAACTTTAATTTTACTAAAGAATTTTTTAACCATTATGAAGCAAATAGTACATTGGAAGATACAGAAAGGTATTGTTTGTTATAGAAATCAGTAATAGCCCAGGCAATGATTGATTCAGCAAGCAACTGCAAAAAAACAGAAAGCGTGGTAGCAAAGCGTAAGGCGATTTCTTGGTTGTCAGATTTTAGTCAAGATTTTGTATATACGTGTATATTAGCCAATTACGATCCGGTATATATAAAAAACAAAGTAGAGCCAATTTTAAAGCGTCAGACTGAAATTTTGGCAGAACCCAAGCATTCATGATATACGCAGTTGATTGTAGTTCCAAACAGTACCTATGTCTATTTACTCTTTTAACAGAGATGACACTTTTTTTGAGTGGGAAACCACTTTATTAATCATATAATTTTCATGATTATTATCTATTTTAGATAATTCATACAAATAATTTACCATTATTCCAGCAGATTGACTAATACCCTTTTCAGAAGTATCCGCCATCCAGTTTAATTGCTTTATTGATGCGCCATTGCTTAAATGAAAATGTGCCACTGGATCATAAGCATTTCCATTACTGTTATTAACTTTTAGTAAATAGTATGCACTGAGCTTAAGCAAGGATTGTTTAATCTCATTTGAACACTCAACGTTAGTTTTGAATTGCTCCATGCTCTCTAAAATTTCTATACTAGATTGTTTGATCTTAAGCTTATTCAATAAAGCAACACCTTGATTTAAATTTTCCTTTAGCCATTTTGCAAAGCTGGGTATTGGAGAAAGAGTTGCATATGCTTTTATACTTTTAAACTCCTGTGATAATTTTTCTACAACCCTTTTAATCAAAAAATTACCAAGACTAATTCCAGATAACCCTGTTTGAGTATTTGATATTGAATAAAATATGGCAGCGTTTGCATTGCTCGGATCACCTGAAGGTACTGACTCATCCAAAAGGTGCTGAATGCTATCTGCAATTTTATTCACCAATGCAACCTCTACAAAAATCAAAGGTTCATTTGGTATTTTGTAATGGAAAAAAGCAAAACAGAGACGATCAGAATCCAGTCTGTTCTTTAGGTCGCTCCATGAAGAAATTTTATGTACAGCTTCGTACTTTATTAATTTTTCTAGTAATGATGCCGGAGAATCCCAAGTTATTTGATGAAGGTCCAATAAATCCACATCAAACCAAGCATAAAGTATGTTTTTTAATTCTTTCTCTAGTGAATTTAAGCTTTTATGTTGATTTTTAAACTTAAGCGCATCAGAACGCATATCAACAATAAATTTTAGTCCATCTGGTAAAGAAATAAACTGCTTTAATATTTTAGAACGTGGAGACTCAAGAATTTTTATCAAATCTTGCTCAAACTTATAGCTTAATTCAGGATTTTGATTTTCCTGATATTCGATAATTTTCTCATCTATTTCTTCTTTATTTGAGTTAAATTTTTCTGCTAGAGTTTGTAGGAATTTTATTTTTCCATCCTCTGATAAACTTAAGTATAAGTTACCAAGAGAAACAGTATTTTTTCGTGCTGAAACCTCTCCACCCCTTGGATTTAAGCACTCATTCATCTTTAAAATTAAAGTATCAATATCACGGCTGTTATTTAAATCTGGACTAATATTACCAATCCACGATCTTACAGCATCTGCAACCCCACCCAGCATCTTAAAAAAGCCCCTTACCACTTTTTTATCTTCAACTTTCACTAAATCAGTTTTTGTTAATGATCCTTTTGTCATAGACTTCCTTTAACTGCATCTCTATTTTAAATTAAAGGAGAATTTTACTCAACTATTATTGGCTAAAAGTTGTTTAATTCTTGACTTAATCTTGTAAAATTAATACTTTATTTACTGTTTGTAATTTAGATTAAAATGGCACTGAATCCACTAGAACAGTTTAAAGTATATACAATAATAGAGTTACCTAGATTATTTGGACACGACATAAACTTCACCAATTCATCACTTTTTATGATGATTTCGGTAATATTGATGATGCTCTTTTTGTTGTTGGGAATGAGGAAGAGGTCAGTAATCCCAGGATATCTGCAGACTGCTGTTGAATATATATATGATTTTGTTATTTCAATAATAGAAAATAATACTGGAGCTAATGGACTGAAGCATATTCCATTGATCTTTACAGTTTTTATTTTCATTCTGTCATGTAATTTGGTTGGCATTCTTCCCTATGGTTTTACGGTCACAAGTCATATAATAGTCACATTTGCTTTATCTATGGTGGTTTTTGTATATATAACGATTATTGGATTTAAAGAAAGAGGAGTGGGATTTTTGCGCGTGCTTCTGCCAAAAGGTACTCCATTATGGCTTGCATGGTTAATAGTCATTATTAAGTTATTTGCCTATTTAATAAGACCATTCAGCTTATCAATAAGGTTAGCTGCAAATATGATTGCAGGTCACATAATTATCAAAGTGATAGTTGGGCTGATCATAGATATGAACTTATTCCTGACTCCTTTACCGTTTCTATTTGTGATTGCATTAATAGGAGTTGAGTTATTTGTCGCGGTTTTGCAGGCTTATATATTCACTGTGCTGACATGCGTATATTTATCAGATGCAGTAAAATAATTGACTTTCCTGTGGAGCAGTGTATAATATTAACATTAAGGATTAGTTAAAGGTAATATATGGATTTAGTGGCTCTAAAATTTGTAGCGATTGGTTTAGTTGTTTTTGGAATGCTTGGCGCTGCTTTGGGTATAGCTCATATTTTTTCTGCTATGCTTAATGGAATCGCAAGAAACCCTGAGTCAGAAAACAAAATGAAGGGGTATGTTTATATTGGCGCTGCCATGGTAGAAATAATGGGGTTACTTGCGTTTTTACTTGCAGTATTGTTAATATTTGTTGCTTAAAATATGCCACAACTTGATATATCAACTTTCTTCTCTCAAGTTTTTTGGTTTTTGATTTTTTTTTCTTCGCTTTTTTTTGTAGTAAGTTGCTTGTTTTTACCAAAATTAGATGAAATAATCAACGCTAGAAGTAAAGGGTTATTGGATTCTTTTAATATTTCCCTTCATCTTTTAAAACTTACAGAAGCCCAAATTGCTGAGTATAATGCAGCTTTAAACCAAGCTAGAGTAAAGGCAAAAGCGATCATCGATGATGCACTTGCTCATGTGGAAGAAATGAGAGCTGATGCTCAGATTATATTAGAAGAAGAAAATAAAAAAATGAGCAAGCTTGTTGAAGAGAAAGTAGCAAAATTTAAGTCTGAATATATGGGTGAGTTAAAACAAACAGCTACTAATATTGCTTTAATTTACTATACTAAATTAACCAATTCTAAAATTGAAGAGGAATTAGTTGCTGACTTGGTGTCTAAAGAATTTTAGGGGTTTTTATGTCTACAACATTGATTGTTAATCTCGCTTTCTTAGTGGGCTTTATTCTTTCATATAAATTACTAAAAAAAGTGATAAAAAATGCCCTTAAAAATAAGCGTAACAAAAGCAAGCTTTCAAGTGAAGAGACTGAGAAGTTCAGAAAAGACATGCTAGAATATTACAAAAAATCTTCTGAAAGGTATAACGAGCTAAGTTCGGAAGTTAATAAATTGATAGAGGAGACACTGGGTAAGGCTAACAGCATCATCAAACATAATAGACAGCAGCTGGATGAAACATTAGATGGTAATGCTCGCTCTAACTTGAAGAAAGTAACTGACCAATTTGAAAAAACTATTCAGGATTTAAAAGCTACTACAGCTAATGTAGCTGCTGATGCTGTAAAAAAAATAATGCACGAACATACGGATGATAAGCGTACTAGCGAGGTTATATCATCTGCTTCACGCAAGTTAAATGACAAGCTGCATTAGGTTTCATGCAACAAACGTTTCGACTTTGAAGGCAAAAGTATAAAAATGGTGTCATTCCAGTGCTTGACACTGGAATCCAGTATATATGGAAAGTTATTATGCTTAGAATTGATCATTTATAACTGCAAGTGAGCGCAATGGTACTTTATATGTTGGTATAACGTCAAATTTAATTAAGCGAATTTGGGAACATAAGAGCAAAATTATTTCTAGTTTCACGTCAAAATACAATGTGTGTAAATTAGTTTACTTTGAAGAATTTCAAGACATAAATTTAGCCATTGCTAGAGAAAAACTTTTAAAAAATTGGCAAAGAAAATGGAAATTTGATTTGATTGAAGAAGAAAACCAAGATTGGAAAGATTTATATGATGAAGTTGTTAAGTAAGAAAACTGGATTCCAGTGTCGTAGCACTGGAATGACATCAACGGTTAAACTAGACGTTCACACAGCTGTGGGTTTAATGCATCAACAATCCATGTTTCAGGTTGATGATATAGGCAAAGTGAAAATTGACTTCAGTTTATGTGAAGAGAAGGAAAAACCTTTCTACTATAAATTTAATATAATTCCTTGGCAAAAGTTAAATAACACTACATTTTTTATAGTTGAAGGTATAAACCAAGATATTAAGCATTGGATTGAAACTAACTACGGTATTGATTACGTATTAATAAAAGCAGATAATGGTCAAGTTTTAAGTTTTCTTAACTCACACTTTGGTATTTCAGAGTTTGCAAGTAATTATCTATATCATAAAAACCCTAATTTTTCAGCAAAGGGTATTAAACTAGGCTCAATCATTTATGCTTCTTTTTTTATTGTAGTTTCAGCTTTAACATCGATAGAAAAATATACATATTTTGCTCTGATGTTGATATTTATCATTGGATACTCTAGCTCTTTGTTCAAGTTTATAACTACAGTTTTTAGCTTATGTGGAACCTCTAATAAAAAAGTGGATTTTAGCCACCTAAGTGAAGAAGATTTTCCTATATATACTATTTTGTTACTCGCTTTTAAAGAAAGTGCAGTGATAGAACAATTGATCGAAAATATCAAAAACTTGGATTATCCAAAATCAAAATTAGATGTAAAGCTGCTAATAGAAAGTGATGATCAGGAGATGCTTGCAGCTGCAGAAAGATACGTTTTACCGCAATATTTTGAGGTAATAAAAATTCCTTACTCTTTACCTAAAACAAAAGCTAAGTCGTGCAATTATGCTATGTGCTTTGCCAGAGGAAAGTATGTAGTAATATATGATGCAGATGACAAGCCGGATCCGTTGCAGTTAAAAAAAGCACTGATTGAGTTTAATCAGAATGATGATAAACTTGCATGTGTACAGGCTAGATTGAATTATTATAATTATAACTATAATCTTCTCACAAAATTCTTTTCTTTAGAGTATGTAAATTGGTTTCAATATTTATTGCCTGGATTTCAAAAAATGAACATGCCAATACCTTTAGGAGGTAGCAGTAACCATTTTTCAGTGGAAATTTTAAAAAAAGTGTTTCTCTGGGACGCTTATAACGTCACTGAAGACGCTGACTTAGATTTGAGATTCGCACAAATGGGCTATAAAACTAGGATTATTAACTCAGAGACTTTGGAAGAATCACCGATTACTATATTTGCTTGGATTAAGCAAAGAGCCCGCTGGATCAAGGGATATATGCAAACTTATGTTGTCCATTTTAAAAATATGAAATCACTTTATAAATACACTGGATTCAAAGGAACTTTATTGTTAAATCTTTTTGTTGGTTCCACAGCTTTTATATTTTTTACCACTCCATTTTTGCTACTTTCATTAATATTAACTAAAGTTTTAAATGAATTATTTTTGTATTACTTTATAGTAGTGTACATCATCAATTTAATCCTTTTAATGATATCCGTCAAACAGCAAAAAATGCCTTTTGACTTCTATATAATATCGATATTTTTTCCAGTCTATAGCCTGTTACATAGTATTGCAGCTTTTCTTGCTTTATGGGAGTTTATTATTTACCCTGAAAGGTGGAATAAAACTCAGCATGGTTTATGGAAGAAAAGCGATCAAAAGCTGTAACTATTTGGCTTTTTGTATGTTGCATCATGGTAATCCTCATGGTGGGGATTGGTGGGTTTACCAGACTTACAAGAGCGGGGTTATCAATCACGGAGTGGAGACCTATCACCGGAACATTACCACCGCTAAGCGTGGAAGATTGGCTAAAAGAAAAATCAAAATACGAAGCTACGCCTGAATATAAAGCATTCAACTATGGCATAAGTATGGAGAAATTTCAGGCTATATACTTAATAGAATATATGCATAGATTAATTGCAAGACTAACAGGATTAATTTTTATCTTACCATTCTTATATTTTACATTAAGAAGGAAAATATCTAAAAAAGTAGTAATAAGGCTACTTGTGGTATTGTTATTTGGCACGCTACAAGCTTTTGCTGGTTGGTATATGGTTAAAAGCGGCTTAGTAGCTGAGCCTCACGTGAGCCACTATAGGCTTGCACTTCATTTATTATTAGCATTAGTTATTTTTGCACTATTATCTTATCAATTTTTTGATTATCAGATAAAGCCACAGCAAACAAAACTTAAAATTAGTAGTGATGCTACATATTATGTAGGAATTATTTTGACCCTTGTCATGATACAAATAATTTTCGGTGCATTTGTTGCGGGGTTAAATGCTGGTTTAATTTATAATACTTTTCCACTAATGGATGGACACATTATCCCCAACGATTTATTTTTTTTACAACCTGCATGGTTAAATATTTTTGAAAACAGAGTAACAGTGCAGTTTATACATAGGGCATTGGCATTCTTAATACTAGTGCTAACAGTAATACTCACAATAGAAAACATTAGTGTAAAATCGTTACGCGTTATGTTGCTTTCTGTTATCATTCAGATAATTTTAGGTGTAGTTACTCTATTACTCCACGTGCCAACAGTCATCGCTATATTTCATCAGGTGTTTTCATTTATTCTATTTGCATCAAGTTTATATTCCTTATGTTACTTGAGAAAGAATAGTTTATAGTCGGAAAAACCATTGAAATTTATACTTACTGCTGGTCATAGGCTCTCATATGGTTACTTGAAAATTTTGTTCGCAGGGTCTAGTTTATTCAATATATTCCTTCCAAAGTGGATTGTTAATTTTATTAAGCAACTTCTTATGTGCATTGATTTCTTCATTATTTGGTGAATATTTCCTACAAGCCAAATTATGCGTTTCATGTTGAATAAATGTGCCACCACCATCTTGATCTTCTTCACTATCAAACAAAAAGGTTTGTAACCCTCCTGTAAGCTCAACGTAAACTTTTGCAAGTAATTGAGCATCAATTAGTGCTCCGTGTAATTCTCTATCATCCAGTGATATATCAAAACGTTTACATAATGCATTTAAAGAAGCGGGAGAGCCTGCAAATTTCTTTCGTGCAAGAGGTAATGTATCTATCACTCTATCTGAAGAAATGAATCCAGCGCTCAGCGTGCTTAATTCCATATTAAGGAACTTAACGTCAAATGCAGCATTATGAATGACTAGAATATCGTCAGATATAAACTCAAGAAATTCAAGCGCTATATCTGAAAATACAGGTTTATCTTTTACAAAATTTTCACTAATACCATGAATCCTAAATGAGTGATAAGGTATATCTCTTTCTGGGTTAATATATCGATGAAATACATTACCCGTTGGAATACGGTTAATTAATTCCACACAACCTATTTCAATAATGCGATGACCGGATGCAGTGTCAAGACCAGTTGTTTCAGTATCAAGTACTATTTCGCGCAGCTTGCTTCCCATAATTAATCATCAAATAAAACTAATCTTACTTGCCATTTGTTACTAAATCCTTATGTTTGTTTGTCTTTTTATAGTTAATGGAAACAAGCAACCAGCTTAGGTCTGATGAATTAATATTTTTTTTGAATTGCCATATATCCTCAACTTTATTAATAGTGGATGAACTACCTGAAATGATATTTCCTGAACTATCTTTAACAAAGTTAATTTGTTCTGAAAGAAAATATACAGAAATAAATACTACATTTTTTATCAGCTTAATTTCTGTAATTTTTTGCGTAAGGATAGACACAATTACAGATTCATATAACTCTTTACGATTCTTAATTTTCTCTGCAAAATTACTATATAAATCTTTATCCAGAAGTGATTTTAACTGAGTCAAATTTCCTTCATTGAAATACTTTATTATTAATTCAAAAGCTATGCTTGAACCTTTTATAAAGTGGGAAATAGAGAAATCCTTGTTTTTTTTTAATATTTGTTCATAAGTTGCTTTTATTGAATTTTCATCAGGGCTTTCAATGTAATCTTGAATATTTTCTAGTACATTATCATCTTCTCTATTTCGGCTTACATCCAATACGCTAGTTAGCTTTTTTAGGCTGAGATTCGTTGATTTGCCTAAAGAATTATACAAACGTGAAAAAATGAATGCAGCTAATAAAGCATATATTATGAGCTCTACCATAGTAACTCAACTCCTTGGCATATTAAAGTATCTAAACATTATTAATTATTAATGAAAATATAGTTGTTTTCTATCAAATTATAATTAAATTTGCTATTCATTTGTAAATGAATATATTGTATAAGAAAGTATTAAATATTTCAACTCAATTAATGGAGACGTAAGCAATGTCACGGCAAAAAATGAGAATCCATGGTCAGTATATTAAAGATCTATCATTTGAAAATCCAAAATCATCATTCCTTTCTTCAAACAAAGCCCCTGATATTAACGTAATGGTTAATATAAATTCAGCAAAATTGGAAGGCACGGAAAACAAAGAAGGAATGGATGAAGAAAAATCTTTTCATGAAATTACTTTACATATAGAAGTTAAAGCAACAGTGAAAGATGATGGAGTAAACGATACTGTAGCTTTCATTTGTGATACAAAATATTGTGGTATTTTTTCAATAGAAAATCTTAAAGAATTGAGTGAAGAAGAGATTAGACAAGCTTTATTTATTGGTGGCCCTGTTTTTCTTTTTCCCTTTGCAAGAGAAATAATTGCAAGAATTACGAGCAGTGGTGGATTCCCTCCGCTTATGCTGGATCCTATAGATTTTGAAACTATGTATCAGCAACAGAGTCAGCAGCACAAAAGTAACGGTAGTAATTCCAATTTTAACTAATATGGTGTAACATACCTGTATGTTCGGTTAATATTTGAGATCAAATGAATAACTCTTTAAATTCAAAAACGACTTTAAACATTGGTGGAAAGTCGTACAACTACTTTAGCATTATTACTGCTGGTAAGTTTTTAGGAATAGATGTAACTAAATTGCCATGTTCGCTGAAGGTTTTACTTGAAAATTTATTGCGTAATGAAGACGGAGTGAACGTAAAGCTGGATGATATAAAAACACTAGCAAGTTGCGTGAATAATCATGCTAATCACGAAATCAGTTACAAGCCAGCACGAGTGTTGATGCAAGATTTTACAGGAGTTCCTGCTGTTGTGGACCTTGCCTCTATGCGAAGCTATGTGAAGAAAAATGGAGGGAACCCAAGCAACATAAATCCATCTGTGCCTGTTGATCTTGTGATTGACCATTCTGTTCAAGTAGACAGTTATGGAAGCACTTTCGCATTCAATAAAAATGTTGAACTCGAAATAAAAAGAAATTTGGAGAGATATAAATTCTTAAAGTGGGGAGAGTCGTCACTCACGAATTTTAGAGTAGTTCCACCAGGTACAGGAATATGCCACCAGGTAAATCTTGAATATTTAGCACAAGTTGTGTGTAATAATGACGGAACTCTGTACCCTGACACTGTAGTTGGTACTGACAGCCACACCACAATGATTAACGGCTTATCAGTTCTTGGTTGGGGCGTGGGCGGCATAGAAGCTGAGTCCGTGATGCTTGGTCAACCAATTAGTATGGTGATTCCAGAGGTAGTAGGGTTTAAGTTAACAGGTAAGCTGCAGGAAGGGATAACTGCAACTGACTTAGTGCTAACAATTACAAATATTTTAAGAACAAAAGGTGTTGTTGGAAAATTTGTAGAATTTTATGGCAACGGACTGGGTTATTTATCTCTAGCAGACAGGGCCACTATAGCAAACATGGCTCCGGAGTATGGTGCAACCTGTGGATTTTTTCCGATTGATCAGAAAACACTCGATTATTTACATTTAACAGGGCGACCAGAAGAGTTAATCAAACTAGTTGAAGTTTACTCAAAAGAGCAGGGACTGTGGCGCAGCAATGATGAATTAGCATTTTTTGACGCACTAGAGCTTGATTTATCAAGCGTGGAACCGGTAATGGCTGGTCCGAAAAGACCGCAAGATAAGATCTTTTTATCGCAAGTGGCAGAATCTTTTTCTACAGCCTTCCCACTTGAGAAGTGCAAACAAACTTCAACAACAAAATTGCCACCAGAAATTGAGTTTCGAGATGGCAGCGTAGTGATTGCAGCTATAACAAGCTGCACCAATACTTCCAATCCGAGTGTAATGATTGCAGCAGGGCTTGTAGCGCGTAATGCAATTAAGCTTGGGCTCAAATCAAAGCCTTGGGTTAAAACTTCTCTTGCTCCCGGTTCACAAGTTGTGACAGAATATTTAGTAAAGTCAGGGCTAGAACAAGATCTAAATGCTTTGGGCTTTAATTTAGTTGGATATGGTTGCACAACTTGCATTGGAAATTCTGGTCCACTGAATAGTGATATAGAAGATGATATTAAAAATAAAAACCTAACTGTTGCTGCAGTTTTGTCTGGTAATCGTAATTTTGAAGGAAGAATTCATCCTTTAGTCAAAGCTAATTACCTGGCATCTCCACCACTTGTTGTTGCATATGCACTTGCTGGAACTGTGCAAATTGACTTAACTAAAGATCCAATATGCAAAGATAAAAATGGAAATGATGTATACCTCAAAGATATATGGCCGACAAACCATGAGATTGAGGATTGTGTTAATAAAGTTGTAACGCGCGAGATGTTCATGGAGAAATATAAGGATGTTTTTTCTGGTGATGAGCACTGGCAAGAGATAAAATGTGAAAGAAGTGAAATCTACAATTGGGATACAAACAGCACCTACATACAAAATCCGCCTTATTTTGATAATTTATCGCCTGAAAATAATAAAGATAATTCGATCAACATAAACGGTGCACAAATACTGGCAATATTTTGCGATAGTGTTACTACCGATCACATTTCTCCTGCCGGAAATATCGCCTCAAATAGCCCTGCAGGTTTATATTTAAAGGAACTTGGAGTTGAGCCTCAGGATTTTAATTCCTATGGATCTTGCCGTGGTAATCACAATGTGATGATGCGAGGAACTTTTGCTAATATCAGAATAAAAAATGAAATGGTTAGTACTGAGGGTGGTCATACAAAATATATTCCATCTCAAGAAACTATGCCGATCTTTGATGCAGCAATGCGTTATAAGGAAAATAATGTACCTCTAATCATTCTTGCAGGAAAAGAATATGGCACAGGTTCAAGTAGAGATTGGGCTGCAAAAGGTACATTATTACTTGGAATCAAGGCTGTCATTGCAGAAAGTTTTGAGCGTATACATAGGTCTAATCTGATCGGTATGGGAGTTCTTCCACTTGCATTTCAAGATGGAATGACTAGAAAGATATTTGATGGTAGCGAAGTAGTTAGTATCAAAGGTAAAATGATTCCAGATGGAAATTTGGAATGCCTGATAAAAAGAAACGACGGTTCTGAGCAATTAACTCAGCTAAAGTGCTGCATTCAAACACTGACTGAAGTAAAGTACCTAAAAAATGGTGGAGTGCTGAGTTACATACTCTCGTTAAATTAATATTGTGAAAGAAGTCTATTGTTTTTCTGTCAATACTGAACATCTCTACTCACAGCTTTTACGGTCATTTTTTTCTCGTCTCTCACCTAAAAACACGTTCATGAAATTTTTACAACCTTTTTTAATAAAAATTTAACCTAATTCCAAAATAATTATATTAGGTAGATTTAAAGGTTATAGGGTTATGGGGGACATTTCTAATATTAATATTAAGTTCAGTAATGATAAATTTACTAAGGAATTCTCGTCTTTATCCAAAAGTATATCAGAAGCTGAAATCGATAGTGTTGTAAAACAAGCGGACTATAAGAAATATAGAAAGTTGATTAATGATCATAATGCAACATTTATAGAGATACCAGAACGCTCTTTTTCACCACTCCATCGTGCTGTACGTGATCATAATGACGATATAGATGCAGTAAAAGAAACAATAAATGCTGTACTACAATCAGGTGTAGATATCAACCATCTTGATAAAGAAGGCAATACTCCTTTAGTGTTTTTACTAAGTGAAGCAACTAAGTCAGAAAAAAAATACAGCAAAAGCTATCTTATAAGTGTAATGAAATTTCTAATAGAACGTGGTGCATATCTAGATAAACACAACGAAAGCGAATGGGATTCTGGTTCAGATCTAATCAACAGATTAAAAAATAACAAAGTCATAACTCAAAAAGAGGTAGATGACATATACAGAGCTCAACAAGACTTAAAAGAAAAAGTTAAGAAAGAGTTGAGTGCTCATGTTCAAGACATCAAAGAGGTATCAATATATGGTAGCTGTGCAAAAATTCAATTAAAGGATAACAAAAATGAGTTTAAGATTAGCGAATTTTTGCAAAGTGATTTTTGTAAAAACAATGGAATTTCAGGATTTTCAACGTTGCATGACAATGGAAAAAGTGGAATGCATGGAGTTGTTTCCAATGGAATAAGGCACTACGTTGTTACCGATGGTGCATATGAAATGACGCTAAATTGGCCAGCAAATGGAGTCAATCACACAATTAAAATACATATTAATGCCGACGGTACTGTGAAAGTTGATCAAGACTATTTAAGTAAATATCAAGCAGGAGAAATAGACGTTAATGCAAATAAAGACGTAAAACTAGGCGGTTTATTCTTAGCTGAAGCACTAGCAAAAGGAAGATGGAAAGAAAATGAAGTACAGAATGATATGTCTGAAACTATAAGAAGTGGTATTAATGTTACTAGAGAGATTGTGAGCAAAAGTGGTGCTACTCATACACCTGAAATCGAATCTCAGCCTGTAACAACTAGTACTCCACTTCCTGATGCACAACTGCCTAATTTCAACATGTCTCCAATAGTTTATAATGATGATACACTTGAAAGCCATGACGATAGTTCTCTCCTTTCACCCGTCTTTTATGAAACTCCACTTTCACCAGAAGGAAATGCTTTTTTTGAAAGAGTTTTTAGTGAGCAAAATGGTACACCTGAAAGCCAGAGTAGTTATTCGGTGCTTGAAAATCAGCAACAACCAGTAGTACAGCGTCAGTCTGAAAGCCAGCAGCAACAGGTAAACACTCAGCCATATGTGGGTAGACACGAGGATCCGCCAGTCATTGAAGATGTAACAATCACTGGTACTAAAGAATTCAGTTCTGATAATAGATCTCAAGTACATTCTAAAACACCTCCACCAACACCACTTAGAGTTAGCCCGCTTACACCTCAGAATAATCCCATGAGTCGACCAAGTGGCAATTCAGACGGATCTACAAATACTTTGAGAAACTTTTTTAATTCTTATAATTCTTATCCTAAGTTGACGACGTTTTTTCCTGCAGCAACTAATGCTCCAACTGGAAGCCAACAGCAGTCTGAAGGCAAGCAAAAAAGCGAGGACAAAGGAAATGATCACCTGTTTAATATACCATGGCCTGAAAGAAGAGATTCTGGTTATTCATCTCCAACTAATGATGAGTTTGAGCATCAAATTAATTCTCAGGAAGCTCAAGAAAAACGTAATCATAGACAAGCAATGCGAGAGGAAAATTCGAGAGATCAAGTTTATAATCTTCAGTTAATTTTTGCTGACCAGCGTATAACACCCAAGAGTATAGGGCACATCATGAATGGTCAGTCAAAGAAGAACATTGGACAAAGTGATCAATTTGAACTTGAAGAGTTTCTTAAAGAAATTAGAGATAGGTTTCAGCAAGACAATAAAGGAGGATTAAAAAAAGTCGATCTCAAAGAGAGTTACATTAGCCCACAAACTAAACAACGCCTAATAGAGGCTGGATTACTAAAGCAAACTAAACCAGGTGTAAAAGCAGTAGAAGAAAGGGCAGCACTCAATATTAAACATTCAGATGAAGCACAACAAGAATGGGATTCTACATATGATTTTCCACTATATGATGACAGTGAATTTGAAGAAGCATTGGAAGTATTAAACAAAGAGCTTAATGCTAGTGAAGAAAATAAAGTAGGCCCTACTACTACAGCTAACGTTGAAGGATCTTCCAGCCCAAACTTTGACACAGAATTGTTAAATGTGAACAAAAACTACTTTAATATTTCATCACTCCCTGATAAGACCAAGCAAATTGACTCCGAAACTGTAAAATCAAACAATGCTCAATCCAATCCAGCTGATCAAGTGATGAGCGAACTAAAGGAAGCATTGAAAATGCCAAATAAAGGATTAAACCCAACTCCACAAGTTAGTAAAAAAAATATTTCACTTGTAAACGCACACAATCCATTTTCAGACTGTATAAAAGATAAAAACAACCTACATAAGTTGCTAGAAAATGATAATGCACGACTAAAAATTGGAGTACTAGAAGGAAAAAGAAAAGATGATTTGGAAAAACCTACCAATGGCTACGATCGCAACAGAATTGCATCAGGGAATCAAGGTGTCGTATCATCTAAAAAAACTCAGAAGAATTGGGTTGAACGTACAGCGCTGTACAAAATAAATCCTAACAGCTTGTCCAAAAATCGTTAAATTCAAGCGTACTCCCTCTTCAACTCTTTGGTTAGCTATACTAAATTAAATCGCGTCAAATCTGCTAACCAGCTGAAATATATTGACTTTATGCGTGATATTAGCTTTAAAACAGTAAAGCAGACTGTCAACATATGCGTTTTTTCCGTTCTAACTTCGTTCTTTTTTTATCCTTATATTGTCTTATACTTCTTTCATTACCTTTAGAGTCACAAACAAATGATACATTGGTAGAAGAATTTATTCCTGTACCACAAAGGAAAAAAGAAGTAGTTAAGGAGCTTGACACTACTGATATTGATATAAAGCAAACATATAAACCCAGACAAATTATTGAAATGCAAGAAGAAATCGTTAAAAGTGAAGAGTTCACTCCTGCCCCAAAAAGGAAAGAGGGGGGATACAGCAAGTCAAGAGATATTATAAAGCCTAGGGAAGTAAGAAGCGAAAAAAGTGTTAATAATAAAAAGGACGAATTGGTTGTAAAAGAAATTATTAATTCCATAAGAGACAAGCTTACAAAATGCTGGAGTATCCCTGATAGTGCAGCTTACAAAGAAAATTTTAACATAAAAATTAATTTATTATTATCCAGTCAAGGCGAGATAGTTATGGCAGATGTAGCAGACAGTAGTTCCTATCGTAACAATCCGCTTTTCAGATCAATAGCAGATAGTGCAATGCGAGCCGTATATAAATGTAGCCCGCTTACAGATTTGCCAACTCAGCATCACCATATTTGGCGTGAAGTGACACTGGATTTTATTTTAAATGGGTAATGCGTTGTAACTGCAACATAATACTAGCTATATATTCAAATTTTTATTTTTTTCACTTACTTCTTCAGCGGATGTACCTCGCGTAAATAAACTTTTCACTTTACCGGAGACATCTTTCATTTTATCAAGGACACCATCAAGAACACTTTTCACTTTATCAAGAATACCTTTCTCTTCTTGTTTCTGCTGAGTTAATAATTTTGCACTTTTTTCAGCAAGTTCTTTCATATCTTCCTTATTTAGTAAATTAAAAGCACCTGCTAAAAGATTAAGTTCATCACCAGATGGATTTCTTTTATCTAATATATTAACTAAATGAGCATTACTTCCCAATTTTGACTTTAAATCTACATCAAGCTTTTTTCTATTCTCTTCATTAAGTTTAGAACAGTTTTTCAGCACATCTCTAGCATTAACAAAATTATCTTTCTTTATATTACTCAATAGAGCTCTATTTGCTTCCGAGCCAGTGGTTATAATTTTGTTAGAGAAAGCTGACTTAATAGATGCGGAAAAACCATTGGTAACTACTTTTTTTAACGAGCGAAAATATGCACTTTCCTCAGGGCTTAATTCTTTTGGATCTTTAATATTTTCCATTAACGTTAAAATTTTTCTTGCTGCTTCTTCACCTAACTCGTTTAACACTTGATTATACATACCTAGTCTTTCTAATTTTCCTGTTCTAGCAGTGATAAATTCTTCTATAATATTAAGATTTGCTTCTGATATTATATTTCCCAATTCTGGACTTTGCTTTATTGCAGCTCTTAATATCCCTACTTGTCCTTTAAGCACAGCAAAATCAATAAATTCTTTTGCTAATTCATTTACTTTAGGAGCTAACTTATCATCATGAACAGCTTTCTTTTTTTCTTCAGCTAACTCCTGTCTTCCCTCTAGAGCAGGTTTATCAAGAGCTTCCCCCCCTTTTTTAGCAGCATAACCTGCTCCTACAAATGGCGCAGCAACTAAACCTGCACCTACAACAAAAGGTGAAGCAAGAGCTCCAAGAGTTCCAACTGTCGCAACAGTTGCCACTGCAAGAGATTTTCCTGCTACACCCAACTTGTCAAATTCTGCTTTTAAATATTCACTTTTTCTACCTAGCGTAGGCACTTCTTCCAATCCTTTTATAATATTGCTTATTTTTTCAGGACTTAATGACCTCTCATATTTAGCTTCTTCTATTCGTTCTGGAAGTTTTTCAAGTATTTTAGTTTCAAGTTCTACTTGTTTACTATCATTAGCATTAACTAAAAGCTGTATATCATCCTCTATATCTTCATAAAGCCTTAAACACCCTTTTTGAAAGTCTTCTCGATCACTTTTATTAATGATATCTGCTAATTTTTCTGAATTTTTATCTTTTTTATTTAATATCTTTGAGAGTTCATGAGCTACAGTTTCTAATACAGAGAATCCTGAATTTTGCAATACCGTAATACGATTTTTAGCTTCTACTATATGTTTTCCTTGCTTCCAGTCACTTGCTAGCTCTTTTCTTGATTGACTTGAGCTAGTAGAACTTGTAGAAGTTTGAGAAATATTATCGTCATTACCTGTACCATTTTTTACCATATCAATCTCTATTAATTATAAATATGCTTAATTATATATATAAAATATTAAATATGTTATAATTAACATAAAATAATCAATACAATATACCCCTTTCCAAATATAGAATTTGTATTAAAATATCTAGATTACATAAAATTAAGGTTCTTATATGGGTGAAAAAAAATTAAAAGCTGCAGTGGTTTTATCAGGATGTGGTCATCTTGATGGAGCTGAGGTCAGAGAGGCTGTTTTAAGCCTGCTTGTGCTTGACCAGCAAGAAGTGGATGTTAAATGCTTTGCACCCAACATAAACGTTGCACAGGTTATGAATCATAAAACAAAAAAGGAAACAAAAGAAAAAAGAAATGTGCTTGTTGAGGCTGCAAGGATTGCAAGAGGTGATGTATATGATTTAAAAGAAGCCAAAGCTGAAGATTTCGATATGTTAGTTGTACCTGGAGGATATGGAGCTGCAAGAAATTTATCTGATTTAGCTGAAAATAAAGACACAGTAACAGTGCTACCTGAATTTGAAAGATTGGTTTTAGAATTTTTCGGTACAAGAAAGCCAATAGGAGCGATATGCATATCACCAGCCGTAATTGTTGCCATTTTAAGCAGTGAGATAGATAAAGAAGAAAGTAAGATTAAAGTAACTATAGGGGATGATAGAGAGCAGTTAATAGAAAAGCTTGGTGGTGAGCATATAAAGTGTGATACAGGGCTATCAATAGAAGACGAAGTATATAATGTATTTTCCTGCTCTGCTTATATGCGCCATGATGAAGGCGTATACTCTGTGTATCAAGGGATAAAGCATATGATTGACAGCATGGTAAAAAAGATTAACAAAAAAAGTTAAATAGTATCTTTATAATCACTTAAGTCCAATATTATTTTATTAATATAGCGTTCATTTGCATCTTTAATGATAAACTTTACACCATTTTTATACTTAACAACCTCATCTACAGAAGGCACTTTACCAGCAATAGAAAGAATTAAGCCACCAAGAGTAGCATAGTCTTCTTCAGGATCACGCAACTCTATTTTTAGATCCTCTTCTATATCCTTTATAAGAGCCCTTGCTGACACTTCAAACTTATTCTGTGGCAATTTAGTAATGGCATATTCTGAGTTTGTTTCATTCTCACTGTCAATGTTTGGTATTATTTCTTCTATAAGATCAGTCATCGAAATTAAACCGTCAGTTCCGCCGTATTCATCCAGTACAATAGCCAAATATGATTTGGAAGACTTCATCTTAATAAACAGATTAGTCGTCTTCATCGAGGATGGAACAAATATTACACTCTGTATAATACTTCTCAGATTAAAAATTTCACCTCTATTAAAAATGATATCTTTTACATAAAAAAAACCTATTACGTTATCAAAATTATTTTTATAAATTGGTATTTTAGTATGACAAGTATCTTTTACCTTCTTTATTATTTCCTGCTCGCTTGACTCTATATCCACTGCGCATATTTCCGTACGTGGAGTCATTACGTCCATTATGCTACAATCATGAAACTTTAGCAGACTATTAAATATGTTAAGATCCGGTAGATCTTTCATTAATGCTTTAGTTGCACACTTTTTCAATAAAGGAACCTTTTCAAAAAGAAACAGAAAAACTTTATATGTTATTTTTTCTGTCAGAGATTTTTTTTTACTCAATTGGTTTCCTGTAACGGTAAAAATATTTTAATAAAAAACTGTTATTAAATATCTAATAAGCATGTGGATAATGTCAAATTAATTTGTGGATTATTTGTTGATACAAAATACTCACAATTGTTCCACAACTTTTTCACCGATATATACATAATTATATAACAATTTATAACAGTGAATTATTTTCCATAAAGAAAAATAACTAACACACTAAACATTTTACTTATACACACAAATTATAGAAGAAAATCAATAACATACAAAAGTTACTAACATATTTATCCACAAATTAGATTACTCAGATTTTTACCCAATTTTAAGTTAATAACAAGTTATTGATAGAACTATTATTACTACTATACTTTCATATATAAAAGAATAAATTAAATAGATTGGAGTGTAGTAAGACA